>JAGPDT010000022.1:0-18548 GCA_018057455.1 Flavobacteriales bacterium | reverse complement strand
GAAAGCTGAAAGCTGAAACAGGAAAGCTGAAACAGGAAACAGGAAGGTTGAAAGCTGAAACAAGAAACGGCTGCATGCCCGTTCAGGATGGTTCTGCCATTCACCCATCACAAACCGCCATTCACCCGAAACTCCTTGTGCAAATGCCTCGAACGGATAGCACACATGCCAATGCGTGGTGGGTGCCCGTAGGGTCGTCGCAAAGCGTCGATGGTCCCGGAGCGAGGTGCTTCGTGGGACCCATAAGAGTACCTTTCCGGCATGATCCGCATTGAACACATCGGCATCGCCGTGAAGGACCTGGCTGCCGCCGAGGAATTGTACACCAAGCTCCTGGGCGCTCCCTCCTATAAACGGGAGGGCGTGGAGAGCGAAGGAGTGATCACTTCGTTCTTCCGGACAGGCCCCAACAAGATCGAGCTGCTTGAAAGCACCCGGCCCGACGGACCCATCGCCAAGGCCATTGAAAAGCGCGGCGAGGGCATCCACCACATCGCCTTTGAGGTGGAGGACATCCGTGCCGAAATGAAGCGCTTGAAGGCCGGAGGCTTCGCCTTGCTGAACGAAGAACCCAAGCCCGGTGCGGACAATAAATTGGTGTGCTTCGTTCACCCCAGGAGCGCAAACGGTGTACTGGTCGAACTATGCCAGGAAATCGGCTGAACCATGGCCACCAGCAAGGACACCGCCACCTTCATCCTGGGGCAACTGGGCCAGCCCGAACGGTTCACCGTGAAGCCCATGTTCGGCGAGTTCGCCATCTATGCCGACGGCAAGACCGTGGGCTTCATCTGCGACGACCAGTTATTGCTGAAAATCATGCCGGAAAGCGCTGAACTTGAAGTACGCTGTGAACGGACGCAGGCCTATCCCGGATCCAAGGACTACTACCTGGTGCCCGAGCACATGGTCACCGGCAACCACAAGCTGCCCCAGCTCCTGCTACGCATGGCGGAGGTGTTGCCCCTGCCTGTTCCGAAGAAGAAAAAAGGGCGGGGCTGATGTTCCGCTACGCCGGTTGACGCTCCGCTTGGCCCGCCAGTGCGGTAGACAAAGGCTGGCTCGGGCAGATGCTCCCTCAGCGGTTTTCCGCAGGGCACCCTGAGCTGTGCTTCACAGTCCGGTCAATCCAACAACCCCAGCCGCTTCACCAGCCCCAACACGTCCTCGTTCGCCAGCTCCAGGTGATCGGCATGCAGACCCGCTCGTCGCGCCCCCTCCACATGCTGGACGCTATCGTCGATGAAGAGTGTGCTGGCCGGGCTGCTGCCATGCCGTTCCAGCACGGTATGGAATGCTGCCGCATCGGGCTTGCGCAGGCCGATGTCGCAACTGTAGTAAGCACCGTGGAACAACGCGCTGAAATCGGCAATGCCGTTCTCCCTCGCCACGATCGCCTCAAAGGCCGGGACATGAATTGCGTTGGTGTTGCTGAGCAGCAGCACTTGGTACCGTTTCTTCAGGCGCTTCACCAGGTCGATCCGCTCCGGCGGAACATGGCCCAACATGGCATTCCAGCAGGCATCGACCTGTGCATCGGTCAAGGGTGTACCCAGGATGTCACGGATGCGTTGGCGGAATTCCGCCGGCGAAATGACGCCTGTCTCAAAGCCGTCGAACAGGTGGTCCTGCTTGGCCTTGCTGAAGAGCGCATCGAAATCGCGGAAACCCAACAGGGCGAAGGCCCGGGCGGTGGCCATGTAGTCCACATCGATCAGCACGCCGCCCAGGTCGAGCAGGATGGTATCATAGAGACTGTACGCTTGCATGGGGCGTGAAGCTATCGGTAAGGGTGGCATCGGCTACTTTCGCGCCCTGTTACCCGGGCTATGCCGTAGTAGAAATCCTACTGCATTTTCCGGGTGTTACCGGGCCTATAGCTCAGCGGTCAGAGCAGCGGACTCATAATCCGTTGGTCGCAGGTTCAAATCCTGCTGGGCCCACTTTTCCCACCTGATCGGCACGGACCGCGTTCAGTAGGGGCGCACGGCGTTCACCCGCATGAACACATCGTCGATGAGCACTTGGCCGGCGTGGCCCTGGTTCCAGAAGTAGAAGCTGAGCCGGTCGCCCGGTTGCAAGGGAGGCACCGGTATCCGGTATTCCAATTGCTCCCATCGGCCCGGCGTCGGCGGTACGGGGTTCATCCGGAAGGGCTCGTAGTAGGCGGTGCCGCCGTCGGCGTGTTCCACTTCGGTGATGGCCAGCATCGCATGGGAGTCCCCTGCCCGGGCCTCAAAGCGTTGCAGGCCCACTTCCAGGAAGAGCGCACGCCCCGTGGGCAGCCGGTCCGTGGTGGCCGTAAAGGTGATGCCGTACTCGGTGCTTGCGTCGAAGACGCACACCCTCCCGTTGGCGCGGGCCTCCGGTCGTTCCTCAATACGGCCACCCTGCCACCGGCTGCAGCCGCCTTCCAGCCCGCAGCTCTCCTCCAACACCACGTCCATACCGTTGGGATTGTACGGTGCCGCCTGGTAGTTGCCGCCCAGCTGGTCGCGGAAGCGGTCGCCGGAACGGAGAAAGGTGAAGGCGTACTTGTGGCGGTCCATGCTTTCGGGGTGGAGGATGCCCACGTAGTACTGCCACATCTGGAAGCCGAGCAGGGCGATGCAACCCGCGATGAAAGCCTGCGCCATGCGCCACCGGCGTTCCGTCAGGTCGTTCAGCAGCAGCGCGAAGGGAATGGCCAGCACCGGATAGTGATCCACGAAGACCCGGCTCCCGAAGCCGCTCCCGTAGTACCAGATCCACCAGCTGCTGATCACGTACGTGTTGGCCGCCCAATAGGCCACCAGGCCCAGCCCGCGTGTGCGGTCGCGGCGCAACGATTGGAACGTCCCCGCCAAGGCCAACAGCAGCACGGGGGCCCAAAGGAACAAGCCGCGCCGGAACCCGAAGAGCACCTTGAACAGTTCCGGGCGGTCCCAATGGAAGCCTTCTCCCTGATAACCGTAGGCAAGCCAATGGCCCGTTTGCAGGTACCACAGCAAAGGCTGGATGCCCACCACGGCCGCGGCGGTGAGCAGGGCGGCGATCCAAACGGCCGGACGGGCAAAGAGTCGCCGCACCAGGGGCCAGGTATCCCGGCCTGCCACCACGGGCAGGGCCAACACCATCAGACCATTCACCGGGCGGATGAGCACGAGCAGCCCGAAGAGGGCGGCCCCGGCCACCCACCACAACGGGTGCGCGCCCCGGTGGATGCGGTGCAACACCAGCAGGAACACGCCGGCGGTGCAGAAAGAGTAGATGTGCGACCACCCGGGCTGTAGGGCCGCATACTGCAACAACTGCGTGCCCAGGCCGAGGGCCGCCACCGTCCAGGCCACTGCCGCATCGCGGACGCCCATGCCCAGCAGCAGCGCACGCAGGGCCAACAAACCCAGCAGCAGATACACCCAGGCACCCACGCTCAACGCCCGCATTTCATGGATGCTCAAGCCATCCTTCGGAGCCTGCTGGTCCTTGAGCGCCAGGGCATGCCCGAGGCCGAACCAGGGCGCCATCAGCAAGCTGGTGCCGCAGAAATATTTGTTCACGGTGCGGCCGTCGGAAGTGTAGCGCACGTATTCCCACGCAAAGGGTTCGTGCCCCAGGTCATTCCGCAGGAACAGCGCCTGCAGGTATCCATAATAGCCTTTCACATCGCTGCGCACGGTGCCCTTCCATCCGTCGGAACCCTTTCCGGTCCACAGCCCTTGAACAGAGACCACGGAGGTGATCAGCACCACGAGCAGCACCACGAGCAGCGAAGAAGAGGGGCGGGAGCGCATCTACGGGGGCCGAAGATGGTGATGCAGGGTGGATGCCGCGCAAGGGACCCCTGGGTTGCCCGGCCTATCTTCGCCCGTCCCGGTGGGGCGTTGGAGCATGAAAAAGACGATCGTTACCGGTGGTGCGGGCTTCATCGGCTCGCACACCTGCGTGGAACTGTTGGCGGCGGGCATCGAACCGGTGATCGTGGATGACCTGCGCAACAGCGATGAGCGTGTCCTCAGGGGCTTGGAGCAGATCACCGGCCGGCGCTTGGGCATCCACCGCATCGATTGCACCGATGCCGAGGAACTCCAGGAGGTGTTCGTGGTGGAGCAGCCGGACAGTGTGATCCACTTTGCGGCGGACAAAGCCGTGGGCGAAAGCGTGCGCAACCCCCTGAAGTATTACCACAACAACATCGGTTCGCTGGTCACCCTGCTGCGTGTCATGGCCCGGAACAAGGTGAAGGACCTGGTCTTTTCCTCCTCCTGCACGGTGTACGGCGAAGGCGACAGGCTGCCCGTTACCGAGGATTCACCCACCGGTGCGGCGGCTTCGCCCTACGGCTACACCAAGGTGGTGTGTGAGCAGCTGCTGCGCGATGCGGCCATCGCCGACCCGGCCCTGCGCGTGGTGATGTTGCGCTATTTCAACCCGGTGGGGGCCCATCCCTCGGCGCACATCGGGGAGCTGCCCATCGGTGTGCCCAACAACCTGGTGCCCTTCATCACACAGGCGGCAGCGGGATTGCGCGACAAGCTCACCGTCTTCGGCAACGACTACCCCACGCGTGACGGCAGCTGCATCCGCGACTACATCCACGTGGTGGACCTGGCCAAGGCGCACGTGCTGGCGTTGCAATGGAGCGCGAAGCAGCAGGCCCCGCTCTGCGAAGTGTTCAACCTCGGTACCGGGCAAGGCAACACCGTGCTGGAGGCCGTGCACACCTTCGAGGAGGTGAACGGTGTGAAGGTGCCCTGGGCCATCGGTCCACGCCGCGCCGGTGATGTGATGGCCATGTATGCCGATACCTCCAAGAGCCTGCGCCTGCTGGGCTGGCGTACGGAGCTTGGCCTGGCCGATGCGCTGCGCGATGCGTGGCGCTGGCAGCTGGCCCTGGTGAAGTGATCTCCACACGGGTGCCGTGGGGTGCACGGGCCGATCAGTACCAGATCCCGAACACGATGCAGCCGGAGGTGGCCAGCACGCCGATGGCCGCACCGGCGTACACCTGGGCCGGCGTGTGGTCGCCCACCACCAGGCGTGCCGTGCCCAACGCCCCGGCCAGCAGGAGCAGCCCCGGCAGCAGGGGGGTGCGCACGCCGTGCACCACCATCAACCCCAGCACCATGCCCACCAGGCCGCCGATGCCGGTCATGTGCAGGCTCACCTTCCAGTGCAGGGTGAGCAGCAGGTCGGCGGCCAGGGCCAGCACCATGCCGGTGAACAGGCTGAGCGTGGTGGAGCTGTTGGGCGTGCGGCGCAGCAGGTAGTAGGCCATGCCGAAGTAGACCAGGGTGAGCAGGTAGGGCAGGATGCGCTCGCCGCGCCGGGGCATGGCCAGTTCGGCCACCATGCCGCTGCGCCACAGCATGATCATGCTGGCCACGGGGAAGAGTGCGGTCATTACGAAGACCATGCCCAGGATCACCCGTTGGCCTTCCGCGGAGAAGGTGAAGGTGAGGTGCGGGTCGATACGGAAGGCGAGCAGCAGCGCCAACGTGGGCATCCACACCGGGTGCAGCACCAGGGACAGGACGTGGGCGGCCTTGCGCATGCACTCAAAGCTCCTTGCGCAGCCGTGCCACCGGCATCTGCAGTTGCTCGCGGTACTTGGCCACGGTGCGCCGGGCAATGTTGTAGCCCTTGCCGCGCAGCAGGGCGGTGAGCTCATCGTCCGTCAGGGGGGCCTTTTTGTCCTCCGCCTGGATCGCTTCCTCCAGGATCTTCTTTACTTCGCGGGTGCTCACTTCCTCGCCGCTGTCGGTGGTGAGGCTTTCGCTGAAGAAGAACTTCAGCAGGTAGGTACCGTGGTCGGTCTGCACGTATTTGCTGTTGGCCACGCGGCTCACCGTGCTGATGTCCATGTCCACCTTCTCGGCGATGTCCTTCAGGATCATCGGCTTCATCTTGGTCTCGTCGCCGGTGAGGAAGAATTCCTTCTGGTGCTCCAGGATGGCCTCCATGGTCACCAGCAAGGTGTTCTGGCGCTGCTTGATGGCGTCGATGAACCACTTGGCCGAATCGAGCTTCTGCTTGATGAAGACCAGCGCATCCTGGGCGGCCTTGTCCTTTTTGTTGCGCTGGTATTCCTTGATCATGTCGCGGTACTGGCGGCTGACGCGGAGCTCGGGTGCATTGCGCCCGTTGAGCGATAGCTCCAATTGGCCGTTCACCGCGGTGATGGCGAAGTCCGGTACGATGGTCTGAACGGGCTTGGCCCCGTCACGGCTGGTGTTGCCCGGCTTGGGGTTCAGCCGCACGATCACGTCGATGGCGTTGCGCAGGGCGTCCTCATCGATCTCCAACCGGGCCATGATCCGGTCGTAGTGTTTCTTGGTGAAGGCCTCGAAGTGGTGGGCGATCAGCTCCCGCGCGGTGATCACCTCCACGGTGTTCTCCAGCCGGGCCAATTGCAACAGCAGGCATTCGCGCAGGTCGCGCGCGCCCACCCCGGCGGGGTCCAGGGATTGCACTTCCCTGAGCACCTTGGCCAGCTCCGCCTGGTCGGTCTGCACATTGGCGGTGAAGGCCAGGTCGTTCTCGATCTGGTCCAGGTCCCGCCGCAGGTAGCCGTCCTCGTCCAGGTTGCCGATGAGCTGCTCGCCCAGCAGTTCCGTGCGTTCATCCACGTTGCGCATGGCCAGTTGCGAGCGCAACGAATCCTGGAAGGTGGCGCCCACGGCGATGGGCATCTCATAGTCCTCCTCGTCGGCCCCCTGGTTGCGGGCGCTCAGCTTGTAGTCGGGCGTGTCGTCGTCCTGGAAGTAGTCGCTCAGGTCGAATTCCTCGTTGCTGCTTTCGGGCTCCTCCTCGTTCTCTTGGATGGCCTGATCTTCGGTTGGGAGGGGGTCGTCATCCAGGTCCTCCCCCTCCTCCAGCGCCGGGTTCTCCTCGATCTCCTCCTTGATGCGCTGCTCCAATTCCAAGGTGGGCACCTGCAGCAGCTTCATCAATTGGATCTGCTGGGGGCTGAGCTTTTGCTGGAGCTTTTGGCTGAGGTATTGCTTGAGCATGGGAGCGTGGCAGAAAGCGGTCCGCCCGATGGTGTTCTGGTGCGTGCGAAGATACCGCTGCAAGGCCCTTTCCGTTCGTCCATGCGGCTTTCGGTCCCTGCCCTCCCCGAGCAGTGGACGATCGAACTTTAGGTGATCCTGCCAGCCGGCAGGCTGGCGCTGATGGACCATGCCGTTCGCCCGATCCGCACATCGATGTGTTGCGATGGCCCGGACCCTCGGCGAACGCGGCAGCAACTTCGGCTGCAAGGGCTGGATCGGCGAAGGAGGCCGCTTATACCAATTGGTCTTTGAAGGGCGGGCAACAATGCGCTATTGCGCAATGAACGCATTGCCGATCACCGCGTTCAGGAACGCAGGCGCGCCCATGCCAAGTTCCACGGACCCGTCAACGCAAGCCCATGCATTTCACTGCTCCTACACCGTCCACTTGAATGAGGAAGAGCGTGCTGCTATCCGCCAAGCGTACTGTTTCGCTGCGGCCAGCCGTGCTGCTCACCGTTTGGTCCAGCACCACGCGCCCTTGGGCATCGTATGCCCGCAGGGTATGCGGGCCGTCCGCCAGGCCCAATAGGGCCAGTTCTCCCGTGGGCGACCAGGCCACTTGGAGTGCATCCGCCGCAGCAGGCACTTCCTCCACCCCCGTGAAGGTGCACAGCTCGCCGAGGTAGCGGACCACACCGAGCAGCGAAGTGTCCTGGATCCCTTCCGGGATAGTGCCCCCGTAAAGGGTGTCGTGGTAGAAATCGAACGGCGCGTAGGCGATTGAGAAGGGATCACCTTGCAGCATGCAGAAATCATAGCCGTCCCAGGTGACGATCCCCGCCGGGGAGGCCACGTGCTCCACAAAACCAAAAACACCCCCTATGTAAAGCAGGCCGTCGTGTACCTGCAGCCAACTCAGATCGGGCGCGTACTGGTCCGAGTAGTTGTCCAATTGGATGCCGCCGCCCACCGGGCCCACGGAATACCAATCCTCCCCGTCCCAGCGCATGATGCTCTGCCCGGCATTGCCGCTGGAATGATAGAAGATGCCCCCCACATACAGGGAGCCTTGGTACTCGGCCATGCCCCCCACCCCGTCCAATCCTCCATGGAGGCAGCCATCACATACCGGCACCCAGGCGCTCCCATCGTATTGCAACAGATCTTTCCTTACCAGATCGGACACTGAGAAATTGCCGCCCACCACCAATTTGCCTTGAAAGCGTACGATGTCATGCAGCCAGGGTTCGCCTATGAAGCCCATTTCCGTCCAGCCCGGGAGCGGCTCCCAATGGCCGCCCACCCGCTTGGCCAGCCCGTTGCACAACTGGCCGTCCGCGTTCTTGAAAATGCCTACCGCATAGAGTTCCCCGTCGATCACCCGCAGTTGTTGAACAGTTCCCGATCCCCATTGATCACCGAACGTGCCATAAGGATGCCAGGTCCCTTCCGCATAGTAGGCGATGTGCGCGATGGCCGTGTCCTGCATAAAGCCGAATCCACCCGCCACGATCAATGTGTCGCGATACACCACCGCCGTGCGGACCTTGTTCCCGAACAGGCCCAAGGTGTCCCATTCCACGCCGTTGTAACGGTAAAGGGGCATATAGGCGTGCATGCTATCGAGGTATAGCCATCCCTGACCGGCCACCAGCAGCCAGTCGTGTACCGTATCGGTGTAGCACACCGTGGGGCCGGGCGTACGGGTGGGCATCCCCGCCTCCTCCCAATACTGGGCGGAGGCGGGTTGCACCGCGGCCAAGGCCACAACGGCCATGGCCACGTACTTCGTGTTCCAGGCTTTCATGGCTCAACGGATGGGCACCAAGCGGCCGGTGCGTTGGTTGTCCACCACCAAGAGGTAGAGCGCGGCGCTGCTATCCGGCAGCCGTACCGTTTCGCTGCGGCCAGCCGTGCTGCCCACCGTTTGGTCCAGCACCACGCGCCCTTGGGCATCGTAGACCCGCAGGGTATGCGGGCCGTCCGCCAGGCCCAATAGGGCCAGTTCTCCCGTGGGCGACCAGGCCACTTGAAGGTCATCTCGTTCTTCTATCACATCCGTTCCGGCAAGCGCGCTCTTGGCCGTGGGTGTATCGTTGCAGAACTCCACGATAAAGCCGTCGGAGTAATCGTTCGTCTGCCCGTTGTAATTGTAGAACTGGTTGAAGAACATGGGGTCGTTCGGGTCGCCGTCCAGGGGAATGCGAATGTCACCGGCCACATGGCGGGAGGAATAGCCCACCGCATAAACGCTGTTGCCCAGGTTGAGCACGGCGGTAACGTTCTCCGGCGCGGTCATCGTACCGCCCTGTCCCCCGAAATAGGAGGCCCATTGCAGGTTTTGGGCCTGGTCGAAGCGGACCAGGAAGCCGTCCTTCACCGGGTTCGTCGCCGTATGGTCCGGCACGATGCCGGGCTGATAGTAGTAGCCGAGACCGGGTTGCGACGGGAAGTTGCCGTCATCCGTAAAGCCGCCGATGGTGATCGGCGAGCTACTTCCGCCTGCATCGATGCAAAACGGGTTGTGTTGATCCAAAGCGCCATTCCCGAGGTAGGTGATCCATTTGGGGATGCGGGTGTTGACCTGGAACCGGGCGATGAAGCCATTGCGCCAGGCGGGCACATCGTCGTACCAGCCCGTTCCGTTCACCAATAGGGCAGGTGCCAAAGGGCCGCAGGTCCCCGTAAGGAAGAGGTCCCGCGGCATGCTCATGCCTTGCGGCGCCAGGTCCTCATCCAGCGGTCCGCCGAAATAAGTGGACCATTCAGGAATGCCAACCAAACTGAACTGGACCACGAAAACATCCTGGTTCCCTTGGTAGTTCTGATGGAAATAGCTCCCTGACCAATACACCGGCAGGTTGGCGCTTCTTGTGTTGCCGGCCAGCACAATGTCATCGCTCAGGCAGCGGACCAGCGCACGTCCCTCATCGTCGGCACCGCCGTAATAGGCGCTCCAGTCCAAGGCGTCGTTCCCATCAAAGACCGCTACGAAGGCATCCTTCCCCCCGTGGTTCACATTGAACTGATAGGGGCCGAAGTGGGGCAGGTAATTGCCCAGACCAAGATCGTCCCGGGTAGTGCCGGAGATCATGATCTGGCCAGTAGTAGGCTGCACATCCATGGCCTGCACTTCCACATCACTTTGCCCGATGTAGGTGGCCCATTGAAGATCGCCGTCCACCCCATCGTACCGTGCCACAAAGCCCTTGTTGGTGCTGGCAATCCCAGTGCCATCGTTGTACGCACCGGGCAGTGCCAGGGTCAGAAAATCGTCTGCATCGGTGATTCCCACCATGTATACGCGCGTGGGGTCTTCCTTGATCCCCACGGCCACCCCTTGGCTGCGGCTTAAGGTGTTGGCACTGCCGGGTTGGCCACCATGGTAGATGGTCCATTGCAATTCATGAAGAGGATTGAACTTGGTGAGGGTGGCGAAGCTTTGGCCAGAGAGGATGTTGGTGTTACCGGTTGCGTGGGGGAACTGGGCAAAATCCGATTCGCTTCGGCCCGCCACATAGATGTTTCCATCCTTGTCCGCCTGCACATCCTTGGGGAAGTCGAAGTGCTTGCCTCCATAGTAGGTACTCCAGCAGAGGCCCGGTGTATCGTAGGAGGATGCGGTCAATGCGGGAGGAGGACCCATGACGAAGACCAACGGCTTGCTTTGGTCGTAGTAGCCCGTTCCGAAGGTGACCGTACTATCATTGATGACCTGGTACGACGCGGTCCAACTCAGCGGGAAGATGGTGCTTGCGCTGTCCGTCTGAAAGGTCACCGCCTCGGGCAGCACTACCCATTGGCCATCCATCATCAGGCGCAGGTTGCCGGCCGTGTCCACCACCATACTGTCCTGCCCTTGAACGAGCAGTTGGATGTCATTGGGGTCTCCGGCGGGGTTCACCACGAAGGCCAACCGCTGCCCGCCAAGGCCGCTGTACACCTGCAGGTCGATGCCCGGATATTCATCCATGTAGGTCGTGCGTCCGTAGGCCGGCACACCGGTGGCACCGCCGGGGCCGCACTGGGGCAGATCGAAGTTGGCCACGTGGTTGCGGAGGACCGTGGTCGTAGGGTCCGGGTAATTGGCATTCGGCCCTGCACAGGTGAGGTCCAAGCGGCGCAACGTGTCCACTCCGGCTACCGTGTCGCGTGTACTATACACGAAGGAGATGAGGCCATTGGTCTGGAAGTAGGTCTGAGGAAATCCTTCCGTGTAGTAAGCGATGCTCGGCACGGAGTCGCCCAAATCGTTCACCACCTGCCCCACATTGGGCCAGATGCTGTAGTTGGGGTTGTCATTGTCCCCTCCGGGATCAGGTACGGGTGTGCCGGGTTGCGCCATCGCCGTTAAGCCCGCTGAAAGCCACGCGAGCGTAGAGAGAGAGAGAGAGAGAGCCTTAGACCCTGACCAGTGTATAGCTTTTTCATCGTTGTGGGGCTTTGGATGGCACAATGTAATGGATCCTGCATAGGGTGTGGGATTTTAAGGAACAGCATGGACCACGTTGAGCAGGGGTCGCTCAAATTGACAGTGCATAGGCTGTTGGTTGAAGGTCCCCTGATTCATGATCACGCAAAAATGCCCCGGGCGGTTGGGCCGGTGGCGAAAGAGATCGGTAACTCTTAACGATAGCCGTAGGTTGGACAAACATCCGGGCTACCGGGCCGGACTACGCATCTGGGCCCGCCGATGGATCACCCTACGCCGATCTCCGAGCATCACCCAGCCACTACGGACCCCATGGTCTTTGCTTCCAACACTCGTTCGGGAGGTAATTTGACATCGCTTACCTGGCTTCGCTGAAGGGACGCGAAGGAGTACAAGCTTTTACAGCGTGCAAGGTTACCGCCCGCAGCCCACCGCAAAGGCTACCTTGCCGCCATGCAATGCCGCAAGTTCCGGTTTCTCGCTATGTTGGTGCCCTTGCTCTTGCTGGGCGGCTGCAAGGTGGGCCACTACTTCATCTACAACTTTGCCGATACCAACGACCACCGCAAGTTCCCGTCGCGCCCACTGCCCGCCTCACCGGCCCCATACCCCTATGTGGAGGCCGCTGTGGAGAAGGCCCCGAAGGCAATCCTTGTGGAAAGCCGGGAGGTGGCCTTCGATGCTTTTTTGGAGAAGCACAAGACCGTGGCCTTTCTGGTGGTGCAGCGCGACACCATTGTGTACGAGCGCTACTTCAAGGGCTACGATGCTTCCAGCATTCACACGTCCTTCTCCATGGCCAAATCGGTCACCAGCATGCTCATCGGGTGCGCCATTGCCGATGGCTTCATCCAGCAGGTGCAGCAGCCCGTGACCGATTTCCTGCCCGAGTTGAAGACCAAGGGTTTCGACCAGGTGACCGTGGAGCACCTGCTGCAGATGACCAGCGGGCTGAAGTTCGACGAGAGCTACAGCAACCCGTTCGGCGATGCCGCCACTTTCTACTACGGCCGCCGGTTGTACCGCGACATGCAACGGATGAAGCTGGAGGCCGCGCCGGGCACGCGGTTCGAATACCAAAGCGGCAGCAGCCAGCTCCTGGGCTGGGTGCTGGAAAGGTCCCTGCGGCAGGCCGGTGATCCCCGCACCGTTACCAGCTATGCATACGACAAGCTCTGGGTTCCGCTGGGCATGGAGTTCCCCGCATCATGGAGCACGGACCGGAAGAACGGGGGCATGGAGAAGACCTTCTGCTGCCTCAATGCCCCGGCCCGCGACTTCGCCAAACTCGGCTCGCTCTACCTGCACCAAGGCTACTGGAACGGTCGGCAGCTACTGCCCGCCGAGTGGGTGGCCCGTAGCACCCGGGCCGATACCACCAACGGGGGCGCACCCTATTACCGTTACCAGTGGTGGCTGCCTTCGGCCGAAGGCGACTTTATGGCCCATGGCATCCTGGGCCAGTACATCTACGTGGATCCCGCGCGCCAACTGGTGATCGTGCGCCTGGGCACCAAGGAGGGCGGGGTGGATTGGGGACCCGTTTTCCGCAGCCTGGCCCAAGCTTGGCCGTAGGGCCCCTCCGCCTTTGCCCACGCCCCTGTTGGTGCGTACCTTTGGGCCCTCTATTTAGACAGGTTCTAAATGGAAGCCCCGATGATCAAAGTGAGCGACACCGCCAAACAGGAATTCACCAAGCTGCTCTCCACCGAAGGCCGCGGCCCCCAGCACTTCGTGCGCGTAGGCGTGAAAGGCGGCGGCTGCAGCGGCCTCTCCTACGACCTGGCCTTTGATGACCTGATGCGCGATGGCGACAAGGTCTTCGAGGACAACGGCGTGAAGGTGGTGGTGGACAAGAAGAGCCTGCTCTACCTCCTGGGCACCACCCTCGATTTCAGCGGCGGCCTCAACGGCAAGGGCTTCCAGTTCGTGAACCCCAATGCCAGCCGGACCTGCGGATGCGGGGAGAGCTTCAGCATTTGAACCGGACACCACCGATCGGTTCCCCAACGAAAATGAAATCCATTCCCCAACGCCACTCCGGCCTTGCGTGCACCCACGCCGCGCCGTTGCGCCGTTGTGGTTAAGCATCCATGGCACAGGACAACAACGCGCTGCTCCACGAGGTGGCCAACAAGGAGTACGAGTTCGGCTTCGTCACCAACATCGAGAGCGAACTGGCCCCCAAGGGCCTGAACGAGGACACGGTGCGCTTCATCAGCGCCAAGAAGAACGAGCCCGCATGGCTGCTGGAATGGCGCTTGGAGGCCTTCCGGGGTTGGCTGAAGATGACCGAGCCGACCTGGGCTTTGCTCAAGTACCCCGATATCGACTTCCAGGATGCCCACTATTTCAGCGCCCCGAAGAAGAAGCCCTCCCTCAACAGCCTGGACGAGGCCGACCCCGAGCTGATCAAGACCTTCGAGAAGCTGGGCATCTCCCTGCAGGAGCAGAAGCGCTTGGCCGGGGTGGCCGTGGACGTGGTGTTCGACAGCGTGAGCGTGAAGACCACCTTCCAGGACACGCTCAAGGAGAAGGGCATCATCTTCAGCAGCTTCAGTGACGCCGTGCAGAACCACCCGGACCTGGTGCGCAAATACTTGGGCAGCGTGGTGCCGCGCACGGACAACTTCTATGCCGCGCTCAACAGCGCCGTGTTCAGCGATGGCAGCTTCTGCTACATCCCTCCGGGCGTGCGCTGCCCCATGGAACTGAGCACCTACTTCCGCATCAACTCGGCCAATACCGGCCAATTCGAGCGCACCCTGCTCATCGCCGACGAAGGCTCCTACGTGAGCTACCTCGAAGGTTGCACCGCCCCCATGCGCGACGAGAACCAGTTGCATGCCGCCGTGGTGGAGCTGGTCACCATGAAGGATGCCGAGATCAAGTACAGCACCGTGCAGAACTGGTACCCCGGCGACGAGAACGGCGTGGGCGGCGTGTACAACTTCGTCACCAAGCGCGGCCTGTGCCTGGGCGAACGCAGCAAGATCAGCTGGACCCAGGTGGAGACCGGCAGCGCCATCACCTGGAAGTACCCCAGCTGCGTGTTGAAAGGCGACCACAGCACCGGTGAGTTCTACAGCGTGGCCCTCACCAAGCACAGGCAGCAGGCCGATACGGGCACCAAGATGACCCACATCGGCAAGGGCACCCGGAGCACCATCATCAGCAAGGGCATCAGTGCCGGGCAAAGCAACAACAGCTACCGCGGCCTGGTGAAGGTGGGCAAGGGGGCCAAGGGTGCGCGCAACTTCAGCCAGTGCGATTCGCTGCTGCTGGGCGACCGGTGCGGGGCGCACACCTTTCCCTACATCGAGAGCGCCAACCCCACGGCCATGGTGGAGCATGAGGCCACCACCAGCAAGATCGGCGAGGACCAGCTCTTCTACCTCAACCAGCGGGGCATCCCCCCGGAAAAGGCCATCAGCCTGATCGTGAACGGTTATTGCAAGGACGTGCTCAACCAGCTACCCATGGAGTTCGCCGTGGAGGCGCAGAAGCTGCTGGCCGTGAGCTTGGAGGGCAGCGTGGGCTGAGGATCCCCCCACCTCGGGGTGAAGGGGGCAAGAAGGCCCGGCCACGGGGCCAGGCCCTACCGGCCGATCGGGGAAAAAAGAGGGCCGCCCACCGGGCGGCCCTCCATGCCATACGGCCTGCGTCGGGCAGGTCGGCGCTTAGTTGTTCACCAGCACGAGCTTCTCACGCAGCACCTGGCCATCCTGGTGGAGGACCACATAGTAGGTGCCGGCGGTCAGCCCGCCCAGGTCCAGCTGGGCGTTGTTCACACCAGCCTTCAATTCGGTGCTGTATACGGTGCGGCCGCTCACTTCCACCACGTTCAGGCGGTTGCTGGCGCCCAATTTCACCTGTTCCAGGTTGATGGTCACCTCACCGGCGGAAGGGTTGGGGTAAACGCTGAAGGAAGCTGCACCTGCCACATCGGCAATGCCCACCACACCACCGCAGGTGATGCTGGGGAAGCCGTTGGAGGTGCCGGCGTTGGCGCTGGTGCCGCAGGCGCCGTCCTCGCTCACCACGATTAGGTAGCTGCCGGTCTCGCTGGCGGTCCAGCTCAGTGCGCAGCTTGAACCAGCATTCAGGCCGAACGCATCCACCGCGCCGCTCGGGGCCACGATGGTGAACATCAGGGACCATGCCGTTCCACCTGTGCCGTTGCACGCGCTGAAGGTGTAGGTAACGCCTGCCGTGATGTTCTCCATCGCGTAGGCCTCATCGGCGAATACCTCGAAAGCGTTGATCTCGTTCGTGACGCAGTTGCCGGCACCGTCGGGCGTGGGGGCCCCGCCGAACTGGGAGGTGAAGTCGACCCAACCACTTGTGGGGGTTGGGGCCACCCATGTGGTGCATTGGGCTTGCGCGTTCAGGCCGGCAAGGGTCAAGGCGCCGGCAAAGAGCAACGGAGTAACGTGTTTCATGTGCTTTGGTTTTGTTGGGTTTGAAGGTACGAATATACCATGGCCTCTCCGAACGCATGTACAGGTGCTGCCATGCTACTTTCCACAGCACCCGGTTAACTGCCCCGATGACCCTCCTTCAACGAGCCGCGCAAACCCGATCCTGCTAGGCATGACGCTACCCTGGTCAAGAGCGGGAGGCCGATGGCGCCAGCAGCTCAACATCCGCTGAATGCGGAAGGTCCAGAAACCGGTGCATCAACTCTGCCGGAAGAATGGCGATCTTCCGCTTTTGCGTGTCGATCCACGCGCCTTCCACGTTCAGTACGGCACAGAGTTGGCCGTCCTTGCGCATGAATTCATTCCGGAAGGACCAGCAGGAGCCGTCAGCGCGGGCTTTGCTGAGGCGCACCAGCAGGTCCACCTGGTCCCCGAGCCTGATCTCCCGCTTGAACAGGCATTCCTCGCGGAACAGGATCGGGCCGAGGTGCGCTTGTTGCATGACTTCCGGTGTGACCCCGGACGCGAATAGCATTTCCACGCGGGCTTGTGCACCGAGGCTGTAGTACACCTCGTGGCGCAGGTGGAAATTGGGGTCCATGTCCGCCCAGCGCAGATGGATGGGGTAGAGGAAGGCATCCATGGGCCGTGAAGGTAGGGGGCACGGTGCGGGGAAAGAACGACGTTGGTGGTCGCGGCACATGAACCGCAGTTAGCGCTCGCGTGTCGCGAGCGTTAACTGCGGGAGCAGGGCTGTGCGAGTAAAGCATATGTACAATTGTAGGATATAATCCTATATTTGTACAATCATGATCAATAGGGAAATGACCGCCATGCTGCGGGCGGGGGTTCGTGAAATGCCGGTGGTTACCATCACCGGGCCGCGCCAATCGGGCAAAACCACCCTGGTGCGTGAAACGCTTCCCAAGTACGGCTACGTGAACTTGGAACGTAAGGACCTGCGTGAAGAAGCATTGGCCGACCCCGTAGGCCTGTTGGACCGGCTTGGCGACAAGGTGATCCTGGACGAGGTGCAGCACGCGCCCGACCTGCTCTCGTACATCCAAGTGCGGGTGGATGAACGGCGGAAGAACGGACAGTATGTGCTGACCGGTTCGCAGAACCTCCTGTTGCTGGAGAAGGTGAGCCAGTCCTTGGCCGGGCGTACCTACGTGCTGCATCTCATGCCATTGAGCGCGCGGGAGCTGCACAAGGCGGGCCTGTTGGGCAATGACCTGTGGGCTTGGGTATTCAAGGGCGGCTATCCGGCCATGGCCGCTGGTTCCGCCCGGCGCGGCAACTGGCTCCAATCCTACATTGAGACGTACGTGCAGCGCGATGTGCGGCAAGTGCTCAACGTGAAGGACCTGGACCGCTTCGGGCGCTTCATCACCCTGTGCGCGGCACGCACCGGCCAGTTGTGGAACCAAGGCAGCGTGGCCACCGAGCTCGGCGTGGATGCCACCACGGTGCAACGTTGGCTCAGCCTGCTCCAGAGCAGCTATATCGTTTTCAAGCTGCAACCGCACCACCGCAACTACAACAAACGGCTGGTGAAGACGCCCAAGCTGTATTTCCACGATACCGGACTGGCGTGCAATCTGCTGGGCATCCCTTCGCCGGCCGACCTTGCGGTACACTGGATGAAAGGGCCCCTTTTGGAGAATGCCGTGGTGGCCGATCGCCTCAAGGCGCGGTACAACGCCGGGCTTGCACCGGGACTCAACTTTTGGCGGGACAACCATGGCCATGAGATCGACCTGCTGGAGGAAGGAAACCCCATGCATGCCATTGAGGTGAAAGCAGGCAGTACATTGACGGCGGACATGCGCACCGGGCTTGAATGGTACGCCAAACTAGCCGGGAACGGCCCGCGTTGCACACTGGTCTACCTCGGCGACATCCGTTCCACCCGGGACGGAATTACAGTGGCCAACTGGCGGAAATTCCTGACAGGAAGAACCTGACGGGGGCAATCGGAACGAAGAAGCGATCAAGGGCGGCAGGTGCTTGAGGTCGGATTTGCTCGCTCAAGGTTGTACGATCATGGGATTGGACCCCACGATCGTACAAGCATCGAATGATGGCCGAAGGTTGGCACGCGCAACTGGTGATCACAGGGTCCCATAGGTGCTGGTATCACAACCCCAACTCCTCCAACAACAGCTTGAGCTTGGCATCGCTCAGGCCGGCCTCCTTCGACTTGTCGTAGATCGCCAACAGGTACACCACTTCCCGCACGGCCACCACGCAGGTGATCACCATTGCCCCACCCGATTTCCTTTGCCCTTCGAGCGGATGGCCAGCCGAACCTTGTAACAACTTCGGCCTATCGGCGTGCCTTGGTGCGGGTTGGCTTCCAGCGATCCAATCAGTTCCTCTATGTCATCGGGAAGCGAGGCGTGCCGTTTATGCAGGCGCTTGGCCTCCCGTTTGAAATTGGCGGAAACGTCAACCGCGAAGCTCATGCAGGAAATCTTTCGCGGACTGCATCTTGCGCTTGCCGCTCAGGTCATCCTTCATTTCCTGGAACGCTTCGCGCAACCCCTTCTGGAACTCTACCTCCTGCTTTGTTTTCTTCAGGGGTTTGGTCTTGGCAGCCGGCTCCACCTTCACAAAATCCAATTGGGCCAGCAGTTCTTCCCAGAACTTCCGGTATTTCCGGTCGGTGAGTTCGATGACGTAGCGGTCTGCCATGGTGATACGAAGGTACGATGG
>JAGPDT010000021.1 GCA_018057455.1 Flavobacteriales bacterium | reverse complement strand
GGGGTAAGGGTTTCATTGGTGTTTAGGGTTAGGGATTAACAAAAAACAACAGTCAAATGTATCGCAATTTTTTAATCCTACGAGTCGTCATCATTTTTTATCGGGTGCTCTTCCACGTTCCGCAAGATGCCGGAAAACACTCCACTCGCGACTGGCTGTAAGGCCCGAATGGACACCACCAAGCACCTCCGAACTCCCGCTCCTACCTTCGCACCATCGC
The DNA here is from genome assembly GCA_018057455.1 of Flavobacteriales bacterium. GTDB lineage: Bacteria > Bacteroidota > Bacteroidia > Flavobacteriales_F > PHOS-HE28 > PHOS-HE28. The sequence goes on along the minus strand of JAGPDT010000021.1, from coordinate 49,313 downwards.
ACGCGATCTCACATACGCCGCCATCGACATTGGATCCAACGCGGTGCGCTTGCTCATCGGCGACGTGGTGGAGCGCGATGACCACCCAGTGATCAAAAAGACCTCGCTGGTGCGCGTGCCGATACGCTTGGGCGAGGATGTGTTCGACACGGGTGCCATTGGCAACGCCAAGCGCGACCAGTTGATCAAATCACTGGAAGCATTCCGCTTGCTGAGCGAGGTGTACGGCGTGCCCTACCTGCGCTGCTGCGGCACCAGTGCCATGCGCGAAGCCACGAACCGCGCGGAAGTGATCGACCGTGTGGAGATGGAGAGCGGCGTACACATTGAAGTGATCGACGGCACCACGGAAGCCGACCTGATCATGAACACTTTCTGGACGCAGGACCTGCTGAAGGACCGAAGCTACCTGTACATCGACGTGGGCGGCGGCAGCACCGAGCTCACCTGGATCGAAAAGGGGCAGCGCAAGCGGTCGGCTTCCTTCCCGTTGGGCACGGTTCGCATGCTGAAGCAAAAGGTGGATGAAGGTCTTTGGGCGGAGATCAACGCCTTTCTGGGCGAATTGCGTGAACAGCACGGCCAGCTTGCAGGCATCGGCACGGGAGGCAACATCAACCGCCTCTTCAAGGAAAATAAAAACAGTTACGGCCAGCCGCTCTCACGCGCCGATATCCTTAAACAGCGGGAGCGCATTGCCTCCTACACATTCAGTGATCGGGTGAAGCTCCTGCGCCTGCGCCCGGACCGTGCGGACGTGATCATCCCGGCGGCGGACATTTTTCTGCGCATCATGGAAGCTGCGGGCATTGAGGAGGTCTTCGTGCCCAAGGTGGGCCTGGCGGACGGGATCATCTTCGGGCTGTACACCAAACAGTACGGGCGGGCGAAGTATGCGGCAGTTTCGGTGTAGGTGCGCGGCAATTGGTGATTGGTGATTGGCTGCACCTCCGGGAAACTTTCCAGTCGCTGTTCACTCTTCGCCAGGCAGAGTCCGCATTGCAGCTGTTGGAAACCGCCGGAGGCGGAGCAGATGGCCCGCGCTCACGGAAAACGCGAGCGCGGGCCTGGGCAGGCCAAAACGATCGAAGCCCCGGCCAAGGCCGGGGCTTCGATGCTATTGGTAACGATGTTGGGCCCTAGGCCTTGCGCACGTCGATCGCGTTGAGGCCCTTGGGGGTCTCTTCCACTTCGTAGGTGACGGCGTCACCTTCCCAAAGGGCGTCACGGGTACCGGTCTTGTGAACGAAGACGTCCTTGCCGCCTGCGTCCGGGGTGATGAACCCGAAACCTTTCTCCGTGTTGAAGAACTTCACTTTGCCACTTGCCATGGTACTGTACTGAGTTTGTTTAACGGGTACAAAGGTAGTGCGGGATCACCGGCAGCCGACGATCGGTACGGATCTAGGGCAGCTGTCCCGGGGATACACTCCTCCAGCTTCACCTGCAGCCGCTGTGTTGGTCCATCGTCCTGCTCAAGGCAACAGGTTGTACTGCATCGGTGGTGAAAAGCCACTCCATACACTGCCCTGAGCGGAGCGGAAAGGCTATTCCATTTTCAGCCAAGCCTGCACCATGCGCATCTGGCCGTAGCTGAACAACTCGCCGAAATGGGCCTTGGCGGCATTGATGTCCTTCTCCGGAAAATCCCTCATCCAATCGGCAATGGTGTCGCGCACGGCATCTTCCATCACCGCGCCGATCTCCACTTCGCCTTCCCCGATGCCCCGGGCCGCATGGCCTTCGATGGTTCCCGTTGACAACTGGCGCTCCGCCGCGATCTCGGCCAAGGTCTTTCCTTCTTTCAGCAGCGCGTAGGTCTTGCGGTAGGTAGCGCCCTTTTCGGCCTTGGGTTTCTTCTCCGGGGCAAACACATCGTCGGGTGAACGGTGCTTGCGCGCCCGACCGCTCTTTCCGCTGGCCTTTGGCTTGTGCTCCCCGGCCCACTCCAGCACCTCTCCCACCAAACTCGTGCGTTGGCTGCCCAGTTCTCTTTCCACCTCAGGCATGGGCTTGATCTCCTCCCCGTTGAGGATGCACTCCGCGATGCGGCCCGCCTTGGCGATCATGGCCAGCTTCTTCACCAGCATGCCGTCGATCTCCTTCAGGTCCGCGGCGTATTCCTTGGTGCGGCTCAATTGTTCCACTTGGGCCAAGTGCTGCAGCAGGTCCTTCATGCTTTCACGCAGCAACGCGCCATAGTATACCGCGCCCTTGCCGATGCGTTCCAACAGCAATGTGCGCTCGTCCGTGTGCATCAGGCGCAACAACTGGTTGCGGAAGGCCGCCGTGTTGGCCTCTTCGGCCCGCAGCTTTTCGGTGAAGCGCACCAGCGCGGTCTTCATGCTTTCGTCCTCAAAACCGCCGGTGTCGTGGTCCTTGCGGGTGAAGCCCGCTTTCTTCAGGATATCGCCCAGGTCGAACGTGCTGCCGAGCATGGCCTGCAGGTACTGCCTTTGCTGGTCTTTCAGCTGTTCCGGCAAGGGCTGCTGCGCATGTCTCCGTTCACTGAAGGCCACCACGTCCTTGTCCGTGCTCACCACGGAAGGATCGATGCGGGTGCGCAGGATCAATCCGTCCAGTGACCGCAACCTCGAGAGTGCCACGTACACTTGGCCGGGCGCGAAGGCGCTGCCCACATCGATGATGGCCTTGCTGAAGGTGAGGCCTTGGCTCTTGTGTACCGTGATGGCCCATGCGAGCTTCACGGGATACTGCTCGAAGGTGCCCAGCACTTTCTCCTTCTGTTCCTTCGTCACCGCGTCCACCTCATAGCGTTTGTTCTCCCACACTTCGGTCTTCAGCGTGTAGGGCATGCCATCGTCGATCATGGCCACTTCAATGCCGTCCTTGCCAATGGTGGTGACCTTCGCGAGCTTTCCATTGAAGTAGACCTTGTCCGCGTCGTTGCGGATGAACATGATCTGCGCGCCTTCCTTGAGCTCCAGGTCGGGCAGCACGGGGTACATGCTTTGCGGAAAATCACCTTCCACCGTGGCGTTGAAACGGTGCGCCTTGCCGGGCAAGGCGTTCAGCGCGCGTTCATTGATGTCGTCCGCGGTGCGGTTGTGCGTGGTGAGGGTGATCACGCCCTCGCTTTCGGCGGCGGGTATGTCCGCTTGGTAGTGCGCGTTGAGCGTTTCCACATCCTGCTTGGTCACCGTGTTGTTGCGCAGGTTGTTGAGGATGGCGATGAAGCCCTCGTCCTGCTGGCGGAAGATCTTGTCCAGCTCGATGTGCGCGTATCCGCTCTCCTTCAGGGCGCGCGACTCGAAGAAGTGCATGCTGGCGTACCACTGCCGCAGCACGCGCCATTCCTCGTCCTTCACCACGGGCGGCAGTTGGAAGAGGTCGCCGATCAGCAGCAGCTGCGCTCCGCCGAAGCTCCGGTCGTATACGCGGCGCACGGTGCGCATGCGGTGGTCGATGGCGTCCAGCAGGTCCGCGCGGAGCATGCTCACCTCGTCGATGATCAGCAGGTCCACATCGCGCAGCACGTTGCGGCGTATGGCGTTGAGCGGATGGTGGCGGTTGAGCGTGTCCCGGTCGTGGAAGTTGCCGTACGGCGGAATGTCGGCGGGCAGTTGCCGCTCGGGGATGAAGGAGCCGAAGGGCAGCAGGAACTGCGAATGGATGGTGACGCCCTTGGCGTTGAGCGCCGCGATGCCCGTGGGGGCCAGGATCACATAGCGCTTGTGCGTGCTGCGCGCCAGTTGGTGCAGGAAGGTGGTCTTGCCGGTGCCCGCCTTGCCGGTGAGGAAGACATGCCGCGCCGTGCTGTTCACGAACTGCGCGGCCAGTGCGGCCATTTCGGTGGTTTCGATCAAGGTCTCCGCAGACATGGAGGCCAAGTTCGGGATTGTTGCGGGAACGCCCAGGTCTTCAGCGGTTACGCCAGCTGCTTCAATGCACATGGGATTAAAAAGTGGAACGAACGGCTCCGGGGCTTGACGACGGGATCGTCACCGGCACTTGGGCAAGGTAGCGAAGGCCCGGGAAGTGGAGGTTAGAGGCGCTCCCGCTGGCCGGGCGCGGATTTGCAGGAGCGGAGGTCAATGTACAGAGCGGGCATGCGGTGCAACTGACCTCGGTCAGTTCCCCAGCCGGGCCCCATGGGTACCTTGGACCATCATGAAATGGAAAGAACTTTCAACGTTGGTGCAATTGGACCGCATCGATGAGATCTCCAAGGATGCCCCAGTGCTGATCTTCAAGCACAGTACACGCTGCAACATCAGCAAAGCCGCCTTGGACCGCTTGGAACGGTCCTGGACCCCGGAGGACGACACCGCGCACAACGCCTATTTCCTGGACCTGCTGGCACACCGCGACCTTTCCGATGCCGTGGCCACGCGATACCACGTACGGCACGAATCGCCACAGGCCTTGGTGATCCGCGGTGGGCGATGCGTGCACAGCACCACGCACCTGGGCATCACCTACCCGGACACCGTGGAAGCATTGGCCGTGTAAGGGGCAGGGCGCCTTGTTTACGTGCGCCCGTTCAGACCTTCACAGCCAGGTGCCGCGGATCGTGGAACTTCGCGGGCTTCACCGGTCTCCCATACAATGACATCCATGCCGATCAATTTCCCGTTTCGTACAAGCGGCCTCCTGCACCTGTCATTGACCCTCTTGGGGTTCTGCCTGCTCCTGCCCGCGCAGGCACAGGTGTCCCCACCGGTACAAGTGCAACTGGTGCCTTGGGCCAACAACATCCAATACATCACCGACATGGCCAGCTGCGGGGATGGCCGCCTCTTCGTGGTATCCCAAGGTGGCAGCATCTGGGTGGTCACCGACAGCATGACGGTGCTGCCCGACCCCTTCCTCAACATCTATTGGCTGATCAATTTCTCCGGTGAGCAAGGCTTGATCGGACTCGCCTTCGACCCCGACTACGCCAACAACGGCCACTTCTACGTGAACTACACCCAGCCGTATGAGGCCGGGCACAACACCATCATCTCCCGCTTCACCGTTACTGCCACCGACCCCAACGTGGCCGACCCCAACAGCGAGGTGGTGCTCATGAGCATCCCGCAGCCCGGCGATATCCACAAGGGCGGCGACCTGGAGTTTGATGCACAAGGCAACCTGTACCTCTCCATCGGCGATGGCGGCCCGCAAGGCGACCCGCCCAACAATGCCCAGAACCTCAACAGCCGCCTGGGCAAGATCCTGCGGATCCAGGTACACACCGACGGCACCTGGACCCCACCTGTGGACAACCCTTTCGCCAATGCCCTCAGCGACACCCTCCCGGAGATCTTCGCCCACGGCGTGCGCAATCCCTTCCGCCTCGGGTTGGACCGCCTCACCGGCGACCTGTGGTTCGGCGATGTGGGGCAAAGCAGCTTCGAGGAAGTGAACTTCATGAGCGGCGATACCAGCGGGGTGAACTTCGGTTGGCGCTGCTACGAAGGGAACATGCCATACCTGCCCGGTGATTGCGCGGACAGCACCCTGCTGCAGTTCCCGGTGGCCGCCCATGCCAACATCATGAACGGCGGCAACTTCTGCGCCTTGATCGGCGGCAAGGTGTACCGCGGGCCGCGCTTTCCCCGGCTGTACGGCCGCTATCTCTACACGGATTATTGCAGCGGCGTGATCCGATCGATCCTCCCGGCCGATGGGGGCGACTGGACCGACGAACAAGTGCTCGCTCCCGGCCTGGCCGGCAACACCTGCATCGCCGAAGACAGCGCGGGTGAGCTGTACCTGGCCAACCAGATCACCCAGCGCGTGTACAAACTTGTGGACCGCTGCCCCATGCCCCCGCCAATGCTCATGGACGTGGACACGGCCTTGCAATGCAGCGACGCGACCGGCTATGCTTGGTACCGCAACGGGGAACTGCTCCCCGCGGAAACCGGCCAAGCTCTGCACTTCCCGGCCGACGGCAGCTACTGGGTGGTGGCCGACATGGGCAACGGTTGCCTCTTCACCACGGACACGGTGCAGGTGGTCCATACGGGCCTGCCCGCCAGTGTGCCGCCCGATGGCCTGAAGGTGTTCCCCAACCCGGCGATGGATCACTTGCGCATATCACTACCTCAACAGGCCGCCACCAGTTGGGCCATCACGCTCCTGGACCTATCGGGCCGGCCGGTGAGAAACTGGACGTCCATGGGGGACCACCCGCGAACCATCGCAGTGAACGGGTTGGTGGCAGGGCGCTATTTGCTGCGTGTAACCACCGGTAGTGGCACGTACTGCGCACCAGTGGGCATCGTGCATTGATCGCATCCCGGTTTGCCCCGTGCCATCGCTCCGGAAATCAACGGCCGGATGAGGATCGGCGCTTATGCTGCGGAAGAAATTTGTCCAACCGGGTGGGAACCAGGTACAGGAACGGTGTAAGCAGATAGGCAAAGAAGCTCCAGGTCGGATCAATGAAACTGATGCCAATGGCCACCACGTAGATCGCCGGTGCGAACAGGAACAGCGCGCGGATCTCCCGCTGCAGCTCGTGCGGCACCTCACGCACCAGCAGACCGGGCACCGAGTTGCCATAACGCCATAGCCAATAGATGAACTGGCACGCCGCCACCATGTTCACCCCGTAGATCACCTCCACCAGCTGGTTCCCCGGGTAGCGGCCAAGCATCGCCGCACTGAAGGGGATCAACGAAATGCTCAGGTAGAACAACATGCTCAGCCACATCAAGCCCCGGTTGCTATTGCCGATGAAGAGGTGTACCAGCCGGTGGGCGAACCAGAAGATGCCCAGAATGATGAAGCTGAGGGCGAAGGCGAAAATGCTCGGGGCCAGTTCCACCAAATAGTGCCATACGCGCTCGTTGGTCACCTCCCCTTCCCATTCGGGGATCTTCAGCTCCAGCACCATCAGGGTCATCACTATGGCAAAGAGCCCATCGCCCAAGGCTTCAAGGCGGTGTGTGGAGACGGCGATCTTCTCCGTGGGTGCTTGGAAGCGGGTGGGTGCCATGGCCGAATGGGTCCTGGTGTGAAGTTGCCATGGCGCCGTGCGTGCAAAGTGCGCTATCCTTGATCGCTTCTTCAACCAAAGCTAGCCTGTTCCAAACCTGTATATCATACCCTTTCGCAATTCAAATCCATCCGAACAGTGTCGCCAGAGGGTATGACCCCGCCATTGGCCCAGGTCCATTTGCCCATCAATTCCTCTCCGGTGTTTGAGTCCCGTGGCCCACGGAATGGCAATCGGACCACCGATGAGCCGCTCCATCCGTTCGGTCTTCCAACGCCCGGTTCCAAACGCGCCGATCACCTGGGCCTGTTCCGGGTTTGCCCCGAATTTTCAGGTCAGAGGCCCTGCAATCCCCACGGACATGCACGGGCTGCGAGCGCGTGCCCGCGTTGGTGGACACGCGAGCGAGTGCGGGGGGCGGAGACCCTGCGGGAGGACAAATCTTCCGGGCAGCAGGGGCTCGGGCCGGATTTGGACTCCTGCACGCCAAAAGCTCGTGCGGGAATGCCATGATCCCAAACGAAAAAGCCCCCGCCGGTTCGGCGGGGGCTTTTTCGTATTGGTGAACCGATCGGCTCAGAGGCCGAGGCTGTCCTTGAAGTTGCGGAACTCGAGGTCCTTCAGGGCTTTTTCGCGCAGGCTTGCATCCTGTGCCACGGCGGCGGCCAGGTGGCTGCGCATGCCGTCGGCGTTGTTGGTGCGGGCGGCGATGATGGCGGCGAGGTAGTGGCCCTTGGCGCTGTCCTTATCGGAGCTGGCGGCGAGGATGGTGCCGGCACCGGCGGCGTCACCACCGAGCATTTTGGCCAAAGCGGCGTTGAAGGTGTTCTGACCAGCCATGCTGCTGTTGGCGCTGGCATAGTTGCCGTTCTGGATGGCGATGATGCCTTGGTTGTACTTCACATCGGGGCCTGCGGCGGTGGCCTTGGTGAAGAGCTCGGCGGCTTTGGCACGATCACCCTTCTGGCGGGCGATCACGCCCAGGTTGTTGGTGCTGATGGGGTTGTCCATGATGCCGTTGGCCTTTTGGAACTGGGCCTCGGCCTCGGCGCTTTTGCCTTGCTGGAACAGGACGTAGCCCACGTTGTTGGCACAGCGGTAGTCCTGCGGGTACATGCGCTCGGCTTCGCGGTAAATGCGCAGCTGCTCATTGAGGTCGCTGCTAAGGGTTGCGGCCTTGAGGATCTCCTCCACATTCAGGGTGTCCGGGTTGGACTTGCTCAGGGCGGTGAGCTCCTCGTCGCTGTAGCCGTTCACCTCGTAGTTGAGGCGCACTTCAGAGCGGCGGAGCTGGGGCAGGATGCCGTCGGAGAGTTCCTTGTAGGTGGCGGCCATGTTCTTGATCTCCAGCTCACGCTTGTTCACATCGGGGTACATCTCCAGCACGCGCAGCACCAAGTCCTTGTCCGCGAAGGTGCTGGCCTGGGTGGCGGCCTTGAAGCCTTCCCAGTCCTCGCCTTTGGGGCTCAGCGCATAGAAGGCATCGTCCTTGGCGGCAGCGACCTTGTTTGCTTGGAGCACGCCTTGGATCCAGCGCTTGGCGGTGGCGGCGCGCTTGTCGGCGAGGTTCTCGTTCATGTCCACCTCCCCTTCGGGCGAGGCATAGGCGTCCACGCTCACGCCTTTCCAGGTGATGCGCGGATCTTTCACGCCGGTCTTCACGAAGTCATTCACGGCCTTCACGTCCTGGTCCTTCAATTCACCGGGGCGCACCACTTCGGAGGCCACCAGGTAGTTGATGGTGGCGTTGACGCTGTGGCTGGTGATGCGCACGAACTGGTCGGGTGCCATGATCACACGGTCATCGCTCAGCATCAGGTAAGGCGTGGTGATCACGCCGTCGGCCATTTTCACGGCGGTGAAGGGCTTCTCCTTCTTGCCCTGCTTGCCCAGGATGTTGAGCATGAGCTGGCTTTGCTCCATGGCCGGGGTGTAGGCCACCTTGTCGCTGTAGCTGAAGGATTTTCCCTGCTCGTAGGGCACCACGGTGTAGTTGCCCGCTGCCTTATCGCCTTGGAAACCGGCCATTTTCATGGGGGTTTCACCGCCGGCATAGGTGAGGGTGGGGGTCAGTTCAACCAAGGCCTTCCTGTAGAAATATTTCCCCGGAAAATTCCCATTGATGCTCACATGGACCGTGTCACCCTGTACGATCAGGGGGTTGGGATCCACGGTATGAGTGATGGTCGATGCATACTTGTCCATCTTCCCGAGTCCGCCGCAACCAGCGACCACCAAGGCAGTCGCGGCCAAAACGGCGATACCTGTACGGTGATGTTGTTCCATGTGTTGATCAGTTTGTTTTTATCCGGATGTCGGCAAAGCTAACCAGCTTCCATGCCAAAAATGGGGGGCTGGGCCCGGGCAGTTGTACACAGTGCCTGGTGGGTGGATCGGGGCGGGCCTGTCCGCGGAGCCTGATGTATCGCTTGCGCGCGGGCTTCCCCCCTACCCGAGTTGTTCCCGGTAGAGGCCCGGTTCGCGGCACTTGGTCAAGTGCGCCAGCAAGGCTGCATAGGCTTGGGCATCCTGCCGGAGGTCCTTGCCGTTGATGTCCATGATGATGACGCGGACCCCCTCGAGCTTGCGCAAGTGGTCCAGGTAACGATCCTGGACCTGTTCCAGGTAAGCGGCGGTGATCTGCTGCTCGTAGGACCGCCCCCGCGAGCGGATGCGTTCCCGCACGGTGGCCATGGGCAGGTGCAGGTACAACAACAACTCGGGCTTGGGCAAGCCGGCATACATGATGGTGTGGAGGTCCCGGAACAGGGCATGCTCATCCGCCGCCAAGGTGGCTCCGGCGAAGACCAGGGATTTCCCCAGTGAATAATCGGCCACGGTCACGGGGTTGAAGAGGCTGCGCTCACCCACATGCCTGAGCTGGTGGTAACGCTGGGCCAGGAAGGAAAGCTCCAAGGCAAAAGCGTGGCGTTGGGGGTCTTGGTAGAATTTGGGCAGGAAGGGATTGTCCTCGAATTCCTCCAATACGGTGCGGGCCTCCCATTCCGCTGCCAATCGTTTGGCCAAGGTGGTCTTGCCCGCACCGATCAACCCTTCCACGGCGATGTACGCGTAGGGGGGCTTCATGCCTGTTGCTGGCAGTGGTTGAGCAGGTCCAAGACGGTGCGGCCCGCTTGTGGATGCATCAGCCCGGGAACGATGTCGGCGGCGGGTGCCAGGGCGAAGGTGCGCAGGTGGACGCGTGGGTGCGGCACCCGCAACCCGGGTTGATCACGGATTTGAGCTCCGATGAAAAGGATGTCCAAGTCGATCAGGCGCGAAGCGTAGCCTTCGGAGGGAGCCCGTTTGCGCCCCAGTTCCTGCTCTATCTGGAGCAGCCCGTCCATCACTTGTCCGGGATCCATGGTGCTCTCCACCAACAACGCCCGGTTCAGGAAGGGCCGGTCGCTTTGGAAGCCCCAGGGCTTGGTCCAATGGTCGCGGCTGGTGGCCAGCACCTTGCCGATGCGTGCGGCGATGAGGGCCGTAGCCCGGGCGAAGGTGTGCGCCGGGTCACCCAGGTCCGCGCCCATGAGCAAGGTGAATTCGGCCATGGGCCAAAGTAAAGGCATGGCAGGTCGGGGGCGCCGACACCCGTTCCCGCCTGATGGAAGGAGGTGGGATCGGTGGCTGGTGGCCCATGCCCGCTGCCAGGCTGCCCATGGAGAACTGACATTGGACAACTGCACGCCCGCAGGGGTCACTCCCGTTCCCCCGCCTGCAGCTTCTCGGTGCGGTCGGCCAGTTGGAGCGCATCGATCAGGGGCTCCAGTGCGCCATCCATCACTTCGGTGAGGTTGTGCACGGTGAACTCGATACGGTGATCGGTAATGCGGCTCTGGGGGTAGTTGTACGTGCGGATCTTGGCGCTGCGGTCACCGCTGGCCACCTGGCTGCGGCGGTGGGCGGTAACGGCTTCCTGTTCGGCGCGCACCTTCTCCTCATACAGCTTGTTGCGCAGCATCTGCATGGCTTTCATGCGGTTGCCCAATTGGGAGCGCTCCGTTTGGCACATCACCACCACGCCGGTGGGGAGGTGGGTGAGGCGCACCTTGGTCTCCACCTTGTTCACGTTCTGGCCACCGGCCCCCCCGCTGCGCGCGGTCTCCATCTTCACGTCGCTTTCCTTCACCTCCACGTCGAATTCCTCGGCCTCGGGCAGCACGGCCACGGTGGCGGCACTGGTGTGTATGCGTCCGCTGGCCTCGGTGCGGGGCACACGCTGCACCCGGTGCACACCGGCCTCGAACTTCAGCACGCCGTACGCCCCCTGGCCTTCCACGTTCATCATGGCCTCCTTCACCCCGCCCACCCCGTTCTCATTGAGGTCGGCCACCTCCACTTTCCAGCCCCGGCCTTCGCAATAGCGGCTGTACATGCGCAGCAGGTCCCCGGCGAAGATGCCGGCTTCATCGCCCCCGGTACCGGCCCGGATCTCCATGGTGCAGTGGCGCTCGTCGTTGGGGTCCTTGGGCACCAGCAGCTGGCGGATCCCTTCTTCCATGGCAGCCATGCGCGGCTGGAGTTCGCCCCTTTCCTCGCGGGCCAGCTCCAGCAGGTCCGGGTCGCGTTCCTGGCGCAGGATGTCCTCGGCCTGTTGGAGGCCTTCCACCACCTTCCGGTAGTGGAGGAAAGCTTGGTCCACCGCTTCCAGGTCGCGGTATTCGCGGTTGAGGTCCACGAAGCGCTTGCGGTCGGCAATGATGTCCGGGTCGGCGAGCTGCTTGCCGATCTCGGTGCGGCGATCGTGGATGGCGGAAAGGCGGGAGAGCAAATTGCCCATGTTACTGGCGGTGCTGTGGGGCCGGGCGGATCAACCCGCGTAGGAAAAAGTGCCGTGCGGACCGGCGATGCGCACTTCCTTGGCCGGTGCTTCTTCCACGCGCCCGATCACTTGGGCGGCGATACCGAAGCTTCCGGCCACGGCCATGATTTCGGCGGCCCGTTCTTCGGCCACATAGAATTCCAGGCGGTGGCCCATGTTGAAGACGCTGTACATCTCCCGCCAGGATGTGCCGCTCATGCGCTGGATCGCGGTGAAGAGCGGTGGCACGGGCAACAGGTTGTCCTTGATCACGCGCAGGCCTCCGATGAAGTGGAGCACCTTGGTCTGTGCGCCACCGCTGCAGTGCACCATGCCATGCACCTCCTTGCGCATGGCGGCCAGCACCTGCACCACCACGGGTGCGTAGGTGCGCGTGGGCGACAGCACGGCCTTCCCATGGTCCAAGGGGGTGCCTTCCAGGGGATCGGTGAGCTTGGCTTGGCCGGCGTAGACCAGTTCCTTGGGCGTGGCCGGGTCGAAGGTTTCCGGGAAGGCCTGTGCCAAGCCGTTGTGGAACACGTCGTGACGGGCGCTGGTGAGGCCGTTGCTGCCCATGCCGGCGTTGTAGCCGTCTTCATAGGTGGCCTTGCCGTAGCTGGCCAGGCCCACCACCACGTCACCGGCTTGGATGCGGGCGTTGTCCACAACGTGGTCCCGGCGCATGCGGCAGGCCACGGTGCTGTCCACGATCACCGTGCGCACCAGGTCGCCCACGTCGGCGGTTTCACCGCCTGTGCTGTGGATTCCGATGCCCAGGTCGCGCATGCGCTGGAGGAATTCCTCGGTGCCTTGGATGATGGCGCCGATCACCTCGCCGGGCACCAGGCGTTTGTTGCGGCCGATGGTGCTGCTGAGGAGGATCTTGTCGGTGGCCCCCACGCAGAGCAGGTCATCGAGGTTCATCACCACGGCGTCCTGCGCGATGCCTTTCCACACGGAGAGGTCGCCGGTTTCACGCCAGTAGGCATAGGCCAAGGCGCTCTTGGTGCCCGCCCCGTCGGCGTGCATCACGATGCAATGGTCCGGGCTGCCGGCGAGTTCGTCGGGCACGATCTTGCAGAAGGCACGCGGGAAGAGGCCTTTGTCCACCATGGCGATGGCCTTGTGCACGTCCTCCTTGGCGCTGCTTACGCCGCGCTGCTGGTAGCGGGAGCTTTCTTCGGTCATGGGCAGGAAGTACAAAGGCACCCCGCAAGCACGGGATGCCTTTGTACCAATGGGTTGATGCTAATTGGAGCCGGTGCCTTGCTCATTGGCCTTGGGCACATAGTCGAAGCTCTTCACGGTGAATTCCACGCGGCGGTTCTTCTGGTGGGCGGCCTCCTTCTCCTCGGTGGTGGGCATCTTGGCGATCTCGGCATCGGTGATGCGGGGGCGGGTTTCGCCATAGCCCTTGGCCACCATGCGGGCGGGGTCGATCCCTTTGCTGATGAGGTAGTTCACGCAGCTCTGCGCGCGGTTCTGCGAGAGGATGATGTTGCTCTTGTCGCTGCCACGGCTGTCGGTATGGGCGGCCAGTTCAATGACGATGGTGGGGTTGTCGATGAGCGTTTGATAGAGCGTTTGCAGGGAGTCCTTGCCTTCGGGGCGGAGGTTGGCGCTGGCCAGGTCGAACTGCACCTCGGGCAGGGCGATGACCTTGTCGGGGGCGGCGGGCTGCAGCAGGTATTCCTTCACGAAGGTGGTGCTCTCGGTGAGGCCCACGGTGGTGATCTGGTCGTTCACCACCAGGTATTTGTCCTTGCTGGCGCGGATGGTGTAGCTGGTGTTCTCCTTGATGTAGCGGTCCTTTCCGTTCTCCTCGAAGGTGAAGCCGCCGTTGGCGTCGGCCAAGGTGCTGAAGCTGGAGCCGTCGGTGCCCACCACTTCCACTTTGGCATCGGGCAGGGGTTCGCCGGTGGCCTTGTCCTTCACCACCCCTTGCAGGGCGTAGAGCAGGTCGGGCACGTAGAAGCGCCAGAGGTCGTCCTCACCCTTGCCACCGGGGCGGTTGCTGGTGAAGAAGCCGCGGTCTTCCTTGTCGTCGAACACGATGCTGAAGTCATCACCCGCGCTGTTGATGGGCGACTTCATGTTCTCCACCTGGCCCCAGGTGCCTTCGCCGGTCTTGGCGGCGCGGTAGATGTCCATGCCGCCCATGCCGCCCATGCGGTCGCTGGCGAAGTAGAGGTCGCCGTTCTCGCGCCAGAAGGGGAACATCTCCTGCTTGGGGGTGTTGATCTCCTTGCCCAGGTTGGCAGGTTGCCCGGTGGGCATGCCGTTCTTGTCCAGGTCCACTTTCCAGAGGTCCTTGCCGCCCTGGCCGCCGCCCATGTTGCTGCTGAACAACAGGACCTTGTCATCGGGCGAGAGGCTGGGGTGCCCGATGGTGATCATGGAGGTATCGTCCTTGCCCTGTTGGGGCTTGAGGTTGAGCATCACGGGCTCGCTGTAGTTGTTGCCCACTTTCTTGCTCACCCAGATATCGCAGCCGAAGGCCTTCTTTTTCTCATGGGGGCAACGGGTGAAGTACATCATGTTGCGCTTGGCGTTGAAGGTGGCCGAACCTTCGTGGGCCGCGGTGTTGATCACCGGGGCCAGGCGCACGGGCTCGCTCCATTTGCCCAGCTTGTCGCGGCTGCTGGCGTAGAGGTCGGTGAAGCTTTCGCCGAGGATGCCATCGGTCTCGGTGCCGGTGGAAGCGGGCCTGCTGCTGGCGAACACCACGTCGCTGTTTCGCTTGTCGGAGAAGGCGGCGCTGAACTCATACTGCGGGGAGTTGAGCAGCACCTCCGGGTCCACCTTGTAGCGGGTGGGCGAATCGATCCATGCCTGGGCTTGCTGGCAGGCGGCCAAGCTGGCATCGGCGCGCATGTCCCCGGGGTTCTTTTCCTTGTATTTGTTGTAGGCCGCGATGGCATCGGCGTATTTGCCCTGGCTCTTGAAGGCCTCCCCGATGTAGTAGTAGGTGATGGGATCGGGGTACTGGGCCTTGTTGGCCTTTTCATACCACACTTGGGCGTTCTCGCCGTCGCCCATGGTGCGGTACACCTCCCCGATCTTGAAGATGATGGTGGCCTTGTCCGCGGCTTTCTTCTCCGTGGTGTAGGCCTTCTTGTACATCTCAATGGCGTCGAAGTACCGGCCTCGCTTGAACGCATCGTCCGCTTCTTGGGCATCCTTGCTCTGCGCCATGGCCCCCAACGTGGCGAACGCCAGGAAACCGAAGCAGGCCAGGAACTTCTTCATGCTCATCATGGGATCGGGATATGGTTGCCCCTTGCATGGGGATCGGGCGAAAATAAACAAAGTCGCGGACGATCGGCTTCCGGAGGCCATTTTGGCCGTGCCGGCGGCCCCGCGCCCATTCAGCGGGTAAAGAGCAGCTCCCGCATTTTGGGAAGAGGCCAGAGCTCATCATCCACCAGCAGCTCCAGCTTATTGCTGTGGTAGCGGATCCGGTCCAGGTAGGGCTTCACTTCATCGCAATAGGCGATGGCCTTTTCGCGCGCTTCGGGCAGGATGTTGGCCGCCTTGCGGGCATTGGTCATCTCCTTGCTGAGCACCCGCAGTTGTTCCATGTGGCGGCTGATCTTGCGGATCAGCTCCACCTGGGTCACCGTGGCGGCATCGCCTTCTTCGCGGCCCAGCACCTCCCGCAGGCCCTGCACGTTCTGGATCAGCCGGTTCTGGTACTGCACGGCGGCAGGCAGCACATGGTTGATGGCCATGTCCGCGCACACGCGTGATTCGATCTGCACCTTCAAGGTGTAGTTGTGCAGTTCGATCTCGTGCCTTGCCTTCATCTCCTTTCCGCTCAGCACGCCCATCCCATGGAAGAGGTTGACCGTGGCTTGTTCCTGCCAGGCGTCCAGCGCCCGTGGGGTGTCGGTGATGTTGGGCAGGCCCCGCTTGGCGGCCTCTTCCTTCCAAGCCTCGCCATAGCCGTTGCCTTCAAAGCGGACATCTTTGCTGCGCACGATCAGGTCGCGGATCACGCGCAGGATCGCCTCATCCTTCTTGGTGCCCTTGTCGATCAGGGCGTCAACATCCTTCTTGAAGGCGCGGAGCTGTGCGGCCACGATGGTGTTGAGCACGGTCATGGACCCGGCACAGTTGGCGCTGGAACCCACGGCACGGAACTCGAACTTGTTGCCGGTGAAGGCCACGGGCGAGGTGCGGTTGCGGTCGGTGTTGTCCAGCAGCACTTGGGGGATGCGGCCGATGTCCAGCTTCAGTTCGGTCTTGCTGGCCGGGCTCATCTTGCTTTTGATGTTCTTCTCCAGGTCGTCCAGCAGGGCGGTGAGGTATTGGCCGATGAACACGCTGATGATGGCCGGCGGTGCTTCGTTTGCGCCCAGGCGGTGGTCGTTGTTGGCCGAGGCGATGCTGGCCCGGAGGATGCCGGCATGGGCATGCACCGCGGCGATGGTGTTCACGAAGAAGGCCAGGAACTGGATGTTCTCCTTGGGTGTGCGGGCGGGCTTCAGCAGGTTCACGCCGGTGTCGGTGGCCAGGCTCCAGTTGTTGTGCTTGCCGCTTCCGTTCACCCCGCTGTAGGGTTTTTCATGGAAGAGCACCCGCATGTCGTGCTTGCGGGCGGTCTTTTCCATCACGTCCATCAACAGCATGTTGTGGTCCACGGCCAGGTTCATCTCCTCGTACACGGGCGCACATTCGAACTGGTTGGGCGCCACTTCGTTGTGGCGGGTCTTCACGGGTATGCCCAATTGGTGCGCCTCGGTCTCGAAGTCGCGCATGTAGGCTTGCATGCGGTCCGGGATGCTGCCGAAGTAGTGGTCTTCGAGCTGCTGCCCGCGCGCGGGGCCGTGGCCGAAGAGGGCCCTGCCGGCCATCATGATGTCCGGGCGGGCGTAGTAGAAGGATTCGTCGATGAGGAAGTACTCCTGCTCCCAGCCCAAGGTGGCGATCACTTTGCGCACGTCCTTGTCGAAATATTGGCACACGGCGGTGGCGGCCTCGTCCAATGCGCGGATGGACCGGAGCAAGGGGGTTTTGAAGTCCAGTGCCTCCCCGGTGTAGCTCACGAAGATCGTGGGGACGCAGAGCGTTTGGTGGATCAGGAACGCCGGGCTGCCGGGGTCCCAGGCGGAATAGCCGCGGGCCTCGAAAGTGTTGCGGATGCCGCCGCTGGGGAAGCTGCTGGCATCGGGTTCCTGCTGCACGAGCATGCCGCCATCAAATCGCTCAATGCTCCGGCCCTCGCCCAGGGGCTCAAAGAAGGCATCGTGCTTTTCGGCGCTGGAACCATTGAGCGGCTGGAACCAGTGGGTGTAGTGCGTTGCCCCCTTGCTGGTGGCCCATTCCTTCATGCCGCTGGCCACCTGATCGGCCAGCCGGCGGTCGATCCGCTCCCCGCGGTCAATGGCCGAGCGTACGGCGCGATAGGCATCTTCGGTGAGGAACATGCGCATGGCCCCTTCATTGAACACGTTCACGCCATAGTAGTCGCTGATGCGCGGACCGGGTTGTTTCACCGCTTTGGGCAGGCGGCCCAGCACATCGGCGAGTGCTTTGGAGCGCAGAAAGGGGGTGCTCATGTGAAAATGTGTGTTTGAGGCCGCGAAGCTATGTGATGAACAGGGGTCTCCGAACGGAAACATGATCTTTTCTACCCCCATCCTGAAAATTTTGGGGGTGGCATGCCCACATTCCGGAAAACAACACACCCGGAAGCGGCCGGTTATCCCCCAGAGGAACGAGCCCGGCCAACAGGATGCCCCGCACGCGGTGCCGGGCGACCTGCGTCAGGGGGCCGCAGGCTCCGATCCCGAAGGGGGATCCAATGTCCTTTCCAAGCGCATGCTGGAACCCGTGGGCATTACGGCGCCGGTGGCGGCCCCGGCTGTTCGGCCGGGGCACTGTCCCCAGTGCCCGGGCTTGGTGCCAAAGGGCCGGGTCCGCCGTCCGGTGCCAGGGGGGAAACCGGTGTGCCGCCATGGCGTGGAACGGCCTGATCAGGCGGCTCGATACGGAAGGCCTTCCGCTGCTGCTCGTAGCCTTGCTTCACGTCCCTCGCCCCTTTCTCGATCTCGCGCTGCACCTCGGCGCTGGCATCGCGGAACTGGCGCAAGGCCCTGCCCATGGTGCGCGCCACCTCGGGCACGCCCTTGCTACCGAAGAACAGCAGTACGAAGAGCAGGATCACCAACAGCTCGCCACCGCTCACGTCCAGGAACAGGATCACAGGCATCAGGGGGTAAAAGTAGGAAGCCCCGCCGAGGCGGGGCTTCCATTGCGGGCAGTTCTTGCAACAGGATCAGGCACGGGCCATTTGCACCGGCTTGGCCACTTCCTTCTTGTGCATGTCGGCGGCCACGGCAGAGGCCACGAAGATGGAGGAGTAGGTGCCGGTGAGCACCCCCGCAAAGAGGCCGAAGACAAAGCCTTGGATGGAGACCCCGCCGAAGAAGAAGATGATCAGCAGCACCAACAAGGTGCACATACCGGTGTTCAGGGTGCGGCTCAACGTGGAGTTGATGGCCCCATTGAAGACGGTCATCACCGGATCACGCTTGTGGTCCGCGGTGTATTCCCGGATGCGGTCGAACACCACCACCGTATCGTTTATCGAATAACCGATCACGGTGAGGATCACCGCGATGAAGGCCTCGTCGATCTCCAACGAGAAGCCCACCACGCCCCAGAGCATGGAGTAGAGGCCCAGGATGAAGATGGTGTCGTGGATCAGCGAGATCACCGCGCCCAAGCCGTATTGCCACTTGTTGAAGCGCACGGCGATGTAGATGAACATGAAGACCAGGGCGATCAGCACCGAGGTGATGGCGCCTTTCTTGATGTCGTCGCTGATGGTGGCGTCCACCTTGCGGGATTCCTGCACCACGTAGGGGTTGTTCAACAAGGCGAGGCCTTCGTTCAGGCGGGCTTCCACCTGTGCGTCCACATCCTTTCCTTGTGCTTCGATCAGGTAGTTGGTGGTGATCTTGATCCGGTCCGCACCGCCATAGGACTTCACCCAGGCGCCGTACTCGCGGCCGTCCTCGCTCACCAAGCGGGATTCAATGGCCTCGCGGGCCTGGTCCACATCCACGTTCTTCTCAAACTCCACCACATAGGCCCGTCCGCCGGAGAAGTCCACGCCCCAGTTGAACCCGCGGGTGGCCATCGATCCGATGCACACGGCCATCAGCAGGCCGGAGAAGAGGTAGAAGAGCTTGCGGCGACCCATGAAGTTGAAGTTGGCACCGTCGAAGAGGTTCACGTTCCACTTGCGGGAGAAGGTGATGTTCTTGCCTTTGTCCAGCTTGCGTTCCACCACCATGCGCGAAATGAAGATGGCCGTGAACAGGGAAGTGAGGATGCCCAGGCCCAGGGTGGTGGCGAAGCCGCGGATGGGGCCGGAACCGAAAATGTAGAGGATCACCGCGGTGATGAACGTGGTGATGTTGGAGTCCAGGATGGCGGACAAGGCACCGCTGTTGCTGTAGGAGGTGCTGATGGCGCTCTTGAGGGTGCGCCCGGCCTTGAGTTCATCGCGGACCCGTTCATTGATCAACACGTTGGCGTCAACGGCCATGCCGATGGTGAGCACGATACCGGCGATACCCGGCAGGGTAAGCACGGCCTGCAGGGAGGCCATGGTGCCCACGAGGAAGAACACGTTGGCGAGCAAGGCGATGTCCGCGACCCAACCGGCTTCCTTGTAGTAGAGCCACATCACCAGCAGTATGCCAATCAGCGAGATGGCAAAGGCGATCAGGCTCTGGTCCACGTTTTCGGCACCCAAGGAGGGGCCCACCACGGTTTCATCAATGATGCGGGCCGGAGCGGGCAGGGCACCTGCCTTGAGGATGTTGGCCAGGTCGGTGGCTTCCTCGAGCTGCTTGTTGCGGTCATCGGAACCACCCATGGTGATGCTGCTGCGCCCACCGGGGATCTCGCCCATCACATTGGGCGCCGATACCACGTAGCCGTCCAGCACGATGGCGATCTGCTTGCCCACGTTCTCGCCGGTCATGAGCTTCCATTTCTGGGCGCCTTCGGCGTTCATCTGCATGCTCACCTCGGCGTCGCCCTTCATGTCGAAATCCTGGCGGGCATCGGTGATGTATCCGCCGTCCAACTTGGGCTTTCCCCCGCGGGGGCCACGCAGGGCATGCAGTGCCAGGAAGTCGCGCTCGCGGCCATCGGCCGTGCCCATGCGTACGGGCTTGGAGCTCCAGGCCAGCTTGAGCACTTGGCTGGGGTCGGGGCTCTTGGGCGGCGCCAGGCGCAACAGTTTGCTCACCACGGCGGTATCGGCCACGGCGGCATAGCCCACCACATCGCCGGGCACCACCTGGTTGTTCATGATGTTCAGTTGCAGGCGGTCCTGGTTGAGCAGGGGGCTCTTGGCCAAGCTCTCCTCACGGCTCAGCACGCTGTCGCCCGCCAAGCTGTCGGTGGCCAAGGCCTGCGCTAGGCTGTCCTGCGCGAGGGTGTCCACAGCGGCCAAGGCCGTGTCGCGCACGGTGGTATCGGCCTTGGAGACCACCGCTGCGGTGGTGTCCGCCACGGAAGCCTTCATGGTGTCCTTGCGGGCAATGCCCGGATGCAGCATGGTGCTCAACTTGTCATTGGCCTCGGAGAGCTTCATGTACACCTCGCTGTTGTCGAAGGTCTCCCAAAACTCCAGGTTGGCGGTGCTTTGGAGCACGTTGCGCACGCGGTCCTTGTCTTTCACGCCGGGCAGTTCGATCAATATGCGGCCGCTGAGGGTCTGCTTCTGGATCAGGGGCTGTGCCACGCCGAACTTGTCGATCCTGTTGCGCAGGATCTTCTCGGTGTTGTTCAGGGCAATGCCGGCCTGGTTGCGCAGCGATGCGACGACCTGCTCATTGGTGCTCTCCCGGGGGAACATCGACGCATTGTCCTGCGTACTGAATATGGCGGCCAAGGAGGCATTGGGGGCGGCCTTGCGGAATTCCTCCTCAAAGAGGGATATGAAGTCCTTGTCGCTGGTTGCCAAACGCTGTTGGGCCTGGGCCAATGCCGTGCGGAAGGCGGGATCCTGGCTGGTGCCGCTCAGGTTGTCGACCAAGGCCGGAATGTCCACCTCCAAGGTCACGGACATGCCGCCCTTGAGGTCCAGGCCCAAGTTCATCTCCTTGCTCTTGCACTCTTTGTAGGTGTAGCCCAGGCCGGGGTATACCACTTCATCCTGATGGTTCCGCAGGAAGCGGTTCTCCTCGGCCAATCGCAGGGAATCGAAATCCAAGGCTTCATTGCCCTGCACGGCCAGCACCGAATCGGCATACGCGGCCGCCACCTGCTCAGCCTTGCCTTCGAACTTGTTGGTGAAGATGGAAAAGGACAACTGCCACAGGCAGGCGAGCGTCAACAGGATGGTGAACACCCAGAGCGCACCTTTGTTCTGCATGGAGAGGACTGAATTGGTTTTATGGACTGGTGGCCCGGATGGCCATACGCAATGCCCCGGTCAACGGGGCGGCAAATATAGAAGGATAGCCCTGCCTTTTCACGGGGCTCTTCCGAAGGGCGCCGCAGCGCCCCCGATCAACCGCCATGGATCGGCCAGCCCGGGTACCTTCGCGGCGGTCGGCCTTTGGGGCGGCCACCAATCCCTCCACGCGTTGACCGGACGGCACCTCATCCCCTTCCTGCTCGCGGCCATGCCGGTGCACAGCCTGGCACAGGGCGGTCTCACCTTCGCGCCGGACATTCCCGTCCAACAGGCGGGAACACCGCTGGCCATGCCGTGGGCGGGCGGCTTGAATGCGCCCCAGTTCGCGGCCATCGACTTGGACCAGGACGGCCTGCAGGACCTCTTCCTGCTGGACCGCGCAGGCAACATGCCGCTGTTCTTCCTGAACACCGGCACGGCCGGTCAACCGCAGTACACGGCCACACGGGCCTTTGACCACGTGTACCCATTCCCCCTGCTGCACGATTGGGCGCTGCTGCGCGACTACAACTGCGACGGCAAGCCCGACCTCTTCGCGTACACCAATGCGGCATTCGCCGTGTACCGCAACACCAGCGACGCCAACGGGCTCTCCTTCGTGGTCGCTGACGATGAAGTGGGCAGCAATTACGTGCCCACCCAGAGCCCGAACCTGTACATCAGCAACGTGGACCTGCCGGGCATTGCGGACGTGGACGGCGACGGGGACTTGGACGTGCTGACGTACAGCATCTGGGGCAACTACCTGGAATACCACAAGAACCTGAGCATGGAACAATACGGCCATTGCGACAGTTTGGTGTACGAAGTGCGCAGCCGGTGCTGGGGCGAGTTCCTGGAATCGGCCGAAGGCAGTTCGGTGGAACTCCAAGTGCCCTGTACCTACAATGTGCCCAACCCGGAACTGCCGGTAACGGGGAGTGGCCATGCCCGCCCTGAAGATCCCGATCGCGCCCACTCGGGCAGCTCCATCCTCCCGTTGGACCTCAACGGCGATGGGGTGATGGACCTGGTGCAGGGCGACTACCAAACGGCGCACCTCACCTCCCTGACCAATGGCGGTAGCGTGCTGCATGCATTGATGACGGCCGTGGACACCGTGTTTCCCTCGTATGATGTAAGCACAGAGCTGCTGCAGTTTCCTGCGGCGTTCTACTTGGATGTGGACGGGGATGGCCTGCGCGACCTGGTGGTGGCGCCCAACAGCCCCACCGATGCCGAGGATGCCCACGGCATCTGGCACTACCGCAACCAAGGCACCGATGCCGCGCCAGTCTTCAACTTCCAGCGGAACGACCTCTTCCAAAAGGACATGCTCGACCTGGGATCGGGTGCCCGGCCGGTGCTGTTCGACCACAACAGCGACGGCTTGATGGACCTGGTGGTGGCCAACGAATTGCGCTTTGCCCCCGATGGCGGCAACACCGGCCAATTGGCCTTGTTGGAGAACATCGGCACCGCCACGCACCCCGCCTTTGCAGTGGTGGATGAAGACTACATCGGACTCTCCGGCATGGACCTGGGGCCGGGCCTGCATCCCGCCTTTGGCGATGTGAACGGGGATGGGCGCCCCGACCTGGTCCTGGGCGACCTGCTGGGCAACCTGCACCTGTTCACCAATGTTTCCAGCGGGGCCGTGGCGCAATTCCAACTGACGCAACCCCTGGTCACCACCGATGCCGGCGGGGTGATCGATGTTGGGGCCAATGCCACGCCCCAGCTCTTCGACCTGGACGCCGACGGCCGGTTGGACCTGGTGGTGGGCGAGCGCAACGGCAACCTCAACTTCCTGCGCAACACCGGCAGCGCCAACACACCGGCCTGGCACATGGAAACGGAAGCTCTCGGTGGTGTGGACGTGAACGAATATTGGAGCAGCACGGGCTACAGCGTGCCGTTCCTCTACCGCGACACGCTTGACCAGATCATCCTGCTCAGTGGCAGCGAAACCGGCGGCATCCACCGCTACAACGGCATCAGCGGCAACCTCCTGGGCACATGGAACCGCACGGACAGCACCTGGCACAACCTGCGTGACGGCATGCGCACGGCCGTGGTGCTCCACGACTTCACCGCCAGCGGCGAACCCAGCGTGGTGGTGGGCAACTACCGGGGCGGGTTGAGCTTCTGGGCCAGTGGCGAGGTCACCGGTGAACCATCCGGCATACGTACGCCCGCGCCGTTGCCTTTCGGCCTGGTGCCCAACCCGGCCAGCAACCAGGTGGAGCTACGCTGGCACGCGCCTTTCACCGATGGACTGCACCTCACCTTGCTGGACGGCATGGGCCGCGCGGTGCGCACCGCTCCCCTGTTCGCCGCACAGAGCCGTATTTCGCTGGAGACCCTGGCCGGCGGATCGTACACCCTGCTGGTCACCGATGGGCAATCCCGCTGGGCCACCCGCTTGGTCGTGGTCCGCTAGGGCCTGAAATGCAGGAAGGGGCACCTGCCGGCGCCCCTTCCCCGATCGTTCAGTGATCCCGTTCAGGCTGGCACGTTCATGCGGTCCAGCACCTCCATCACATCCTTCACGGCCTTGGCGCTTTCGCGGGTCAAGGCCATTTCCTCCTCGTTGAGCTTCAGTTCAATGATGCGCTCGATGCCGTTGCGGCCCAGCACCACGGGCACGCCCAGATACACATCCTTCAAGCCATACTGGCCTTGCAGCCAAGCACACACGGGGAACACGCGCTTCTGGTCGCGTACGATGGCCTCCACCATTTGGGCGGCGGCGGTGCCCGGTGCATACCAGGCCGAGGTGCCCAGCAGGTTCACGATCTCACCGCCACCTTTCTTGGTGCGCTCCACAATGGCATCCAGCTTGTCCTTGGCAATCAGCTCGGTGACCGGAATGCCACCCACGGTGGTGTAGCGCGGCAGGGGCACCATGGTATCCCCGTGGCCGCCCATGAGCACCGCCTGGATGTCCTTGGGGCTTACACCCAGTTCGGTGGCCAGGAAAGCGCGGTAGCGGGCGGTATCCAGGATGCCGGCCATGCCGAACACCCGCTGGGCGGGGAACTTGCTGGTGAGGAACGCGCAATAGGTCATCACGTCCAGCGGGTTGCTCACCACAATGATCACGGCGTTGGGCGAATGCTGTACGATGTTCTCGGTCACGCTCTTCACAATGCCGGCATTGGTGGCGATCAGGTCATCGCGGCTCATGCCCGGCTTGCGGGGCAGCCCGCTGGTGATCACCACCACATCGCTATTGGCCGTTTTGCCGTAGTCGTTGGTGCTCCCGTACGTGCGTGTGTCAAACAGGCTGATGGGCGAGGTTTGCCAAATGTCCAGCGCCTTGCCTTCGGCGAATCCCTCCTTGATGTCCAGCAGGACCACTTCGGTCCCGAGTTCCCGGCGGGCACAAACGTCGGCACACGTGGCGCCCACATTGCCTGCCCCTACAACTGTGATCTTCATTGGTTGGTCTTCTTGTCCGTGTTGGGTGAGAAACTGTCCCGGCCTTTCGGCCGGGGCAAAAGTAAGTTCCGTATTGGAACAAGCCATGGCCTCGCATGGTTCGCCCATGTGGCCCTGCAGGCAAGGGGCGAACAGGCCCTGCGCCCAACGCGCTCTTTCCGCAAGTCGGTGCGTCCGATTCCCAAGCCGCGGCCTGCGGCGGATGAGGATCATGGCGGCCGGCGGTTCCGGTCAGGATCCCTATCTTCACGGCCATCAAGGATGGCCCAACAGGACATTGAACTGGCAACCATGGAGACCAGCGTGCGTCTTGGACCTGCATGGAAAACCATGGACCCATCGGGACAAGCGTACGACAGCCTCATCGATGGCTGCTTGGCCGGCGAACGCAAGAGCCAGCAGCGGGTCTACGAAGTCTTCTACGGCAAGATGATGGCCATCTGCCTTCGCTACACCAAGAACCACGACCAGGCGAAGGACATCCTGCAGGACGGTTTCATCAAGGTGTTCCGCAACCTGGGGGAGTTCAACCGGTCCGGCAGTTTCGAAGGGTGGGTGCGCCGCATCATGGTGAACACCGCGATCGACCACTTCCGGCGGGCCAAGCATTCCTACCTGCTCCTGGGCGAAGACCGCAGCATGGAGGAGTTCGAGGACATTCCGGAGGAAAGCACGGAGGAACAGGCCGCTTGGGCCGAGGTGAAGCCGGCGGACGTGATCAATGCCATGCAGAAGCTCACCCCGGCCTATCGCACGGTCTTCAACCTGTACGTCTTCGAGGAAATGACCCACAAGGAAATCGCCGAAACGTTGGACATCAACATCGGCACCTCGAAAAGCAATTTGGCCAAAGCAAAGGCGAACCTCAAGCAGTTGCTGAAACAGCGTGACCGCACCACTTAAGCGCAGCAATGGTGGAAAAGATGAACGATATGGATGCCTTTGAGCGGCAGGTCAAAGAGCGGTTGGAGCACTATGAGGTGCCCTACAATGCGGCGGACTGGGCGCAGATGGACCGGGCGCTGAGCAGCGGAGTGCGAGGCTGGGGGCACGGCCGCGCGCTGGTGGCCGGGTTGCTCCTGGCCGGTGGCCTGTTGATCGGTGGCACCGCCTACTATATAGGTATGGACAAAGGCAGCCAACTGGCGGAAACCCAAACATCCCAACCGGCCGATCCAGTTGCTGCCCCCACACTGCAGTCCGGCAGCAGCCCCGAAATGCCGGGCGAGTCGTTGGAAGCCGCCGCTACAAGGATGGAACCGCAAGCGCCCCGAAGTGGAACCACCTGGGGTGACAACGCCGCAGGGAAGACCAAGTCCCCGGCGAAGGAGACACGACCACGACCGGTAACCACCAAGGCAACAACGGGCAACACCCCGGCTGCACCTCCTGCCGGGACACCGCCGGATGCGGCCTCGTTCTTCCGGGCCAGCACCAAGGAGACCTGCCCGGGCGACCCGGTGCATTTCACCGTGGAACACATGCCCGAAGACGGGATCTACCTGTGGAACTTCGGCGATGGCAACTTCAGCAACAAGGCCGATCCCGAGCACGTCTTCACCAAGCCCGGCACGTACCAGGTCATGCTGTCCATGACCTCATCGGGGGCTGGTTCCATCCGCAACAAGGCCAGCAGCGGGATGATCGTGATCCATGAGGCACCCCTGGCCACCTTCAACATCATCAAGCAGGAATACCCGGGGCAGGTACCGAGCGTGCATTTCGAGAGCCGCGCAGAAGGCGCACACAGCTACCACTGGGACTTGGGCGACGGCGCGGTGAGCACCGATGCCAACCCGGACCACGTGTACCGGAAGAAGGGAACCTACCAAGTGGTGCAAACAGTGACCAATGCAACGGGCTGTGTGGACCGGAAGGTGAAGGAATTGACCATCGACCATGACTTTGACCTGGCCGCGCCCAAACGGATCTCACCTGACGGCGACGGCCAAGAGGACAGCTTCATGCCGCAGACCCTCCTGCAACTACGGGCCAAGTTCAGCTTCGCCGTATATGATCCGGCCGGGCGGTTGGTGTACAGTACCAGCAACGCCAGCCGACCTTGGCTGGGCAAGGCCCATAACCAAGGAGCGGTGCTGCCCGCTGCCCATTACGTGTGGGTGGCCGACGTGGCCACCGGCCAACGCACGGAGACCTTCACCGGCACCGTGCAATTGGTGCGATAGGCCTGGTTCCACGGGCAAGCGGTCCAGGGGAGCGTTGAGGCGGCGTTCCAAGAATCCGGGGTTCCTGTTGCCCAAGCGCGCCGGACCTTGTCGATCTTAGGCACCAATTGGGCTTAGAAGTGCGTCATCACCGCGATCAGGCAATTCGACCATCCATGTTCTTCCGGGTAACGTACCACTGGCTCTTGTTCTTGCTTTTCATGCTGGCAGCCCCCTGTGCCCAGGGGCAGGTCTTCCTCATCAACGGCGGCAACGTGACCACTTGTGGCGGAGCCCTGCTGGACAGCGGCGGTGAAGGCGGCAGCGGCTACGGTGACAACGAGAACTACGTGATGACCATCTGCCCGGCGGATGCAGACAGCGCGATCTCCCTTGCCTTCGTCATCTTCAATCTTTCCGCGGCCGGAACGGTGCCCACCGACCAGTTGTCCATCTACGACGGGACCGACACATCAGCGCCACTGATCGCCACGTGGTCTGGAACCAACTCACCTGGGATCGTCTCGGCCAGCTTTGCCAATACCAGCGGCTGCCTCACCGTGGAGTTCACCTCCAACGCCACGGGCACCGGCGTGTTCACGGCCAGCATCAGTTGCAGCCATCCCTGCGAGCCGCCCACGGCGTGGGCCGTGATGAGCGAGGCCGCGCCCGCCCTGATCTGCCAAGGAGAGGCCGTGGGCTTTGATGCCACCGGGTCCTTCGCGGCCAGCGGCTTCAACATTGGACAGTACCATTGGGACTTCGGCGACGGCACCGTGGACAGCACCAGCGGACCGGTGCTGGACCATGTATTCCAAGGCCCCCCGGCCCAACATGTGGTGAACCTCACCGTTACCGACGACAACGGCTGCGTGAACATCAACTCCATGCAGTTGCCGGTGCAGATCAGCCTGCCGCCCACCTTCACCAACTTCGGCAACATCACCTTCTGTTCGGGCGAATCGGTGAACCTCACCGCCACCACGTCCATTTCACCCACCACCTGGACCAGCATACCGGACGCCAACTTCGGCGGCGGCCTGATGCTGCCCGACCAACTTGGCACCCCCTTCAGCAGCTCCATCACCTTTTCCGCCTTCCCACCCGGTGCCACCCTGCCGAGCGTGAACGATTTCCTTTCGGTTTGCGTGAGCATGGAGCACTCGTTCATGGGCGATTTCACCTTGCAGCTCACCGCGCCCAACGGAGCGAGCGTGATGTTGCACCAACAAGGTGGAGGAGGAACTTTCCTGGGCATTCCCAACGACTTTGATGAAGGCAACCCCCAGATCGGCACATGCTGGGAGTACTGCTTCAGCCCCATGGCCACCAACGGCACCTGGGCCGCCAATGCCGGAGGTGGCACGAGCCTGCCGGCGGGCACCTACCAAGCGGTGGGTTCCTTCAACCCCCTGGCGGGCACACCCTTGAACGGCACCTGGACCTTGACCTTCAATGACTGGTGGGGTGCGGACAACGGCTTCATCTGTTCCTGGGGCATCAACTTCGACCCTTCCATACTGCCCGAAGACGCCACATACACCCCCATCCCGGGCATTGCCCACTCGGACAGCAGTTACTGGAGCGGACCGGCGCTGACCAACGACCCATTGAACCCGCTGGAGTATGTCGCCCGGCCACTTGCCGTTGGCCCGCACGTGTATACCTACACGGTGACCGACAACTTCGGCTGCACCTACGATACCACGTTGACGATCAACGTGACACCCGGCGTAACCGTGGACCCCTGGTTGGTGTGCGGCTCCCCGATCCTGTTGCAACCGGGCCTGCAACTGCCATTGCCCCTGGGCACCATCACATACCAGTGGTCACCTGGTGCCGGGCTTTCCAACACCAGCACACCCTACCCAACAGCCTCACCCACGGTGCCCACCTGGTACACGCTGCATGCCTTTCCGGCGGGCCATCCCTTGTGCGGAAGCGTGGACAGCGTACTGGTCAACCCACCGTCGGCCAATACGAACACCACAACCGTCACCGACCATCTGTGCCATGGCGGCATGGATGGATCCATCGTGGTGAACAGCAACGGGGCGAACGGTCCATGGAACTACATCTGGACGGACAACACCGGGTCGGTGGTACGCAGCATTATTGGTGCGGTTGGAGATACGCTCCATGCGCCTGCCGGCGAATACCAGGTACTGATCCAGGACGGGCCCAATGGAAACGGTTGCACGGACAGCTTGATGGCGGAGATCCAACAGCCACCGGCCTTGCTGCTGAACACTGTGAGCACCGACACCACGATCTGCCTGGACGGCACGGCCCAACTGGGGGCCACCGCGATCGGGGGAAGCGCCCCCTTGTTGATCCACTGGGGTGACGGCGCCACGGGAGATACCCTTCACCCGGTGAGCCCGGCCACCACCACGGTGTTCCGCATCTTCGCCACCGACACCAACAACTGCTTGTCCGACACCATCGCCGTGGCGGTCACCGTGCGCGACTCACTGCACTTATTGGTCACCGACACGGTGATCAGCTGCCCGGAAGTGGATGTGGTGCTGGCCACCGACAGCGCCTACGGCGGCGATGGGCAGTACACCTTCGACTGGGGCCTAGGAGCCTTTGCCCAGGATACGCTCCGCGTGAACCTGACCCAGACCACCACGTATTGCGTGACCTTGCGCGATGGATGCGAAACGCCACCGGTGACGGCTTGCACCACGGTGGACATCCTTCCCCTGCCGCCCTTGATCCTGAACACGGACACGGTGCTCGGCTGCGTGCCCTTCGAGGTGCAATTCACCCTGGTGGACACCACCAATGGAGGAACGGCCGATTGGCGGTTTGGTGACGGCATCACCTTGGCCGGTGGACCGATGGCCTTGCCCCACTTGTACATGCCTTACGGGACCTTCGACGTGGACATTACCGTGCATTGGCCCAACGGCTGCACCGCCGACTCGCTGTTCAACGACCTGATCACGGTGATCGACATGCCTCATGCGGACTTCACCTGGACCCCACGTCCGCCGGACATTTTCAACACGGAAGTGCATTTCCAGGAAACGGCCGGCCCAACAGCCACGGGTTTCCTGTGGGATTTCGCCGGACTGGCGGCATCCACCGCACCGGACACGAGCATCACCTTCAGCGATGAATACGGCAGCATCTACCGGGTGCAGCTCACGGCTTGGAACGAGCTGGGCTGCATGGACAGCGTGATCCGCCTGGTGAACGTGGACGACATCTTCATGGTGTATGTGCCCACGGCCTTCACACCGGACGGGGATGGGCTGAACGAATTGCTCTTTGTGTCGGGCAACGACATCGCCGATGCGGAATACCATTTCATGGTGTTCAACCGTTGGGGTGAACCGGTGTTTGAGACCAAAGACCGCCATGCAGGGTGGGATGGCACCTATAAAGGCAAAAAGGTGCAGACCGGCGTGTACAACTGGATGTTGCATGCGCAATCCGTGTACACCCGCACGAACCATGACCTGCGCGGCCACGTGACCGTGGTACGATAGGGAGCTGCCGACGGACGCGGGGGTTGGGCCAGGGTTGCCTCCATGCGCCGACCGATATCGGCAATTTATGGTGCGATCATTTTCTTCGGCTAAGTGGGCTTTTCGCGGGTTCTTGTATGTAGTTTGGTCAGCGGCTGGGCCGGTTTTTCACCTTCGGTCCACCGGTCTTCCACCCCACCTTGAACCCGTGCCTTTGCCCCATGGGATTGCCATACTTGCAGTTCCTAAGTCTTTCCTTTCCACGCCGCCACGGGCGGCAGTGGTTGGCCGTGGCGGCGTTGCTCGCTGCCCTTCCGGTCGTGCAGGTGCAGGTGCATGGCCAGACCTTCCCCATGATGAACGGCACCGGGAGCAGCTGCACCGGTGCCTTCATGGACAGCGGCGGTGAAGGGGCCACCGGTTATGCCAACAACGAGAACTACACCTACACCCTGTGCCCCGATGCACCGGGCGGCGCGGTTGCGCTGGACTTCATCATCTTCAACCTGAGCGCGGCAGGGGCGGCCCCCATCGATGCTCTCACCATCCACGACGGCAACAACACCTCGGCACCCGTGCTGGGCACGTGGACCGGAACGCAGCTGCAAGGCCAGTCGGTATCGGCCACGGCCTCGAACCCCACGGGCTGCCTCACCGTGGTATTCCGTTCCAACAACAACGGCACCGGTCAGTTCACCGCGTTGATCAGTTGTTTTCAACCCTGTGTACGTCCCACCGCCGTGGCCACCAACGGATCCCTGCTTCCGGTCCGGATCTGTCCAGGGGGGGCCGTCAGCGTTGATGGCAGCGGTTCCTTCGCGGCCGCCGGCGCCACCATCGCCAGCTACTCGTGGGACCTGGGCGATGGCATGGTGGTGAACAATGGACCGTCGTCGTTGGCGCACACCTACACGCTGCCCGGTGCATACACGGCACAATTGGTTGTGGTGGACGATCAGGGATGCGCCAGCAACAACACCATTGCCCTCACCACCTTGGTGGGCACCACACCGGCATTCACCGGTACCGGCGGCACCACGGCCTGCCCCAATGAAACGATCGCATTGAACGGCCAGGTCACCGGCACCACATGGACCGAACTGCCCCAGGCCAACCTCGGCGGAGCCGTGGCCATGCCCGGGGGCGCTGGCCAATGCTTCACCAGTACGATCAACTACACGCAGTTCGGGGCGGGGCAGACGCTCACGGACATCAACCAGTTGCTGGGCATTTGCGTGAACATGGAGCATTCGTACATGGCCGACCTGGTGGTGCGCATCATCAGTCCCAACGGGCAATCCGCGGTGCTGCACCAACAGGGGGGCGATGGCACCTACGTCGGTGGGGCCAATGACCTGGACAACCAGGGCAACCCCGTGGCGGGAACCTGCTGGAACTACTGCTGGAGCGCCACGGCGCCATGGGGCACGTGGGCGCAGAGTGCAGCGAGCGGCTCCACGCCCCACGTCATGCCCGGTGGCACCCCCGCCTCCAACGCCCTGATACCCGGCACCTACACCCCGGTGCAGCCGCTGG
Organism: Flavobacteriales bacterium; assembly: GCA_018057455.1. Taxonomy (GTDB): domain Bacteria; phylum Bacteroidota; class Bacteroidia; order Flavobacteriales_F; family PHOS-HE28; genus PHOS-HE28. The sequence goes on along the minus strand of JAGPDT010000021.1, from coordinate 17,509 downwards.
GCAACTTGCTCGGTTCCCCGTTGAATGGTACCTGGACCTTTGAAGTGTGCGATTTCTGGAGCTTGGACAACGGATTCATGTGCGACTGGTCCATCGATTTCGACCCATCGCTGTTCCCCAGCCTGTTCTCCTTCACCCCGGTGTACGGCGCAGCTTGCGACAGCAGCTACTGGAGCGGCCCGGGCATCCAGGCAACCAGCGCGGATTGCAACATGGCCACCATCGGCAACCTCGCCCCGGGCACCTACCCCTTCATGTACACCGCCTTGGACAACTTCGGCTGCACGTACGACACCACCGTGCTGGTGACCATTACACCGGACTTGGTGGTGGACGCGGGTGCGGACCACATCGTATGCACCAACGCCCACCTACCACTACTTGCCTCCATGGCCAACAGCCCGATCACGGACACCTGCCTGTACGACCTGTGGCTGTATGATTCCGGCGGGAATGGATGGACCGTGAACGGTGCGGTCACTGTGACCATCAACGGCAACACCGGCACTTATACGCTTCCGGCCGGCTCCAGCATCCATTATGGCATTCCGGTCCCGCATGGTGCCTCGCTCAGTCTGAGCTATGCCGCTGGCGGCTGGCTCGGCGGGCCGCAGCAGACCTTCACTTTTGCCAACGGGCAAGGCCAACAATTGTACAGCGGGAGCAACCCGGCCAATGGTGTAGTGTGGAACGGCACCGCCAGCTGCCCCGGCGGTGCCTTGGTGTACAACTGGAGCCCGGCCACGGGACTCTCCAACCCCGCCATTGCCGCCCCTGTGGCCACGGTATCCACCACCACCCAATACTGTGTCACTGTGCACCAGGAACAACATCCGGACTGTGCAGTCACGGACTGTGTAACGATCACCGTGGAGCCGCCTCCCGGGCCGGGCACCGACACGCTGATAACGGTGTGTGACGCAGGCACGGCCTTCAACATGAACGACAGGCTCAGCGGCACCCCCGAACCGGGGGGCACGTGGAGCGCCCCCGGCGGAAGCGGCCACAACGGCCTGTTTGTGCCCGGCACGGACGCGGCAGGCACCTACACCTACACCGTGAACGGTACGGGGGCCTGCCTCAATGCAACCGCCCAATACACCATTACAGTGCAGGTGGTTTCAACGCCCGACAGCGGAACCGATGGGTCCATAACGGTGTGCAGCACGGCGGGGCCGGTGGTCCTTTTCAACCAGTTGGGCGGTACACCGGACATGGGCGGCACCTGGAGCGGGCCTTCAGCGGTTGTGGGCGGTGCATTCAACCCGGCGAGCATGGCACCGGGTGTGTACACCTATGCCCTGAGCGTGCCGCCGCCCTGTGTGAGCAGCAACAGCACGGTTACGGTAAGCGTGCAACCAGCGGCGGATGCCGGAAGCGACGGGACCATGACACTTTGCTTGGGCCAAGCCCCTGCGAGCCTTGTTGATGCGCTGGGAGGCACGCCGGCCACCGGCGGAACCTGGAGCGGTCCGAGTGCGGTGGTAAACAACTTGTTCGATGCCGCCTCGATGTTCCCGGGCCTGTACGCGTACACGGTGAACGGCCCTGCACCATGCCCCTCCGCCACGGCCGCGGTGGAGGTTACTGTTTCGCCTTTGCCCAACACCGGCACCTCCGGCAGTTTGACACTGTGCGCCACGGATGCGCCCGTTGGCCTTCAGGGCCTGTTGGGCGGCTTCCCCGCGGCCGGTGGCACCTGGAGCGGCCCCAGCACCGTAGCGGGCGGCGTGTTCGATCCAGCCACCATGTCCCCGGGCACATATACCTATTCCATCAGCCTGCCCGCACCCTGCTTGGGCAACAGCAGCACGGTGGCCATCGCTGTGCAACAAGCACCCCAGGCCGGCAGTGATGGGTCGTTCACGCTATGCACAAGCGATGCACCGGTAGCCTTGTTGAACGCACTCGGCGGCGATCCGGACCCTGGCGGGGCATGGAACGGGCCCAGCCCGGTGACCAATGGCAGCTTCGCACCGGGCACCATGCTGCCGGGCACCTACTGGTATGTAGTCTCCGCGGCTGCGGCATGCGCCGATGACACGGCTTTCGTCACGGCGGACATGGTGCCATACGCAAACGCAGGCATGGACGCAAGCATCGCCCTGTGTTCCAGCAACGCCCCGATCGTTCTGTTGGACGAACTGGGCGGGACACCGGATGGCGGTGGCACGTGGGCCGGTCCCGGCGGAATTGCCGGTGCAATGTTCAACCCTGCCAGTGGGATCGCAGGTGCCTATAGGTACGTGGTGGCCGGAGTGGCACCCTGCCCGTCGGACACCGCCCAATTGGTGATCACCGTGCAGCCAGCACCGGATCCGGGAACGGGCGGGGCGGAAACCTTGTGCCCTGACGGTGCCCCCGTGGAATTGTCCGGCCTGCTGGGCGGAACGCCTGACGCGAACGGAAGCTGGACCGGCCCTACGGGGCTTCCACACAGTGGAATGTACGACCCCATCATGGACCTGCCCGGCTCCTACACCTACCTGGTGCCCGCCCCAGCGCCTTGCCCCAACACTGATAACCTGGCCTCGGTGAACGTGGCCCTGGTGGCGGCGCCCAGCGCAGGGCCTGATGCCGTGAGCTGTACGCTGGGCACCGAGCTGCAAGCATCAGGCACCTGGGCCTCCGGTACCTGGAGCGGCCCGCAGGAGCTGGTATTCACCACTCCAAATACAGCCAACAGCCCGGTAGCCAGCCCTGTGGCGGGCCGGTTCGTTGCCGCTTGGAACACCACCAGCACCGAAGGATGCCATTTCACGGATAGTGTTGTGCTTGTCTTCACCGACGCGATCCTTCCCGTGGTGGAGGCAAGCTCAACGCTGTGCAACGGATCATGCGATGGGAGCTACAACGTGAACGTGACAGGCGGCAACGTAGGCCCCTCGGGGTACAGCTTTGCACTCACTACCGGGAACGGTGGCCCGGTACCGATCTCCGCCGGCTATTGTGCAGGGGGCTACTTGCTCACCGTATCGGACACGAACAACTGCGCTGCGGCCATCAGCTTCAACATACCGGAACCGGCGCCGATCGCCATGGGTGAGTTCGTCTCCACCAATGCGAACTGTACCAGCAGTTGCGACGGTACGGTGCAGGTCATGGATCCCACCGCGGTACTGTACAGTTTGGGCGGGGGTGCGCCACAGGCCACCGGTCTGTTCATCGGCTTGTGCCCGGGCAGCTATCCGCTCACCATGTGGAACGGCGATGGCTGCAGCGCCAGCGGTACGGCTGTGATCGGCAGCCCCCCACCGGTGGTGGCAAGCTTCACGGCGGATCCCGCCACCGTGTTCGTGGACGACCCCAGAGTGACCTTCACCAACTACTCCAATGACCAGGCCATTGCTTTCCTATGGGACTTCGGCGATGGCACGGGCAGCACGGAACCGTCGCCGGTGCATGTGTTCCCCGTGGGGGTGGCCATGGAATATGCCGTTTGCCTGAGCGCCATCACGGCAAACGGCTGTGTGGACATGGCGTGCCGGTCCGTGGCGGTGTTGGACCGATTTGGGCTGTTCGTGCCCAATTCGTTCACACCTGACGAAGATGGGCGCAACGACGTGTTCCATGTCCAAGGCACCGGTCTTTCACCGGAGGGCTTCCATCTGGTGGTGTACAACCGATGGGGAGAGCGGATCTTTGAAACCACGGACCCTGGCGCGGGCTGGGACGGCACCCGCAACGGCACCAACATGGAGGCGGGTGTTTACGTGTGGTCCGTGAGGGCATACGGCCAACACAGCGTGGAGCCGTACGAGCTGAAGGGCCATGTGACCCTCCTTCGGTAGCCCCCTTCCGGCAGGTCCATCCGGGATACGGCAACGTTGTGGCCGGCGCCTCCCAAAACGCACAAAGCCCCGGGTGGCCGGGGCATTGTGATCGGTTCGGCCGTGGGGGCCGAAGGGGGTGATGGATCAAATGTCCAGCTTGGCATAGACGGCATTGCGCTCGATGAAATCCCGTCGGGGAGGCACTTCATCGCCCATGAGCATGCTGAAGATGCGGTCGGCTTCGCTGCCGTTGTCGATGGTCACTTGGCGCAGGGTGCGGCTTTCGGGGTTCATGGTGGTTTCCCACAGCTGTTCGGCGTTCATTTCGCCCAAGCCCTTGTAGCGTTGAACATGCACGCTGGCGTCCTTGGTGGCGCCTTTCATGCGCTCGATGTTGCGGTCGCGCTCCTCATCGGTCCAGCAGTACACGGCCTCCTTCCCTTTCTTCACCAGGTAGAGGGGCGGGGTGGCGATGTACACGTGGCCGTTCTCGATCAGCTCCTTCATGTAGCGGTAGAAGAAGGTGAGGATGAGGGTTTGGATGTGGCTGCCGTCCACATCGGCATCGCTCATGATGATGACCTTGTGGTAGCGCAGCTTCTCCATGTTGAGGGCCTTGCTGTCCTCCTCGGTGCCAATGGACACGCCCAACGCGGTGTAGATGTTGCGGATCTCCTCGTTCTCGTAGATCTTGTGCACCATGGCCTTCTCCACGTTGAGGATCTTGCCGCGCAGGGGCAGGATGGCCTGGAACTCGCGGTTGCGTCCCTGTTTGGCGGTACCGCCCGCGGAATCGCCCTCCACCAGGAAGATTTCGCCGATCACGGGATCCTTGCTTTGGCAATCGGCGAGCTTACCGGGCAGGCCCATGCCGCTGCCGGCGCCCTTGCGCTGCACCATTTCGCGCGCCTTCTTGGCGGCATGGCGTGCGGTGGCGGCCAGCACCACCTTGTCCACGATGCGTTTGGCATCCTTGGGGTGCTCCTCAAGGTAGTTCTCCAGCATCTCGCTCACGGCGATGTCCACCGCGCCCATCACCTCGCTGTTGCCCAGCTTGGTCTTGGTCTGGCCTTCGAACTGGGGCTCCTGCACCTTCACGCTGATCACACCGGTGAGGCCCTCGCGGAAGTCGTCGCCGGTGATCTCGAATTTGAGGTTCTTGGTGGCCCCGTTGTTGTCGGCATACTTCTTCAGCGTGCGGGTAAGCCCGCGGCGGAAGCCGGCCAGGTGTGTGCCCCCCTCGTGGGTGTTGATGTTGTTTACGTAGGAGTGGATGTTCTCGGTGTAGGAGTCGTTGTAGATCATGGCGATCTCCACCGGGATGCCCTGCTTCTCCCCTTCCATGTAGATCACCGACTCGATCATCGGCAGGCGGGTGCCGTCCAGGTACTTCACGAACTCCACCAGGCCCAGGTCGCTATGGAACGTGTCGGTCACGAAGCTGCCGTCATCGTTGGGGTGCCGCTCGTCGGTGAGGGTGAGGGTGATGCCCTTGTTGAGGTAGGCCAGTTCACGCAGGCGGGCGGCCAGGGTGTCGTAGTTGTACTCGGAGACCTGGAAGATGGTGGTGTCCGGGTGGAAGGTCACGATGGTGCCCCGTTCCGTGGAGGAGCCCACCTCCTTGACGGAGTACTTGGGTTTGCCCTGGCTGTACTCCTGCTGGTACACCTTGCCGTCCCGATGGATCTCCGCGAGGAGCATGTCGCTGAGCGCGTTGACGCAACTGACGCCCACGCCGTGCAGGCCGCCGGAGACCTTGTAGCTGTCCTTGTCGAATTTTCCGCCTGCGTGCAGCACGGTCATCACCACCTCCAGCGCGGAGCGGCCCTCTTTGGCGTGCATGGCCACGGGGATGCCGCGGCCGTTGTCCTTCACCCGGATGCTGTTGCCGGGCAGGATGGACACATTGATGGTATCGCAATGGCCCGCCAAGGCTTCGTCGATGGAGTTGTCCACCACTTCGTAGACCAGGTGGTGCAGGCCCTTCATGCCAATATCACCGATGTACATCGCGGGCCGCTTGCGCACGGCCTCGAGGCCTTCCAGCACCTGGATGCTGTCCGCACCGTACCCGGCCGCCGCCGCCTTCTTCGCTTCGCTCATTTCCACTGTTTCTGCCATTTTTCGCTGGGATCCACCCCCGGTTTTCAAGGGCACGCGAAGATACCACCCAAGTGGGCGCCGGGCACGGTCAATGTCCAATACGGACGCGGGGCTCCTTGATATTTACCAACAGCACGCCCCGCTCTGTTGATAACCTGCACAAACCCCGTGGGCGCTGGCCACCCGCTGGGTTGCCGGACCATCTGTGGGCCAGCTGGTTGCCGCTGGTCCTAGAACGCAAAGGAGGCGCCGCCCAGCACCAGTGTACGCTGAACGGGGTAGTTGTACCAGCGCTCGTACTTGGAAGCGCTCAGGTTGCTGCACTCCAGGAACACGCTGAGCCGCTTGGTGTAGCGGTATTCCAGGCCGAGGAACAGGTCCACGTAGCCCGGAGCCCCGGTGCTTTGCGGTGCTGGTGAAAGGTCGTTCCAACCGGAAGCCACGGTGAGGGGCATTTCCCGCCTGCCGTTGAACTGGGCTTCGAGCTTCACCAGCAGCTTGTCCTGGAAGTCGTACACCGCGCCTAAGTTGATGGTGTAGATGGGCAGGTTCCAGGCTTGGGCTTGGTCCTCGGTGCCGTAGTTGAAGAGGTGGATGCCTCCCTGGACGTTGATGTGCTCATCATGGCTGTAGCGCAGCTCACCGCTGATGTCCAATTGGTCCACTTGGTCGTACACGGCGATGAAGCGGTCGCCGTAGCGCAGGCTGTCGTGGATGGTCTGGCGCCCCAGGAAGAGCGGGCGGTCCTTGATGCGGCTGTTGGAGATGCGCACATCGAAGCCGACATCCTGGCTGAGGCTCCCGCGCAGGCCGCCGTAAAGGTCATACATCAGGCTGGCGTTGGCCAGCAGCGGGGCCCCCACCAGAAAGGGGTTGTCGCGGGTGAGGCTGCGCAGGTTGTTGCGGATGCGCCTGCCGTCCACGCCCGCGTAGGGCACCAGGATATCGTCGAAAAGGCGGTATTGGGCATAGGCCTGCGGGTAGAAATGAAAGCTGCTTTCGCCTTGGGCGTCCACGAAGATGCCGGCGCCGATGCGCACCAGGTACTTGCCATCGGTGGTGGAGACATGGGGCGACAGGCCCACCATGGTACCGCTCTGGCGCAGGTCGGCCAAGGTGTCACGCACACCGCGGTAGGCGTTGTTGTCGATGAGCACCTCGCCCCCGAAGGTTTCGTTGCCTTGCTGCATGGAGAGCTGGGCATCCAGCACCACGTTGAGTTCCCGGCTGCCGCTGAGGTTGGTGTAGTTGTCCACGCGCAAACCCGCATCATGGGCCAGTTTGGTGCTGTCCTTGAAGAGGCTCTTCACGCGCAGGTCGAAACCGATGTCGTTGTAGACCTGCTCGCGGGTATCGTCGGGCGGGGTGACCGCCGTGAGCATGCGGTTCTCCAGGCTGTCGGTACTGGGGTAGCCGTAGTAGCCGACGCGCCGGCGGTCATAGGCCACACGGCCCTGGACGGTGTGTTGGCGGAGGTAGGCGGTGTAGTAGCCGTCGATGGTGTTGAAGCTGTAGTCGCTGGGTCCGCGGCCGCTGATGCCGCCGTTGCTGCTCAGGTGGCGGTAATGCAAGCCGTATCCGTTGGTCTTGGACCTTGTTTGGTCGTAGTTGAACTCCACGAGCGGCGTGGTGTAGAGGCCAAACCCCGCCTTGGCGAAGCCTTTGTGGAGTTTCTCCTGCGCCAATTGGATGTTGAGTCGTGCGGCTTCGATGCTGTCCACATGGGCGGGCACCTCCCCCTTCACCGCCAGCAGCTGGTAGGTGATGTTCTTCTCGGGCAGGATAGTATCGTACGCTTGCGGTTGCAGGTCGATCTTGTTGACGTCGGCCAAGGTGGGGTTGTAGATCCCGTTGAAGTAGTACTCCTCGCCGCTTTGGGCCCAAGCCGCCACGCCTGCCAAGGTGGCCAGGGCCAGGGTGCCGGTACGGGCGGCTGATGCTGTGGTCTTGGTGTTCATTCTTCGTCGGGCGTGGGGTTCAGATCGGCACCGGGCGCCTTTGGTTCGGCCGCCTCGGTGATGTTGGCCAAGCGCTGGGCCGCCTGTTCCACCAGGTCGGGTTCGTCGCAATTGTCCACCACGCTTTGCAAGGTGGCCCTGGCTTGGAAGAGGTCCTCGAGCCCCACGTAGATATCGCCCAGCAGGATGAAGGCCTTGGCCTTCCAGTGGTCGTAGCTGGGGAATTTCTTGGCCAGGTCGAGCACCTCCTTCTCTCCGTCCTTGTAGCGTTTCTGCAGGTAGCGCACGTAGGCCATCTGGTAGGCGGCCTCGGCGCCGTAGGCATTCTTGGACCCATTGGCAATGGCTTTGAAGCGGTTGTAGGCGGCGTCGAGCTCACCGTTCCCGATCTCGCCGCGCCCCACGGCCAAGCCGGCTTCGGCCTTGAGGTCGGCGTTGGCATCGCCATTGGCCAGGACCTGTTTGGCGGCCTCGGCGGCCTCGGCGGTGCTGTTCATTTGCACCAGGCACCGCATGCGACCGGCCTGCCCGGCAAGCACGTTCACCGGCAAGGCGGCCACTTGGGCCAGCCGGGTGAAGTAGGGCAGCGCGGCTTCTTGCCGCCCGGCCTGGAACAGGATCTGGCTGGCGGCGGCCAAGGAGGGTTCCAGGAACTGCCCTTCGCCCGCGGCGGCCACTCGTTCAAACCCCGGCAGGGCCTCCTCCGCCTTCTTGGCGCGGTAGAGGCAGTCCGCCGCATAGAATTCCGCATTGGTGACGAAGGCCCCTTTGGGGTACTTGCTGATGTAGTCCCTGAAAGCGCCCACGGCCTGGTCACATTGTTCGGCGAAGTAGAGCTGCTCGGCGCTGCGGAAGTATTTCTCGTCAAGGTCCAGCGAGGCCGCGTCCACGAATGTGAGCGAGCGGACATACGCTTCGTAGGCGGCCATGTCGCCCTGCTGGGAATAGATGCTCTCGATGCCGGTGAGGGCCTCGCGCGAGCCGTCCATGGTGGGGTACTTGGCCACCACGGCCTTGAAGCCGTCCAGGGCCTGTGCGGTCCGGCCTTGGCGCTTGTCGATGAGGGCGGATTGCAGCATGCTCTGCCGCACATGGGGCGAGTTGGGGTGTTGGCCGGTGACCTGCTTGTAGAAGTCCAGCGCTTCAGCATCCTTGCCCATGTTCAGGTAGGTTTCGCCCAGCTGGAACTTGGCATCGGCGGCATACTGGCTGTTGGGCTTGTCGCGCAGCAGCTGCTTGAGGGTGGCGATCTTCTGGTCGTTCTTCTTCTCCAGGCCTTGGCACACGCCTTTCTGGTACTGGGCATAATCACGCGCGGCGGCACCGGCGCTGATGGCCTTGTCGTACCAGGTGATGGCCGCGGCGAAATCCTTGGTGACGTAGAAGCAATCGCCGGTGCGCACCAGGGCATCATTGCGCTGGGCCTTGGGCAGGTCGGCGTGTTCCACGGTGCGGCGGAAGGCGGTGGCGGCCTCGCCGTACTGCTTCTGCTTGAAATAGGCGTAGCCCATGCCGTAGCTGGCCTGTTCATACAGGGCGCTGGCATAGGCGCCGCCGGCGTTGCGCACATCATCATACTTGGCCAGGGCCGCATCGTAGTCGCCCAAGGCGTAGCTGGCCTCACCGGCCCAGTAGTGTGCCTGCACCGTGGCCTTGGGGTCCACCGGGAAAACGAGGGCCTTCTGGAAGAATTTGCGGGCCTCGGCGTATTGGCGCCCTTCATAAAGTTCCACGCCACGGTCGAAAGCCAGTTTCTGGTAGGCTTCCTTGAGGCGCAGGTCCTTGGTCTTGATCGCGTCCAGGGCGGCCAAGGCCGCCTCGTAGTTCTTGGTCTTCAGGTACACGTCCAGCAGGAATTCCTGGGCTTCGTCATGGCGTGCGGAGCCGGGATATTTGGCCATGTAGTCGCGCAGGGCGATGATGGCCTCGTTGTAGGGGTCGAAGGAGAGCTCATAGGCGAGCTTGGCGTAGTTGAAGAGGGCATCCTCGGCCACGTTGGGGTCATTGCCCAGGTCGTAGGCCTTCTTGAAGGCGTTGCGGGCATAGTTCTTCTGGTTGAGCTTCAGGTAGCAGTCCGCCATGTGGTAGGCGGCCAGCTGGGCCAGGCTGTCGGTGCTGTTGTTCACCACTTGGGTGAATTGGGTGATGGCCTGCTGGTACTGGTCGTTCTTGTACCAGGCGTACCCGGCGATGTAGCGGTCGCCGCGCTCCACGCCTGGGCGCTGCAGGCTTTTTTCGATGTAGGGCAGGGCTTCCTTGTACTGGCCGGTGCGGAAATAGGCCTCGCCCGCCAGCCGGTTGATGTCGCTTTTGTTCTTGGTGTTGCCGGGGTCGGCCAGCAGGGGCTGGGCGTATTCCAGCAAGGCCTCGTAGTGCCCTTGCAGGAACTTGATCTGGGCGATGTAGTAGGGCACCACGCGGCCGAAAGCGGCATCGTCCTTGAGCTTTTCAAAACCCTCCAAGGCGGCGGCATAATTGCGCTTGGTGTAGTTGATGTGCGCGGTGTAGTAGGTGGCGGGCGCGGCGTAGAGGCCCGTCCCGTCCTTCACTTCCGCGAATTCCAGCAAGGCCTTGTCCGGGTCGCCGTGCATGAACAGGGCATAGCCCTTTTTGAAGGTGAACTCGGTGCGGTCGGCGGTGCCCAAGGCGGTTTCATCCACCAGCACGGCCCAGTACAGGGCATCCTGCCAGCGTTTGCCGTCGAAGTAGAAACGGAAGAGCTCCAGGCGAACGGCGGGCACGTGGAAGTTCTCCGGGTGGGCATCGATGAAGGCCAGCAGGCGGTGGCTGGCATCGCCGTGGAAGAGGCGCACGGCGCTGATGGCGCCCCAGAACTCGGCTTCCACGCGCAGGTCGCCATGCAGGTCGCGCACCTGTTGGGCGATGCGGTCGAACTCATGCAACGCAGCGCCGTACTGCGCCTTGTCGAACAGTTCCATGGCATGGGCCAAGGGGGCCGCTGGCGGCTCGAAGTGCGCGGGCCGCTGGGCCTGTACAGGCATTTGGGCCAGCAACAGCGCAAGCGGAAAGGCCAGGCGCAGGAGCACCTGACGAGGAAGGAGCTTCTTCATCGGTTCAAAGGTCCGGGGCACCGGGGCGCATGCCGTCCGTGGCGGTCGGACTTATCCACGTGCGCGTGTTCACCTTCCCCGGCGCGTTGTTGAGACATTGCCGGGGAGAACGCCGAAAAGCAGGGCGGAATTTTCTTCCTTTGGGCGATCGCCCGCCCGGCGGGGACCCGAACCGTAGCCTATGCCGCAGACCTCCCCCATCATTGAACTGCATGACGCCCGCATCTTCCAGCGGGAAAACCTGGTGCTCAACCACGTGGATTTCACCGTGAACGCAGGCGAATTCATCTATCTGGTGGGCCGCACGGGCAGCGGCAAGAGCAGCCTGATGCGCACGCTCTACGGCGATCTGCCCTTCGTTGAGGGTGAGGGCCACGTGGCCGGTTTCAACCTGCGCAAGCTCAAACGCCGGCAGGTGCCCTACCTACGGCGCAAGATCGGCATCGTGTTCCAGGATTTCCAGTTGCTGGGCGACCGCACGGTGAATGAGAACCTCACCTTCGTGATGCGCAGCACCGGCTGGAAAGACAAGAAGGCCATGAACGCCAAGGTGCAGGAGGTGCTGGAGAAGGTGGGCCTGGGCAACAAGGGGTACAAGATGCCGCACGAACTCAGCGGCGGGGAGCAGCAGCGCGTGAGCATAGCCCGCGCCTTGGTGAACAACCCCGAGCTGGTGCTGGCCGATGAGCCCACGGGCAACCTGGACCCCGAGACCACGGCCGAGATCGTGGACCTGCTCTACACCATCAGCCACGGCGGCCGCTGCGTGATCATGGCCACGCACGACTACACGCACATGAAGAAGGTGAATGCCCGCGTGGTGCGCTGCGAGGAAGCCAAGCTGCTGGAGGTGAGCGCGGCCCCGGTCGCTTCCGTGCAAGGTGAATGAACCATCGGGTGTGCGGTTCGCGGAACGTTCGCGACATTTGCCGCCCCGAAGCAGGCCCTGCCAAGGGCAACCCCACAGCTACCCCAAACGCTAACGGCGGCCGGAACAGCTCCCCGGAGCGACCGCACCGCCCCGGACATGAGCGCCCCACCTTCCCTCTCCATCCTGGTCCCCGTATACAATTATGGGGTGGAACCGCTCGTAAGGGCGTTGTCGGCACAATGCGTGGCCCTTTCACTGGACCATGAGATCAGGGTGTACGATGATGGCTCCGCCCCCCTGTGGGCCAGCGCCAACCAAGGCGTGCAGGAACTGCCCGGCGTGACCTACCAGGTGCTGGGGCAGAACATCGGCCGCTCGCGGATCCGCAACCTGATGGCCAAGGACGCGCGGAAGGACCTGCTCCTCTTTTTGGATTGTGACAGCGGCATTCCCACGGCGGACTTCATTGCAGCATACATGGCCCAGGCCGATGCCGCCGTGGTGGTGGGCGGAACCTTGTATGCGCCCGGGCCACCGGTGGACGTGCAGCACCGGTTGCACTGGAAGGTGGGCAAGGCCCGCGAGGAGCGCAAGGCCTCACAGCGGGCCACAAGCCCCTACCGCAGCATCACGCTGAACAACATCCTGGTGGCCAAGGCGGCGTTCCTCCACGTGCTGTTGGATGAATCGATACGCACCTATGGCCATGAGGACACCAAGTTCGGCCAGCAGCTCAAGGAGCAGGGGATCACCATTCGCCACATCGACAATCCGGTGGTGCACAACGGGCTGAGCACCAACACGGAATTCCTGGCCAAGACCCGGGAGGCCCAGCGCAACCTGTACCGCTTGTATGCCACGGGCTGCTATGGTACCGGCACGGGCGTGGTGCGTACATACCGGCAATTGGCCCGCCTGGGCATGACCTCCGTATTCACCGCAGGCTACCGCCTGATGCAACCCTTGGTCGAGCGGATGCTCCTGGCTGGCACGGCCCCCTTGTTCTTCTTCGACGTGTACAAGCTGTACCACTTCATCCGCAACGAACAGGCCCCGGCGTGACCCTGCCCTACGCAAAGGCTTGCAGGACCGAGCGCAACTTGCTTGCTTCACGTCCACCGTCCAAGTCCGCCGCCGCGCGAACGGCATTGCTGCGCAACGCCGCGTAGCGGCCCGGATCGGCTCCGAGCAGCTCAACAGCCTGTTGCAGCGATCCGGGATCGGGCGTGGGGATCACCACGCCGCAATCGTAGCGCCGCACGATGCCGGCCACTTCGGGCAGGTCGGTGGCCAGCACGGGGATGCCCGCCCGCAGGTAGTCGAAGAGCTTGTTGGGCAGGCTGAAGCGGTAATTGAGGTTGGTGTCCTTGTCCAAGGTGAGGCCCAGGTCGGCGTTGCGGGTGTAGTCCATCATGCGCTCGTAGGGCAACTTGCCGATCAGGCGCACACGGTCCTCCAGGGCATGCTCCTGCACCAACCGCTGCAGCACGGGCCACGCATCCCCGCTGCCGATGATCAGCAGCAGATGGTGCGCAAGGCCACGCATGGCCAGTACGGCTTCCTCGGCCCCGCGGTCCACGTTGATGCCCGATCCCTGCAACACCAGAATGGCCTTGTCGGAAGGAAGTCCGAGCGCATCGCGGGAGGGCACCGGGCCCAGCTCGCGGGGCATGGGGATGTTGCGCACCACGTGCAGCTCCTTGCCGTAACGCTCCCGGTAGGCGTTGGCAATGCTTTGGTTCACGGTGATCACCGTTTCCAGCTTGGGGAAGATCCACCGCTCGATGGCCAGCCACGTGCTGCGCACCTTGGGCCTGTCCACCAGTTCGGGCACCTCGGTGAAGAACTCATGGGTGTCGTACACCAGTTGCCTTCCACGCAAGCGGGCGGCGAGGAAGTTGGGCAGCAGCGTGTCCAGGTCATTGCTGAAGAACAACGAGCACCGGCCATAAAGCAGCACGAAGAACAGGCGCAGGTTGTACTCAGCGTAGAACAGCGGCCCTTTGGTGAACAACAGCCGCATGCGCCGGGTACGGTAGGGGCGTTCCAGGGGCAGGCTGCCCGGTAGCTTGCGGCCGATCAAAAGCACATCAAAGCCCAGTTCCTGCAGCACGGTGCAGGTGCGGTGCACCCGGTTGTCCGTGGCCAGGTCGTTGGTAACGCTCACAAGGGCGCGCTTCATGTGCACAAAGGAACGGCCCGGAACCGTTGCCGGTCCGGGCCGCCCCCGAGCGGATCGTCCGGGCGATGCGGAATGCCGCACGGGCACCGCCCTTCAGCGCCCCACTCCCGAACGGCGTGTCTTCCGCTTCACCGCACCTTCACCGCGCGTTGCACCACTACGGCGCCGTTGAGCAGGTACGTGCACAGGTACGTGCCCGCCGCCAATTGGCCCGTGTTCCAAGTGTAGCTGTACGCACCGGCCTCGGCCTGTTCCTCACGCAACGTGCCCAGGGGCTTGCCGTCGATGGTGCCTACCACCAGGCTCACCCGGCCGGCCATGGGCACATCGTATTCCAAGGTGGTGAGCTCGGCCACCGGGTTGGGGATGATCCGCAGGCGTTGCTCCTTCAGCTCACCAGCCTGGCTGCTTTGCTTGGGGGTTGTTCCATCTTGCGGGGCCATGCCCGGATTGGCGGCGCAGCAGGCGGCGATCTGCTGTTGCAACTGGGCGATGGTGGCCTGCTGTTGTTGCACCGCGCCGATGAGGTAGGGCACCAAACCGGCATAGTTCACCGCTTTGTAGTCCAATTGAGGGCTTACCTCCTGACCAAGGGTGTCCAGTACCGCAGCAATCGTGGAGTTGCTCACCAGACCGGGGATGACTTCCTCCAGTTCCTGGGCGATCAGGCCCACCTGGCTCTCCGTGGAGAAGTTCAACTGCGGGTATTCCTCCGAGAGGAGGTCATAGCGGTGCGGCTGCAATTGCATCACCGTGCCCAAGGGATCCTCCAAGGGCTGCACGTTGGTCTTGAACTGGGCATCACTGACTATGAACACGCCGTTCAGGTAGTATCCGCCCCCTTGCACGTTCACATTGCCCCGGAAATAGCCGGCCCAACTGTTGGTGGCGTTGGGGGCATCCGTTTCGCCAAGCACACCTGCGGCAAAGGCGTAGTTGGTGTAGGCCCCTGTGCGCGCCCTGCCATAGACCCCCACGAGGTCCCCGCTGGGACCATCGAAATCCTTGAGCGACTCCCCTACAACGCCAAACATGACCCTTGCCTTTCGGACTATGCCGAACACCCCGATCCCCGTGGAGGAAAGAACCGTGGAGGCACTGATGTCGTCATGCGCGGCCGTGATCGCGGTAAAGGGTTGGAGGGCATTGTTGGGCACCACGGTGGCATTGATGGCCACGCGGCCCAGCCCTTGGTTGAACACCTGGTGCCGAACGTCCAGCTTCGCCAGGGGATCGGACACGCCGATCCCCACGCCCTTGCCCATTTGCGGACAACCCGGATTGCCCGTATAGGCCGTGGCGATATGGCTGTTGCTGCCCGGGGGGCCAAGAAGCGTCCATTCGCAACCGCTGGCACCAGGCAAGTTGGAGGGGTCCACCCACTTCACCACCCCGCGCTCACCGAGGTCGTTGCTGGCGTCCACCACCATCACCTTGAACTTGCCGTCCGCTTCAGCGTCATCGGGCAGCTTCCGGATGCGCACCCGGCCGTCCAATACGTCCAGGCGCTCTGTGGGGTTCGTGGCGGCCGTGGTCCAATCACCGAGGCCGAAGTGGGTGGCGTTGCCGCTTGAGAGGGGAAGGAACCGCGCCGCCTCCAGACCATCGGCGGTGCCCGCGACACCTGTACTTACGCCGGTGTGTGATGCAAAGATGAACTTCAGCATGTCGGGGCCGCCAAGTTCCGCTGGGCTGTTGTCACACCAGGCCACAACGGTATGTGTGGCCCCGGCAAAGCCGGGCTTCATGCCGAAGAAAGCCATGTCGGTACCCTTGGTGATCAAGGTGCCGGTGCGCATCCAAGGGCGGTATCCACCAGGAGTAAGACCCCAATCATCCAAATGCAACATGGCATAAGGTTCATGCGGCGCAAACAAGGAACCCGGATTAAAGTTCCCGATGCCCAAAAAGCCGCTCAGGTCCAAACCCGTGAAGCCGTTCACCGTTTGGTTGGTCAAGGTGGGGGACAGGATCATCCTGCGGGTGGAATCCGTCCACCACTGGATCGGGAAGTTCCCGTTGTGGCGCACTTCCAAGGCTTGTGGTGCGCTGGAATTCCAGCCCAAGTAGTAGCCGGTGCCACCATTATGGTTGGTCACATCCGCTTGGGCGCAAGCCTGCCCGGCGTATCCCAATGATGCGGCGATCAACAGATGCCGCCAATACTTCTTCGTTCTCATGTCCTTCGGTGTTTGTTCGTTCAACCAACAGGACCGGAACGATGCTCCTATTCGGTCAATACGAACTTCACGACCTGCCTACCTCCCATGTCTTTGACCTGCAACACATAGGCACCGCGCGCCCAATGCGCAACCCCCACCGTATAACCAGCCGCGTTCACCCTTCCGCCCCATACCCGCCGCCCCAGCATGTCCAGCACCACCACATCCCCGCCTGCCGCGTTACCGATCAGCAGCACATCGGTGGCCGGGTTCGGGTACACGAAAGGCTCTGTTCCTGCCGGCCCCTCTATACCATGGCTCAACTCGCATCCCTCAGGACTGGGCGACACGCAAACCGCATCGATCAATGTGTAGCTGTTATCGTACCACTCTTCCACATCTGCCGGGTCGGCATAACGCAAGGTATCCGTGAGCGCATTGCTGAAGAAGTTGCCCAGCATCACGTAGGAGTACGCGCTGTCAGCCACGAAGCTGCCGCTCACCAGGGTCCAGCCCACTGTATCGGTGAGGACCTGAGGGTATTCGATGTGCGCGTAGTTGATCGGTGCCGGATATGCATCCCCCCACTGCCAATGCCGATCGTACGTGGTGAAGAGCAGGCCCACGTGGTTGCTGGCCAGCCAGATCGTGGGGTGTAGCAGATTACCACCAAAACCCGCGTTCGCCCGGAAACTGCAGTAGTAGGTCTGTCCGGGCACCAGGGGTTCCTGCAGAGGCACCATGATCCATTCGCGTTGCTCCACACCTGCATCGTACGGCGTGTAGGTAAAAAGCCCTACACAGGAATTCCCTTCGTAGGGTTCTTGGAAGGTGAACATGTTCATGGGCAGCCCGTTCACCGCGCCGTAGGGCAAGCAGCTTTGCAGGTGGTCGGGGGTGAGGTAGGCGCTATACCAGTCCTGGATCTCTCCAAGGCCGAGGATCTGCCAGCAGCTATCGGTTTCCTCAAACCCCGGGTTGGGCACCAGGTTCTGGGCTATGGTGCACGGCAACGTGGCAAAAGCCAGTACCAGCGTAGCCAACGCTTTCACGTACTGTGACACGATCCGCAAGCGCATGGGTTCCACCATTGTTCGTATTGGCCGGAAGCATCGTTCCGGTCCGTGAAAGTTACAATGCAATGCACTGGAAGTGCCTTGCATGTCTTCCCTTGCGGCGGCCGGGAGGGGCCGGGGGCGATCAGATGATGTGTCGATCAGACAATCAGATGATCGCACGCCTCGCGCTCCGGTAGAGCGCACCTACCTATGGATTGGCGGTGTGGCTTCCATTGGGGAATGAGTTTGAGCATGTGGAGAACAAGCACATGGCCGCAACAGCGCAACGATGTGCAGGTGTATTTTGTCGAGTTGAAAATTCAACGGCCCA
>JAGPDT010000077.1:10995-14418 GCA_018057455.1 Flavobacteriales bacterium | reverse complement strand
GCCAAGCCTGACAACTGACATTGGGCAACCGACAACTCACCCCCTCAACGTCCGCTTCTTCCTGAAGAACGCCTTCATCAGGTCCGCGCATGCAGGTTCGAGCACGCCGCCTGTCACTTGTGTTTTGGGATGCAGCAGCATGCTCCCTACCCTGCGGTAGCCGGCCTTTTCATCGAACGCGCCGAAGACGATCCGCCCCATGTGGCCCCAAGCCAGTGCGCCTGCGCACATCACGCACGGTTCCACGGTGACGTACAGCGTGCAGTCCTGCAGGTACTTTCCGCCGATGTGTTCGGCCGCTGCGGTAATGGCCTGCATCTCGGCATGGGCGGTAACGTCGTTCAATCGCTCGGTGAGGTTGTGGCCACGCGCAATGATGCGGTCCTGTGCCACGATCACCGCACCGATGGGAACCTCGTCCGCGGCGAAAGCCTGTTCAGCCTCGCGCAGCGCATGCCGCATCCAGTATTCGTCATCATGCACGGTGACCAGGGAGCCGGTCATGGGGTAACGGAAATTTCAGGCATTGCCGCGCCTTCTGCTTCAAGCACGTGCTCCACACCGGGTTTCATATCCTTCACGTTCAGCTGCAACGTAACCTGGCCATTGAAGTGGTTTTCATCAATGTTGTACAGCAAACTGAAGGGCTGGCCCGAGCGGAACAACTCCAATTTCTCCCCTTGCCGGAACGCAATGGCCTCCAGCTGCACGTTCGTATTGGCGGGATCGGTGATCCGGAATTTCAGGTGGTCACCGCCATTACCGATCGTCCGCGCATCACGGGCCACCACGCCGCGCGTCAGGAAAACCGGTTTCATGTTGGCGGGGCCGAACGGGGCCATGGCCTCAATGCCCTTGACAAATGCCGGTTGGATCTCCTCCAGCCCGATCTCCAGGTCCACTTCTTCCTCCGGTATCCGCAAGGCGGCAGGAAGTGTTTGCCGGACAACGGCTTCGAACTGCGCACGGAAGGCGGTCACATTTTCCGGTTTCATGGTAAGCCCGGCCGCATACATGTGGCCTCCGAATTGTTCAAGCAGCCCCGCACAAGCGGCAATGGCGTCATGCACGTTGAAGCCTTTCACGCTGCGCGCGCTGCCGGCCACCTTGCCATTGCTTTCGGTGAGCACGATCGTAGGGCGGTAGTGCTGTTCGATCAACCGGGAGGCCACGATGCCCACCACGCCTTTGTGCCATTTCGGATCGAAGACCACGGTGCTCCACGCATCTTTCAGGAAGGCATCGGTTTCGAACAGGCCCAGCGCCTGTTCCGTGATGGCCTTGTCCAACCCTTGGCGTGTGGCGTTGTTGCCGTCCACGCGCTGGGCGATGTTGGCGGCTTCATTGCCGTCCCTCGCCAAGAGCAGCTCCACGGCCTGTTGCCCATGCTCGATGCGCCCGGCGGCATTGATGCGCGGCCCCAGCACGAACACCAGGTCCATGACGGAGAGGGGCTTCTTGATGTTGGAGAGGTCCAGCAGCGCCTGTATCCCCGGCCGTCTGCGGCCGTTGTTGATCTGCTTCAGGCCGAAGTGCGCCAAGGTGCGGTTCTCACCGTCCAGCGGCACAATGTCGCACGCGATGCTCACCGCCACCAGGTCCAGCAGTTCCTCCAGCTCGCTGAAAGGCATGTTATTGTGCTGGGCGAAGGCCTGCATGAGCTTGAAGCCGATGCCGCAGCCGCTGAGTTCCTTGAACGGGTAGGGGCAATCACTGCGCTTGGGGTCCAGTACGGCCACGGCATCCGGGATCTTTTCCCCCGGCAAATGGTGGTCGCAGATGATGAAGTCGATGCCCTTTTCCTTGGCGTAGGCCACCTTGTCCACGGCCTTCACGCCGCAATCCAACGCGATGATGAGCTTCACGCCGCGCTCGGTCGCACGATCAATGCCCAAGGTGGAAACGCCGTAGCCTTCCTTGTAACGGTCGGGGATGTAGTGCATGAGGGCACCCGTGCAGCGCGAAAGCACGCTGTACACCAGTGCCACGGAAGTGGTGCCGTCCACGTCGTAATCGCCATAGACCATGATCGGCTCCTTGTCGCGCAGTGCTTGTTCAATGCGGCCCACGGCACGGTCCATGTCCTGCATCAGGAAGGGGTCGTGCAGGTGCGCCAGCGAGGGGCGGTAGAATTCGCGGGCCTCTTCCGGCGTGCGGATGCCGCGTTGGGCCAGTAAGGTGGCCAAGGCGGGCGTGCAGCGCTCGTGGGTCAATGCGGCGACGGTGGCCGGGTCCACAGGTGGCTTCAGGCGCCAACGTTTGGTCAATGGGGGCATGCCGCCAAGTTACCGCCCGCAGTTGGAACCGTGTTGAGCGGAGACCGAAGCGCGCAGCCGCGGGCGATGATCGTCCCGGGTCCTTCACCGCTCCGTCCACACCACCTGCGCCACCGTGGCGCCCACGGCCTGCAGGCTCTCCTTGTCGATGTTCGCCAGGTTGTCGGCATGCGTGTGCCACGTGGCCGGGAAACCACCGGTGACCGGATTGTAGGCGATGATGTCGATGCTGGGGATGCCGTATTCGTTCATGAACACATGGTCGTCCACGCCTACATATTGGCGGGTTTCGCCCAAGAAGCGGCTGCCATGCCCCGCGTTGGCGGCGGCTTTCCACACCTTGTTCACGATGCCCGCGGCGTAGCGCATGCTATAGGCCTCACGCGGGAAAACGGCATCCTTGGAGCCCACCATGTCCAGCAGGATCCCGAAACGCGCCTTGTAGCCCGGCACATGCGGGTTCTTCGTCCAGTACTGTGTGCCCAGGCACCAGGTCTTCAGGCTCTCTTGCCCCAGGCCCATGGCACCGTGGGGTTCGCCCATGTCCTCCACATCGGTGAAGAAGACATCAATGCCCACTTGGGCGGGGTTCGTGGACAGGTGCCGCGCGAGTTCCAGCAACACGCCCACGCCGCTTCCGCCGTCATTGGCCCCGTCGATCGCTTCATTCTTGCGCTCCGGGTCCTGGTCCGCCATGGGGCGCGTGTCCCAGTGGGCGAACAGCAGGATGCGGTCCTTCTTCTCCGGCTGCCAGCTGGCGATGATGTTGCGCATGGGCACCTTCTGCCCGTTGTAGATGGTGACTTCGGCCTGTTGCTCCACCACCGTTCCCCCGAATTCCTTCAGCTTGGCCGCCATCCAATCGCCGCAGGCTTTGTGCGCGGCACTGCCCGGCATGCGCGGCCCGAAGGCCACCTGCTTGGCCACATACGCATAAGCACTGTCGCCATTGAACAAAGGGGGAGGAGGAAGCGCCGGAAGGTTGGGCTCAACGGTGGTGACAGGAGCGGTTTCCGGCTGGCAGGCAGCGAGGAGGAGGGTGATCAGGGCGAGGCCAAGGAGTCGTGGTGAAATGGGGAACATGTGAGTGATTGTCGTCTTTGAGTCCTTAGTCGGGAGTCCTTGAGTCTTGGGTCCTTGAGTCTTG
>JAGPDT010000077.1:5218-10895 GCA_018057455.1 Flavobacteriales bacterium | reverse complement strand
GTCCTTGAGTCTTGGGTCCTTGAGTCTTGAGTCCTTGAGTCCGGAGTCCTTGAGTCTTGAGTCTTTGAGTCCGGAGTCCTTGAGTCTTGAGTCCTTGAGTCGTTAGCCTTCGGCCTTGAACCTTGCGTCTTGAACCTTGCGCCTTGAGCCAACGGCTTTCACCCCTTCTCCCACACCACGCCTTCCTTGGTATCCTTCACCGTGATCCCCAGCGCGGCCAGCTTGTCGCGGATCAAATCGCTTGTGGCGAAATCCTTGCGGTTCTTGGCGTCGGCGCGCAGGCCCAGCAACACGTCCATCAATCCGCTATCCAGGCCTTCTTCGTTCTTGGCCGCAGCTTCTTCCTTCAGTCCCAGCACAGTGAAGAGCATGTCGTTGAACAGGCCCCGCAGGATGTCGATCTGCTCCTGTGATAACGCCACGTTTCCGGCTTTCGCGCCATTGATAACGCGCACGCCCTCGAACAACTGCGCGATCATCACCGGCGTGTTCAGGTCGTCGTTCATCGCCGCGTGGCAGGCTTTGGCCAGCGCTTCCACATCGAAGGGTTCGCCCCCGGTGCTTGGTTTCAGCTGCAGCAACAGTGCGTAAGCTGCCATCAGGCGTTGCAAGCCTTTCTCCGCAGCCTGCAGCGCGGCGTTGCTGAAATCCAGCGTGCTGGCATAGTGGCATTGCAGCATGAAGAAGCGCACCGTCATGGGCGAGTAGCCACGCTCCAACAGCTTGTGGTTGCCGGTGATCAGCTCTTCCGGTGTGAAGCCGTTGCCCTCGCTCTTGGCCATCTTCCGGCCGTTCACCGTGAGCATGTTGCCATGCATCCAGTAGCGCACCGGGGCCTTGCCATCGGCGGCCACGCTCTGCGCGATCTCGCATTCGTGGTGCGGGAACTTCAGGTCCATGCCGCCGCCGTGGATGTCGAAGGTCCGGCCGAGGTATTTCGTGCTCATCACGCTGCATTCCAAGTGCCAGCCCGGGAAGCCTTCGCCCCATGGGGAAGGCCAGTGCATCAGGTGGCCCTGCTCGGCTCTCTTCCACAGCGCAAAATCCAGCGGACTGCGTTTTTCCTCCTGGCCTTCGGTGCCGCGCGTGTTGGCTATCTGGTCCTCGGTCCTGCGGCCGCTCAGCTCGCCGTAGGCATGCTTCTCCGCGTACTTCGGCACATCAAAGTACACCGAGCCGTTCACCACGTAGGCATAGCCGTTGGCGATGATGCGTTCGATCATGCCGATCTGCTCAATGATGTGGCCCGTGGCCGTGGGCTCGATGCTCGGCGGCAGGATGTTGAACAGCCGCATCACCTCATGGAAGCCGTTGGTGTACTTCTGCACGATCTCCATCGGCTCCAGCCGCTCCATGCGGGCGCGCTTCGCGATCTTGTCCTCGCCCTCGTCGATGTCGTCCACCAAGTGCCCCACATCGGTGATGTTGCGCACGTAGCGCACGGTGTAGCCTAAGTAGCGCAGGTAGCGGTACAGGATATCGAAGGTGAGGAAGCTGCGCACGTTGCCCAGATGCACGTCGCTGTACACCGTGGGGCCGCATACGTAGAGGCCCACATGCGGCGGGTTCAGCGGGATGAACTGCTCCTTTTTACGGGAAAGCGTATTGGTGAGGTGGAACGGATGGTCTTGCACGTTGGCCATGGCGCAAAGTAACGGCGTGCGGGCGGGTTCCCTCAAGGCGGCTGTGTCCTATTGGTCGGGGAAATCCTCCTTCAGGATTGTTTGGATTCACGTTCCGTGATCGTAGCCTGTTCCGACTTGTCGTAGATCGTCAGCAGCCGCACCTCCTGCTTGACGTGGATCACGCACGTGATCACTCGTGCACCCCCCGAATCTTCCAGTGCCTTTGGAGCGGATAGCCAAACGCACCTTGAAGCACCCTTTGCCGATCGGGACCCCTTGTTCCGGGTTCTTCTCCAGAGTGCCTACCAGGGATAGAAGTTCGGCCTTCAATGAAGCATACTTCTTCGCTAAGCGCTTTGCTTTCCTTTTGAATGTGGCGAGACAACAACGTTATAGCCCATTCAGGAACTCACGTGCAGGCTGGAATTTCTTTTTCCCTGAAACGTGGTCGCCCAGCTCCTTCAGTGCTTGACGAAGTTCGGCCACGAACCGTTTCTCCTTGGTAGAAAGTACACGCTTGGAACCCTCTGGGGTCTTCGCAGGGATGGCTTCCGCACGCACCACCTCCACACCGCCGAGTTTGAACAACGCTTCTGCGATCTCCTTTTCCCGTTTCGGGTCCGTAATGTCGATGATGAGGCGCGTCATTGCACTGCGCAAGATAGGACCAAGTAGTGCCTATGCCTGTGGACGAAATGGACAGGCGTAGGAACCTTTACCCACAAGTTCAACCTCGATCGGCAAGGTCCGTTGTGCGAGACCTTGATTGAGCAAGCGCCCTGAGGTACGAAGATCCGTGCTCATCCGTGTTGATCCGTGGTTCTTCCTATGCTACCTTATCCGTCTCCAGATCGCCATTATATCCGTCGATCATGTTCCTCAACGCCCACAGCTGGTTCAGCTTCAAGTACGGCATCCTCGCTCCCGAAGCACTGCTGGAGGAAGCCGCCAAGGCGGGTGTGCGCACCCTCGCCCTCACCGACATCCACAACACCGCCGGCATTCCCGACTTCGTGCGGCTGGCCGCCAACCACAGCATCCGCCCGGTGGCCGGCATCGAATTCCGCCTAGGGCCGAGGCTGCTCTATATCGGCCTGGCCAAGAACAACAACGGCTACCAGCAACTGAACGAACTGCTTAGCCCGCACCTGCTGGATGGCGAGGCGCTGCCTGATCCCTCGACGGTGCTCGGGGCAGCAACGCTGTGCGCGTGTGATGAAGCCTTCTTCATCTTGCCCTTCAGCACGCCGCCGCGCACGCTGCATCCCAACGAACGCATCGGTATCAAACCCGCTGAGCTTACGCGCCTGCCCTTCAGCCCATGGGCCAAGCGGCCGAAGGATCTGGTGGCCTTGCTGCCCGTCACCTTCCGCCACAACACTGGTCCAGGCCCGGGGGACTTCAATAGCCACCGCCTGCTGCGCACCATGGCGGGCAACACGCTGATCAGTCTGTTGCCCGCCGAAGAGCTCGCCGATCCCGCCGACTGCTTCCGCAGTGAAGAAGAAGTACGCCATAGCTATCGCGATTTCCCGGAACTGCTGCGCAACACCGAACAACTGCTGGAGCAATGCCACATCGCCTTCGACGGCAGCGACAAGACCCGCAAGGTTTTTGGAAAAAACACCGCCGAGGACCGCGAACGGCTGCACCGCGACACGCTGGAAGGGCTGCACCGCCGCTACCCGAACGCCGCGCCCAAGGTGCTCGCGCGCATGGAACACGAGCTGGACGTGATCGAGCGCATGGGCTTCATCAGCTACTTCCTCATCAATCAGGACATCGTGCGCCACGCGCAGCACCGCGGCTTCTTCCACGTGGGGCGCGGCAGCGGCGCCAACAGCCTGGTGGCCTATTGCCTCGGCATCACCGACGTGGACCCCATCGAGCTCAACCTCTACTTCGAACGCTTCATCAGCACCGCCCGCAAAAAGCCGCCCGACTTCGACATCGACTTCAGCTGGAAGGACCGCGACGAGGTGTTCAAGTACGTTTTCGATAAGTACAACGACGCTTCGAGTGCCTCGGGAAGCGCCGGGTTCCACGCCGCGCAGGTGGCCACCTACACCACCTTCCAATGGCGGGGTGCCGTGCGCGAACTGGGCAAGGCCGTGGGGCTTCCGCCGGAAGAGATCGATGCTTTGAGCGAAGGCCGTAGTAGATATGGAGGCGGAAAACCAAGTGAGCAGGCCGGCAGCGGCAACCTGGACAAGGTGGCGCAGGCCGTGGTGCGCTACGCGAAAAAACTCATCGGCATGCCGCACCAGTTCGGCATCCATGTGGGCGGCATCGTGATCACGGACCGGCCGGTAACGCACTACGGCGCGCTGTTCCGCCCGCCCAAGGGCTTTCCCGTGGTGCAGCTCAGCCTGCTGGAATGCGAGGACCTCGGCCTGCACAAGTTCGATATCCTCAGCCAGCGCGGCCTGGGGCATATTAGGGATGCGGTGGAGATGGTGGCCCTCACCCCCGGCCCCTCTCCCAAGGAGAGGGGAGGAATGCCCCTCACCCCGGCCCTCTCCCGAGGAGAGGGGGAAATGGCCGAATGTGATGTGCTGGTGCTTCGCACCTGTACCGTCGACCCACCGGGTCGGCATCCTCTGGACATTCACAACATCGCCGCATTCAAGCAAGACCCCGCCATCAAGGAGCTGCTGCGCACCGGCGACACCGTGGGCTGCTTCTATGTGGAAAGCCCCGCCATGCGCATGCTGCTGAAGAAGCTGCGCGTGGAGGACTACCTCACCCTGGTGGCCGCCAGCAGCATCATCCGTCCCGGCGTGGCCGAAAGCGGCATGATGCGCGAGTACATCCTGCGCCACAACGATCCCGGACGCGTGAAGCGCGCACCCAAGGAGCTGCTGGAGATCATGCCCGAGACCTACGGCGTGATGGTGTACCAGGAGGACGTGCTGAAGGTGGCGCACCTCTACGCGGGCCTCGACCTGGAGGAAGCCGACCTGCTCCGGCGCGGCATGACGGCACGCTTCCGCGAGCGGCCCGAGTTCAGGGCCGTGCAGGAGAAATTCTTCGCCAACTGCAAGGCGAAGGGCCATCCCGCAGGCCAGCCGGAGGAAGTGTGGCGGCAGATCGAGAGCTTCGCCAGCTTCAGCTTCGCCAAAGGCCACAGCGCCAGCTACGCGGTGGAGAGCTACCAGAGCCTCTGGCTGAAGGCGCACCATCCGCTGGAATTCATGGTGGCCGTGGCCAACAACTTCGGCGGTTTTTACAGCCTGGAATTCTACTTGCACGAAGCGCGGCGGCACGGAGCCGTGATCGAGGCGCCGTGCGTGAACGTGAGTGAGGAGCTGTGCTCGCTGGTGCGATCAGGTGATCAGATGATCAGAAGATCAGATGATCAGATAATGGAAATGCCTGCCGCCGACAGCAGGGCGCAGGAGCTTCACACCTGTACAGTCGACCCACTGGGTCGACACGACAGCATCTACCTCGGTCTGGCCAACATCAAAAGCCTCACCGCCGAAACCGTGCAACTGCTCCTGCACGAACGCCGCCGCCACGGGCCTTTCCTGGATCTGGAAGACCTGCTGCACCGCGTGCCCTTGCCCTTGGAGCAGGCGCGCATCCTGGTCCGCGCGGGAGCGCTGCGCTTCACCGGCAAGAGCAAGCCGCAGCTGCTGTGGGACCTCACCCTGCTGCACAACCCGGCGAGCGTCACCGCCGACGGCGACCTCTTCATCACCAAGGTGGAAGAGCCGATGCTGCCCGAGCTGCACCATTACCCCCTGGCCGATGCCTATGATGAGCTGGAGTTATTGGGCTTTCCGCTGTGCGATCCGTTCGGGTTGGTGGAAGGCGGGGAGGGTTTCATGCGAAGACGCGAAGGCGCGAAGGGTGCCGAGGGGCTCACGCGAAGACGCGAAGGCGCGAAGGGTGCCGAGGGGCTCACGCGAAGACGCGAAGGCGCGAAGGGTGCCGAGGGGCTCACGCGAAGACGCGAAGGCGCGAAGGGTGCCGAGGGTTTCACGCGAAGACGCGAAGACGCGAAGGGTGCCGAGGGGCTCACGCGAAGACGCGAAGGCGCGAAGGGT
>JAGPDT010000077.1:0-5118 GCA_018057455.1 Flavobacteriales bacterium | reverse complement strand
GTGCCGAGGGGCTCACGCGAAGACGCGAAGGCGCGAAGGGTGCCGAGGGTTTCACGCGAAGACGCGAAGACGCGAAGGGTGCCGAGGGGCTCACGCGAAGACGCGAAGGCGCGAAGGGTGCCGAGGGTTTCACGCGAAGACGCGAAGACGCGAAGGGTGCCGAGGGGCTCACGCGAAGACGCGAAGGCGCGAAGGGTGCCGAGGGGCTCACGCGAAGACGCGAAGGCGCGAAGGCAGGGCGGGTTATCAGTTGTCAGTTGTCCGTTGCCAGGGCCACCTCCGACGATCTCCGACGGACAACTGACAACGAACAACGGGCAACAAACAACCAACAACCGACAACCATTCTCAAACACGACATGCCCCACCACATCGGCAAGCGCGTTATCATGCTGGGCTACATGGTGCATGTGAAGCCCGCCAGCACGCGCACCGGCGAGTGGATGAGCTTCGGCTCCTTCATCGACCCCGCCGGAGAACTGTGGGACAGCACGCAGTTCCCTTCGGTGGCGGCGCGTTTCCCGTTCCGAGGGCGCGGCGTGTACCGCCTCATCGGCGTGGTGGAGGAGGAGTTCGGGCACTGCTCGCTGCGCACGCAGGTGGTGGAGAAGCTGCCATGGAAGGCGGACCCGCGGTATGGGAGCGCCTAACCCGGCCCGAGCGCATGCCCATGCCCCATTATCAACACGCGTTGGAAACTTTTGGCAGGCATCGAACCTGCTGTGGGCCAAGGCTTGGCGCGGGTTCAACAGGGCCGTGTCGGCACTTGGGCCTGGCCGATCACCGCAAGGTGCGATCCAGTGTGCTTCTTTGCATCCGTTCATTGTCTGATGAGGCTGCCTTCCACCCAAGGCAGAACGTAGGGGAATCATGTGAAACTCATGAGCTGTTGCGCAACTGTAAGCAGTTTTCAAGCTGTAAGCCAGATCGCCTTCTTCACCAGCATGGACTTCGTTTCCGCACAAGGAACGAGGTTCGCCGATGCGCTGCTTGGCCGCGCGCCTGTGATCCCGCCCTTGTGCCCGTGTTCAACCGTTCACAAGCAAGCACCATGGGCATCTTCGATAAACGGACCAGCTACAAACCCTTCGAGTATCCGGGCGTCCTCCAGTTCACCGGGGCCATGAACCGCTCTTTCTGGGTGCACTCGGAGGTTGAATTCACCGCCGATGTGCAGGACTTCAGGGCGCATCTTACCTCCGTGGAGCGCGAGGTGGTGAAGAGGAGCCTGTTGGGCATCGCACAAGTGGAGGTGGGGGTGAAGCTCTTTTGGGGCGACCTGTACAAGCATTTCCCCAAACCGGAATTCAACGGGCTGGCCGCAACCTTCGCCGAATCCGAGTTCCGGCACTCCGAAGCCTATTCCCGCCTGCTGGAGGTACTGGGCCATGAGAAGGAGTTCGCCAAGCTGGCGGACGTGCCCGTATTCCAACGGAAGACGGCCATGATCGAGCAGAGCCTGTTCGCCGACCAGGACGTGGTCTCCAAGCTGTTGTTCTTCACCATCGTCATTGAGAATGCCTCCCTGTTCTCGCAGTTCGCCAACATCCTGTCCTTCACCCGGTTCAAGGGCTACCTGAAGAACACGTCCAACATCATCGCCTGGACCTCCATCGATGAGCAGACCCATGCCAGCGCGGGGATCTACCTGCTGAACCTGATCAAGGAGGAGGGCCATCTCACCACCGCGGTGCTGGCCCGCATGGTGGATGATGTGCGGCGCTACCTCCAGTACGAGGAGGAACTGCTGGATTGGATCTACGAGGATGGCGAGTTGGATTTCTTCACCAAGCAGGACATGCTCAACTTCATGAAGTACCGGGTGGATGATGCCCTCGTGCGGATCGGCGCGCCCAAGGCCTTCGGCATCACCGATGCACAATACGCACCCATGAAGTGGTTCGATGAGGAGGTGTTCGCCAATGAACTGGACGACTTCTTCGCCAAGCGGCCCACGGCCTACACCAAGCACGACAAAAGCATACACGCCACGGACCTTTTCTGAAGGTGTCCGCCCCATGGCACCTGGCCATTCCCGGCACCATCCCAGCTAATTCACCTTCGGCAAGAAGCCCCGGGAGGATCCACAGGCGCGGCCCATGCCGTCCTGTTCCCATCCGCGGCAAGGGCCGGAACCAACCCAGATCCAGTACAATGAACAAACCATGGTGGTTGAACGAGGAAAGTGAGCAGATGCTCAACAGGGGCTACCTCCTGAAAGGTGAAACCGTGGACGGTGCCATCCAGCGCATAGCCGGTGCGGCCAGCAAGCGCCTGTACCGGCCCGAACTGAAGAGGCCCTTTGTGGAGCTGATCGAGAAGGGCTGGATGAGCCTGAGCTCCCCGGTCTGGGCCAACATGGGCACCGAGCGCGGACTGCCCATCTCCTGCTTCAATGTGCATGTGCCCGACCAGATCGAGGGGATCACCCACAAGGTGGGCGAGGTGATCATGCAGACCAAGCTCGGCGGTGGCACCTCGGGCTACTTCGGTGAGCTCCGGGGCCGTGGCACCGCCGTCACCGACAACGGGCAAAGCAGCGGGGCCGTTTCCTTCATGAAGCTGTTCGATGGTGTGATGGACACGATCTCCCAAGGCGGTGTGCGGCGCGGGGCCTTCGCCGCCTACTTGGACATCGACCACCCGGACATCGGCGAGTTCCTTCAGATCAAGGACATCGGCAATCCCCTGCAGAACCTGTTCTACGGGGTGTGCGTGCCGGATTACTGGATGCAGGAGATGATCGACGGCGACATGGACAAGCGCGAGGTCTGGGCCAAAGTCCTCGAGTCGCGCCAGCAGAAAGGCCTGCCTTACCTGTTCTTCACCGATAACGTGAACAGCGCCAAGCCGCAGGTGTACAAGGACAAGAACATGAAGATCAACGCGAGCAACCTCTGCTCGGAGATCATGCTTCCCTCCAATGAGCAGGAGTCCTTCATCTGCTGCCTCTCCTCCATGAACCTCGAGCTGTACGATGAGTGGAAGGACACCGATGCGGTGAAGACCGCGATCTACCTGCTGGATGCGGTACTTCAGGAGTTCATCGCCAAAACCGAGGACAACCACTACCTGCTCAATGCCAACTTGTTCGCCAAACGGCACCGTGCAGTGGGCTTGGGCGTCATGGGCTGGCACTCCTACCTGCAGCGCCACATGGTCCCTTTCGAGGGGCTGGAGGCCAAGCAGCTCACCCGGTCGATCTTCGAGAACATCCGTGAAAAGGCCGACCAGGCCACCTGCGAGCTGGCCGATATCTATGGCGAGCCGGAAGTGCTCAAGGGCTACGGTCGGCGAAACACCACCGTGATGGCCATTGCCCCCACCACCTCCTCTTCCGCCATCCTCGGCCAAGCCTCGCCGGGCATTGAGCCGTACAGCAGCAACTACTTCAAGGCGGGGCTCTCCAAGGGCAACTTCATACGCAAGAACAAATACCTCAGATCCCTGTTGCAGGAGAAAGGCCTGGACACGGAAGAGACGTGGAGGAGCATCATGCTGAACCACGGAAGCGTGGCCCACATGCACCAACTGTCCGACCACGAGAAGGCGGTCTTCAAGACCTTCAAGGAGATCAGCCAGTTGGAGATCATCCAGCAGGCTTCCATCCGGCAGCGCTACGTGGACCAGGCCCAGAGCCTGAACCTGAACATCCCGGCGAACATCCCGGTGAAGGAGGTGAACAAGTTGATCATTGAGGCCTGGCGGTTGGGCGTGAAGACGCTCTATTACCAGCGCAGCCAAAGCGTGTCCAAAGAGACCGCCGTGAAGGACCTGGTGGGTTGCGTGAGCTGCGAGTCCTAGAGCGGCGCGTGCGCCTGGCAGCGGGCCTATTACCACCGTGTGGCACCGTTTAGATCGGCATCCGCCTCATCCGTTACGAGGACTGGCCGTTCGTTCATCCACGGACCGCCTTCAGCGCCCGCGTCCGCGCCTGTTCCGGCGTATAGGTCTTGGCCTCGCCGTGCAGGTAGCGCTCCATGCTGGCATCAAGCGCTTTCAGTTGCTCCGGCGAGGGCGTGTGGTGCGTGGCTCCTTCCAAGGTGCGTTCCAAGGCCTGGAGGGTGCGTTCATCCTCCACGGCGCCGATCCGCTCCAACAGAACGGCCTTGCGTTTTTCCAGCTTGGTCATGGTTGTTCAAAGGCAGGCACGTGGCTGTGTCAATCTTCCCCGAAGAAGTCGCTGTCGATGCGCTTGACGGTGTAGGTGCGCTGGGGCGTGACACCGAGGTCGTGGTCGATCATGAGCTGGGTGAGTTCCTCACCGTCGATCAGCACGATCTTGGTTTCGTTGCGCGGCTGGTAGGAGCGGGCTTCGCTGCTGAAGCCGGAGGTGGTGATGAAGATGCCCTTCTTGGCGCCTTGCCCCGCCAAGGCACCCACGAACTTCTGGATCTCCGGCCGGCCCACCGTGTTGCCGGTCTGCCACTTCTTGGCTTGGATGTAAATGACATCGAGGCCGAGCTTGTCTTCCTTGATGGTGCCGTCGATGCCTTCATCGCCGCTTTTGGCAAGCGCACGGCCGGCATCCTTTACCGAACCTCCGTAACCCATGCGCACAAGCAGTTGCACAACAAGGCGCTCAAAGTCCATCCAGGTAAGAGACTGCACTTTGGAGAGCACTTCCTTGCCAAGCGCTGAACGGATCTGTTCGTAGGCCTCGTCAAGGACTTCCTCCGGGGTGTGCGTGTTTTCTGAAGCCGAGGTTTCTTCGGGAATACTGTCGTCGCTGCGTTTGGCGGATTGGAATTCCATGAACTCCGGAAACCGCTTTAAGAAGGCTACATCAACTTGATCCGGTCTATCCTTTAAGACCTGAAGTCCTCGAGGTGTGATAGCGAGTACTCCACGATTAGGAGAAGAGAGGAGTCCTGCGCGGCGCAGATAAATACTTGCCCAAGCTACCCTGTTCTTGAAACGGGACTGTCCCCCGCTCGGCAGAATTTCAGAGAGGTCCTCCTCGGTCAATCCCATCATTTGTGCAATTGAGGCTCCAGTTTCCTTTAATGTTCGTTCATGGCCATCGGCCAAAGCGTTCAGCATGGGTAGTGTGAGTTTCTGGAATTCCGGAACAGCCATGGGTGGAATGTTGTTATGGCCGGCAAGTTCGTTGATCCA
>JAGPDT010000020.1 GCA_018057455.1 Flavobacteriales bacterium | reverse complement strand
GATGACCCTGACCTTGCTCAAGAGGGACACCTCCACCAAGGTGGGCATCAAGTCCAAGCGCCTCAAGGCTGGCTGGGATAATGACTATCTCCTGAAAGTCCTAGGACTTTAGATGCGTTTGCCCTGGACCACCGTGCCAGGCGTGCCTGGTCCATGCCGAACTTCGCCCCCCACATGGAAAGCGTGCTGATCCTGGGCACGGGGCGCCTGGCCTTCCACTTGGGCCATGCCCTGTACCGCTCCGGCGTAGTGTTGGCAGGCGTGGCCGGGCGTGATTTGGCCCGCACACGGGAGCTGGCCCGGGAATGGGACTGCACCGGGTTCCCCTTGAACGGGCCCTTGCCCGAAGCCGGCCTGCGTGTGCTGGCCGTCAGCGATGATGCCATCGTCCATTTGGCGGCCTTGTTGCAGGCCGATGGCACGCCGGTGGTGCACCTCAGCGGCACCAACCCCATGGACCTCTTGCGGCCACATGTCCATCGCGGTGTGCTGTGGCCCGTGCAGAGCTTCAGCCCCGGCGTTCCCATGGACTTCACCGAAGTGCCCCTGGTGGTGGATGCAACGGACGAGCCGACGTTGCAGCTGCTCGGTGGCATTGCCGGGCGCTTGAGCCGGACGGTGGTGCGCCTGCCCTTTGAGCAACGGCAACAGCTGCACGTGAGCGCGGTGGTCGCCTCCAACTTCCCCGTGTTCCTGTTACGCGAAGCCGAGCGCTTATTGGTGAAGCACGGCATCGACCCGCAGCTGGTACTGCCGTTGTGGAAGGCTTCCACACACAAGGCCATGGACGGCGCCGACCGCTCCGTGACCGGCCCCGCTCGGCGCGGCGACCGAGGCACCGTGGAAAGGCACCTGCAGCTATTGGCGGACGAACCCGAACTTCGCCGCGCCTACGCTGCGCTCAGCGACTTGATCCTGCACACCTATCATCCCCCGGCCCCGTGATCCACAAGACCTACAAAGAACTGCTCGCCGGCATCCGCACCTTCATGTTCGATGTGGACGGCGTCTTCACCGATGGACAAGTGCTGCTGCACCCGGGCCTGGACCCCGTGCGCACCTTTCATACCCGCGATGCCTATGCCGTGCAGCATGCCTTGAAGGAGGGTCTGCGGATCATCGTGGTATCCGGCGGGGTTTCCGCTGGTGTGGCGGAGAGTTTTGCCCGGCTGGGCGTCCAGGAGTTCCATCCTTCGGTGGCCAACAAGAACGCCGTATTGGACCAGTTGGTGGCCCAAGGGCTGGACCTGGCTTCCACCGCTTACCTCGGCGATGACATCCCCGACCTGCGGGTGATGGAACGCGTGGGCCTGCCCTGTTGCCCGGCGGATGCGGCCGAGGAGGTGAAGGCCATCAGCCGTTACGTATCGCGGTTCCCCGGCGGCAGGGGCTGTGTGCGGGATGTGCTGGAACAGTCCATGAAGGTGCAGGACAAATGGCTCACCGAACAAGCGCACCACTGGTAGATGTTGGATTTCCTGCGGCTCACCCGCCCGACCAACCTGTTGATCATCGCATTCACCATGGTGGCCATGCGCTACGGGGTGGTGGGCGGCTTTCTGGCGGTGAGCAGCGCGGAACTGCAAGCCATGGCCGCCGATCCAACGGCCACGATCTTCGGGAACGTGCCCGGCAACACCTTTGAGCACGGTTTCAGCGGACCGCTCTTCTGGCTGCTGGTGCTCAGCACCGTGCTGATCGCGGCCGGGGGCAACATGATCAATGACTACTTCGACACGCGCATAGACCGGGTGAACAAGCCTGAGGCCGTGATCGTAGGCCGCACGGTGAAGCGCCGCGTGGCCATGCTCGGCCATTTGGCGCTGACCGCCGCCGGTGTATTGATCGGCGCCGGGGTGGCCTGGCGCAGCGGACAATTGCACTGGGCGGTGCTCCCGGTATTCTCCGCAGCGGCCTTGTGGTCCTACAGTACCCGGTTCAAGCGCACCTTCCTGCTGGGCAATGGCTTGGTGGCCCTACTGGTGGCGCTGGTGCCGCTGTCCGTGGGCTTGTATGAGATCCCCGGGCTGTTCCAACTATACGGCGCATCGGCAAAGGGCACGCTTACCAGCGGTGAGGCCGTGGAGATCGTCTTCGGGTTCCAAGGGCTGTGGGCGTGGGTACTTGGTTTTGCCGGGTTCGCCTTTCTTACCACGCTGGTGCGGGAATTGCAAAAGGACCTGGCGGATATCAAGGGCGACGCCGCCGACGGATGCAGGACCATTCCCGTGGTCTTGGGCACCGGTTGGGCCAAGGCCATCACGCTGCTGTACATGGGCATCACCATACTGGCCCTGTTGGTGGTTCGCTCCAAGTTCCTCACCGATCCGTTCTCCTACTGGTACATCGGTGCAGGGCTGGTGGTACCCTTGCTGATCTCGGCCGGTTTCACCTACCAGGCCTCCGACAGGCAAGGCCATTCATTGGCCGGGCACGTCCTGAAGGCGGCCATGGCCATTGCCATCACATTCGCCTTCTTCATCCGCAAGACCCTATGAGCGCCGCCCCCCCCCTGTTCCCATGGCGGGTGGTACTGGCCTCCGCCTCACCCCGCCGCAGGCATCTCTTGCACGGCCTGGACCTGCCGGTGGAGATCACCCGGGTGGACGTGGATGAAACACCGCCCGGTGACATGGCCGCAGGCGAAGTGGCCGAACACCTGGCGCGCAAAAAAGCAGCAGCCTGGCCGGGCACATTGGCCACGGACCAAGTGCTGGTGACAGCCGATACCACCGTGCTGTTGGGCGACCTTTTGTTGAACAAGCCGGCGGATGCGGCCGAAGCGCGCCACATGCTCAGCCTGCTCTCGGGCCAGGCGCATGTGGTGGTGACCGGCGTGTGCCTGCGCACCGCCAGGGAGACCCTCAGTTTCAGCGATACGGCCGTGGTGCACTTCCGGGTGCTGGGGCCGGATGAGATCAGCTACTATGTGGAGCGGCACCCGCCGTTGGACAAGGCGGGGGCCTACGGGGTGCAGGATTGGATCGGGTATACCGGCGTGGAGCGGATCGAAGGCAGTTTCTATACCGTGATGGGTTTACCGATGCACAAGGTTTATGAAGCGCTCAAGGCCATGGCGCCACCGCCCCCCTACTGACCGGAACACCGCGCTGCCACCTAGCGCAGCAGCACCACGTGGCCCCGCTGTTCGTGGGGCTTGCCAAGGGCGTCAGTGATCCAAATGCTCCAGATGTACAGGCCGTCCGGCGCAGAGCGTCCATCCCATCCGCCCTGTGGATCCCCCGTACTGTAGCGCACGGTTCCCCATCGGTCGTGAATGTGCAGCTGGAAACCGGCGGGATCGCGCACCGAAGTGACGGGCCGCAACACATCGTTGATGCCGTCCCCATCGGGCGTGAACGCGTTCGGCATGAAGAGCATGAAAGGGTCTTCCACGCAGACCTCGGTTTGTCCGGTGGACTGGCAACCTGCAGCATTGGTGGCTTCCAGCGCCACCGTGTAGCAGGCCACGGAATCATAGGCAAAACTGGGAGACGGTTCGTTGGACGTGCTGTTGAGGGCATCGCCGAAATGCCACTCGAACCCCGTGGCATTGCTGCTGCCATTGAGGAACCGGACCACGGGATCCTCCGTGGTGGTAACGGCAGGCCAAGCGCTGAGGACCACCACCGGCGAGGAAATGGCCTGCACCAGGCCGGGCAGGGTGATGGAGCCCGGACAACCCGCCGAATCGGTCACGGCAAGGCTGACGGTGAAGGAACCTCCGGAGGTGAAACAATGGTCCACCAGGGCCGTGGCCGCCGTGGTGCCGTCACCAAAGTCCCACGCAAAGGCCAATGCCGTTGCGGGTTGTGCCCCGAAGGTGATGCAGAGCGGTGTGCAGCCTGCCGTGTCCGACCAAGTGATGTCCGGGACAACGGCACTTGCCACGGACACCTGCATGGAGTCTGCCGCGGAGGTGCATCCCTGGGCATCGGTGGCGGTCACGGAGTAGTAGGCCGTGGCCTGCGGAACGATCACCGGTCCGGCGGGCGTCCAGTCGAAGGTGTGGCCCCCTGTTCCTCCGGTGGCCGTAGCCCCCACTGTGATTGAAGCGCCCGCGCAGATAGCAGTGTCCGGCACAGCTTGAACGGTGACCGGCCATGGTTCCTCCACCAGTGCACTGTCCATGGCCGTGCAACCGTCGGTGTCCGTTACCGTGCAATTGATCCAACCGGGGCCCAGTCCGGTGATCACCGGGGCGGGGCTGCCGCCAGGCGACCACGCGATTGAAACCGGAGCGACCCCGCCGGAGATCACCGCCGCGGCGGTGCCATCGACCCCTCCATGGCAGATGACGTTGGTGTGGGACACATTCACCACCAGGTTTCCCGTGGAAGGAAAAAGCGTGGCCGTTGCAGTAGCCGGGCAGCTGTTGGCCGCGGAGATGGTCACTGAATGATCGCCAGGCCCGGCATTGGCCAGGGTCGGGGTGGTGGCCCCACCCGGCGACCAATAGTAGTTCACCGGGCCATTGGCCCCGGCCACCACTGCGGCCAGGCTGCCATTGTTCTGTCCGCAGGTGGGCTGGGTAGCGGATATTTCCACGCCCAGCACGCTGATCAACTGGGTGATCGCGGCGGATGCCCCGCACGCGTCGCTCACGGAAAGCGTTACCGCATATGTGCCCGGGGTGGCATAGACATGGGAAGGATCTTCAAGCGTGGAGGTGTTCTGCGGAGAACCCGGTTCACCAAAATCCCAGGAAAATGAATTGGGGCATGGGGAAGATGAATTGATGAAATCCACGGTATTCCCATTGCAATCACCGGCGAAGGCGGCCACCACGGAACCGGCACTTTCAATGAGGATATCGTCCACGGCCACGCCATCGTAGCTGTTGCAGGTACTCCCGGCACCGAAGAAGAAGCGGAACCGCACACTGGGCTCGAAGGCCAACCACGCCAGGCAATGCTTGGCGATGACCCATGCCTGGCTGCCACTGCCGCCCATGCAGGCTCCTTGCGTGATCCCCACCCTGCCGCTCCAGCCGTGCTTGGGGCTGATCGAGGCTGGCAGGTTGGCGATATCCACGGCGTTGAACCAATTTTCCGAGGTGCAATCAGGCGTTTCGCCGAAGGCGCCCACATTGCTGTAGGTGGTGCCGCCATCGGTGGAGTACTGGAACGTAAGGCCATCGTACTGGCGTTCCACTTCCCAGAACAGCTTGAAGGAAATGCGCGGGTTGGACACACCGGAGAAATCAAAGCAAGGGCTCTCCAGCCATGAACGCTCATTGCTGTTGTAGTTGGCGCCCGTAAGCCCGCCCACGCACCAGCTTTTCGTGCCGCCACCCGCCGAATTGATCAAAGGGTGGGCTGGCGTGCCCCAAGCCCAATCGTTGCCTACCCCGCCGGTGGTCCAGGCCGGTGCGGTTTCAAACCCTTCGCTGTAC
Source organism: Flavobacteriales bacterium (assembly GCA_018057455.1). GTDB lineage: Bacteria > Bacteroidota > Bacteroidia > Flavobacteriales_F > PHOS-HE28 > PHOS-HE28. The sequence goes on along the minus strand of JAGPDT010000020.1, from coordinate 44,899 downwards.
GGGAACGAACTGATCACCGTGCCGCACTGCCCCTGGGCCGCTTCTGCGGCCAGCAGCAAGCCCAACGGCAAGCCGCGCAAGAGAATAGTGGAGGCCAAGTGGAGCATGCCTTGTTGGACGCAAAATTGGGGCAGGTTGGCGCACCAAGGATCTGAACTTGCGCCAGGACGGGCCCTTGATACAGCCACGGAAACAGGGGGGCCGCATGATCGGCCCCACTTTTGCGTTCCTGTCCACGGGCTGAAGCCCCATGATGCCCCCATCCCCAAACGACCATCAACCAGATGCACATCCGATCCCTGCTTATACCGGCCTTGGCCGCGATCAGCAACTTCACCATGGGCCAATTCGCCGTGAACCCGCAGCTGGGCGTCAATTTCACCCGGCTCACCAACACCCCTGCGGGGGTGACCAGTTCTGCCGCCGCGGGCTTCCAACTGGGTGCCGACCTCCGCTTGGGCGATCGCCTCTACTTCCAGCCCGGGGCCTTCTTCGGCCGCAGCGCCACCTACGTGAAGCTCAGTCCGCAGGACACCGTGACCATGGAAGACAACCTGATCCGCACCACGGCGAAGGTGAAGGCCTTGATGGGCTACAACCTGGTCCACGGTGATGCCTTCCGCTTGCGTGTGAACGCGGGACCCACGTACGAGGCGTTGCTGAGCGTGGACAACAAGGACGACCAGATCGCCTTCAACAAGGACGACTACAACGGCGGCTCCTTCAACCTGGACGCGGGCTTGGGCCTCGATCTGGTGTTCATCACCCTGGAGGGCGGCCTGAGCTATGGGTTGAGCAATGCCTACAAGGATGAAGGCAAGCTGTTGTCCGCCAGCAAGTATTTCACGTGGTATGCCACGTTGGGCTTTGTGATCGGGGGCGGCCGCAATTGAAGTGCCCGGCTCAGCGCACCAGGATCACCGTGCCGTTGAGGTCATAGTGCCGTGCATCCTTGCCCACGGCCTGCAGCGTGTAGAAGTACGTGCCTGCGCTGAGTTCCTCCCCGGCCATGGTGCGGCCGTCCCACACTTGGTTCACGCGTTCAAGGCGGGCCACCTCCTGCCCCCAGCGGTTGAAGACCTGCACATCCAACGCAGCGAGGTTTCCACCGGTGACGCGGAACACCTCATTGACCCCATCGTTGTTCGGCGTGAAGAGGTTGGGGATCAACAAGGAATCCGTGGTGCTGATGCAGACTTGGGCCGTGGTGCTGTCCACACAGCCCGCATCGTTCATCGCCACCAAGTTCACCGGATAGCAGCCTTCGCCGGGGAATGCAAACAGCGGTGAAGGGCTTGATGAAGTGCTGCCTGCAAGATCGCCGAACAACCAGAGCCAGGTTGTTGCTCCCGTGGATTGGTCGTTGAACTGCACTTGGGGCGAACTTCCGTCCGGGGTGAAGTTGAATTCCGCTGTTGGCGGTGCCTGCACCTGCACCAGGTCCGTCAGCGTGGAGCTGCTGGTACAGCCGTTGCCGGGGTCCACGGTCAGGTTGACCGTGAAGGAACCGGCCGTGGCGTAGCAATGCTCCAACACGGCACCGGTGCCGGTGCTTCCGTCACCAAGCGTCCAGGTGTAGGTCGCGCCATCCGTTTGGCCGGCGGTGAAGGTGATACAATGCGGCAGGCAGCCCAGCGTGTCGGAGACCGTGAACACCGCAGGTACGCCGCCAACGTTCACCGTCATTTGCAACGGACCCGCCGTGCATCCGTGCGTGTCCGTTACCACCACGGTATACACGGTGGTCTCCGATGGCGACGCCAACGGGCCTTCCGGCGACCAGGTGTACGTGTACGCGGGCGATCCGCCCGCTCCTTGTGCAAGGAGGACGGCGTAGCCGCCCGGGCAAATCGTGGTATCAGCAGCAATGGTGGCCGTTAGTACCGGGGGTTCTGTTATGAAGTAGGACCCGCTTTGGCTGCATCCATCGGCATCGGTGATGGTGTAGGAGTAGCTTCCCGGGGCCAGTCCGCTGATCATGGGATCGGTGCTCCCGGTAGACCAGGTGTAGCTGTACGGCAGTTCACCGTGGTTGCCTTGCAGGGCCAAGGTACCGTCCGCCGCGCCGGCACAACTGACATTCTGGTAATAAGTGGTATGGTTCATCCAGCCTGGAGCGATGAAGGCCGTATCGGTACCGCAACTTGTGGTGCCCACCACCCAATAGGAAGTTGGCCCGGAGATCGCCGCCACAATGGACGGCCCCGTTGCGCCGGTGCTCCAGAGGTAGGTATCCGCACCGGAGGCGGTGAGCACGGTGGTGGCAAAATTGCCGCACAGCGTGGTGTCGCCGCTGATGCCCACCTGCGGCGTGGCCCCGGTGGCCACCGCCACCTGCGTGCAAATCGTGTCGCCACAGGCTAGAACGGCGCAAAAGGAAAGCTGTACGTTGCCGTTGTCCCCGCCGCCCGGGATGTAATGGGTGGCCAAGGCCGTGGGATTACTGAACCCGCCACCACCGCCGTGCCAGTAAGCGGAAACGTAATCGCCGGTGATCGAGCCGGAGAGCGCGGCGGAATCGCCGCAAGCCACGGGCCCGCCACCGGAAATCACTTCGGGCACGGTGGGTTCAAACGCCGCCATGCAACCGTGGTTCATGTAGCTGGCCATGGGGGTGCCCGGCCAACTGAGATCCACGGTTGCGCCGTCATTCTCAGCGGAAGTGCCGCCATAGGTACCGTGGATGTTCGTCAACTGGCCGGCATCATAGGTGGCGGTATCGCCGCAACCGGTGCCGGTAACGGACATGCGGAGCCAGCGGTTGAGCACAGGCCCCGGCACCGTGGTGATGGGCTGGCCCGACAGGTCGTTGTTCTTGAAGTGGCCTTGGCTGTTTCCCGGAACCTGGAAAATGATGTAGAGCGTATCGTAGAGCGCGGTGAACGAGTTGGCCTGTGCGCACATCGCCGTGGAGGTGACGAAAAGCACTTCGCTGCCCGGGGGAATGACACCGGCGGGGGGTTCAAGCAGAAAGCCACAACCTTGCATGGTGGCATTCAACTGGCTGGTGAGCGCTGCTGTACTGGCGTTCTGCGCAATACCCAGAAAGCTGCTGCTGAAGAATTCAAACTGCAGATCACCCAGGGCAATGGGGGCAGGTCCGGTGATGAAGCGCACCATCTCGTTCATGCCTTCGGTGCTCGCCGGGCAATCCGTGGCGGAGATGCAGGCATCCACCAGGATGCTCTCGATCTCCAGGCACTTGGAGGGCAGTTGAGCGTGCAGGCCTGCGCTCAAAAGCGCGGCCGCACAGCTGTGGATCAGCTTCAAGGATTTCATCGTCGCCGTCTTCAGTTGTGATCGAGGCCGTGAACAACCCTTCAGGCCGCCCATGACGCTCCGGGACGAACTTATCCCAGCCGGGATACAACGTTCCGGCCGTCCTTCCGATCTTTTCAACGCCGGGGCATGGATGGAATTCCTTCGGGAAGGAGCATCGCATGCAGCGCGATGAAGGCCTCGCCGGAAACGGAAGGAATTGATCAGAGCGCCTTCGCCCGCTCCCAATACACGTCCATTTCCGCCAAGCTCATCTCCCCCAGTTTCTTTCCGTCCTTGCGGGATTCCTGCTCCAAGTACTGGAACCGCCGGATGAACTTCCGGTTGGTGCGTTCCAGCGCCTCATCCGGGTCGATCTTCAGGAAGCGCGCATAGTTCACGATGCTGAAGAGCAGGTCGCCCAGTTCATCGGGCTGCTTGCCGCTATGGGCATCCACTTCCGCTTTCAATTCGGCCAGTTCCTCGTTCACCTTCTCCCACACCTGCCCGGCGTGCTCCCAATCGAAGCCCACGCCACGGGCCTTGTCCTGGATGCGGATGGCCTTCACCAGGCTGGGGAGGCCGCGCGGCACACCTTCAAGTACACTCTTCGACGATGCGGCATCGCCCCCTTTGGACTTTTCCGCCAGCTTGATCTTCTCCCAGTTGGCCTTCACGTCCTCCTCCCCTTCCACCTTCACGTCGCCGTAGATGTGCGGATGCCTGCGCACCAGCTTTTCGCAGATGCCATGGAGCACATCGGTGATGGTGAACGCCCCTTTCTCCTCGCCGATCTTGGCATAGAACACCAGGTGCAGCATGAGGTCGCCCAGTTCACCGCGGATCCCCTCCAGGTCGTTCTCCAGGATGGCATCACCCAGTTCGTACGTCTCTTCAATGGTGAGCGGACGCAAGGATTCCAGCGTCTGTTTACGGTCCCACGGGCACTTGGCACGCAGGTCGTCCATGATGGTGAGCAGGCGTTCAAAGGCAGCGAGGCGCGGATCCATGGTGCAAGTGTAGGTGTTGGGGCCAGGTTCAAAGGCTGTTGGGCGGAAAGCCGGCTTCCAGCGGACCAGCTGCTAACAGCGGATTTCTGACAACTGGGGCAGGGTCACGGATCGCGCCATGCAAGCACCCGTACTTTCACCGGCCTGGACCACCCCATGGATACCTCCCGCCAGCACACCACCCCGGCCGTGTACATCATCGGCCTGCTCTTCTTCCTCTTCGGTTTCGTAACCTGGATCAACGGCCCGCTGATCAGTTACCTGAAGATCGTGTGCGAGCTGGACACGGGCGCCGAGCCGTTCTATGTCACGTTCGCGTTCTACATCGCCTACTTTGTTACGGCCTTGCCCATGGCCTGGGTGCTGGGCCGCACGGGCATGAAGCGGGGCATGATGTACGGCCTGTTCACCATGGCCATGGGCGCGGCCCTCTTCATCCCTGCCGCCGAAGGGCGCTCCTACGGCCTCTTCCTGAGCGGGCTGTTCGTGATCGGCACCGGCCTGGCCCTGCTTCAAACGGCGAGCAATCCGTACATCACCGTGGTGGGCCCGCTCGAAAGCGCCGCGGCGCGCATCAGCGTGATGGGCATCTGCAACAAGCTGGCCGGGGTGTTGGCACCGTTCGTGCTGGGCGCATTGCTGCTGGCCGATGCCGACAGCCTTCAAGCCGACCTGGAAGCCCTGGAGGGTGCGCAGCTTGCCGCCCGCCTCGATGAACTGGCCCAACGGGTGGTACTGCCCTACGGCGTGATGGCCCTGGCCCTGGTGGGGCTTGGGCTGTTGGTGCGCTTTTCCCCGCTGCCCGAATTGGACCCCGAAGTGGACGCCCCCGGGGTGGCCACCGATGGGCGGAGCATCTTTTCCTTCCCCAACCTGGTGCTGGGCGTGGTCGCGTTGTTCCTGTACGTTGGAGTTGAAGTGATGGCCGGCGATACGATCGGCCTCTACGGCCAGTCGCTGGGCCTGCCCCTGAGCGAGGCCAAGCATTTCACCAGTTACACCTTGATCGGCATGGTGGTGGGCTATGTGGTGGGCATCGTGGCCATACCGCGCTACATCAGCCAGCAGCGGGCGTTGGCGGCATCGGCCGTGCTGGGCGTGGTGCTCACGGTGGCGGCCACGGTGCTTCCGGCCAAGGCTTCCATCCTGTGCATTGCCTTGCTGGGCTTGGCCAATGCGTTGGTATGGCCAGCCATCTGGCCTTTGGCGATCAACGGGTTGGGGCGGCACACCAAAACCGGCAGCGCCTTGCTGATCATGGCCATCGCCGGCGGCGCCATCCTTCCCTTGGTCTACGGCCAGCTGGCGGAGGAGCCCAGCATCGGTCACCAGCAGGCCTACTGGATGATGGTGCCGTGCTACCTGTTCATCCTGTGGTACGGGGTGAAAGGGTACCGGCGCATATCGTGGTAGCGGAACCGGGACCACAAAGGCAGGGGCATGGCCACCGGCCTTGTGCCTGCGTGCCACATGGGACCAGCGCGCGCTGCACTAATCCCGCTGCTTCCCCGTTATTTTGGCCGACCTGAAATCCGACCGGCCTCCATCGGCCCCACCTGCATGCGGCGACTTCTCCTTCTATCCGTGCTACTGGCCCCTTGTTTGAGCATTGCCCAAACGGCCACCGTGGCGGGCACCGTGCGGGACGATGAGCACCGGCCCCTGCCCGATGCGAGCATAGCCGTGGCGGGCGTTGCCTCCGCCGCCTCCGGTTCCAACGGCAGCTACCGGATCACCGTACCGGCGGGGCGTCAGTTCGTGCTGCGCTTTGCATACCCGGGTGCGCAAACGGTGGAGCACACCTTGCTGCTGGAGGCAGGCGAGGTGCGGGAAATGGACGTGGTGATCCGCTCCACGGTGATCGGCCCGGTGACCGTGGTGGACGACCGGCTGCGCGATGCGGGCATTGACAAACTCAACGCGCGCACCTCCCATTTCCAGCCATCGCTGGGCGATGTGAACAGCCTGCTGCAGGGCAGCCTTGGCGTGATGAGCCGCAACGAGCTCAGCAGCGGCTACAACGTGCGCGGCGGCAACTTCGATGAGAACCTGGTGTATGTGAACGGCATTGAGGTGTACCGCCCGTTCCTGGTGCGCAGCGGCCAGCAGGAAGGGTTGAGCTTCCCCAATCCGGACATGATCGAACGGATCCACTTCACCGCCGGGGGATGGGAACCGCGATACGGCGACAAGCTCAGCAGCGTGCTCGACATCACCTACCGGCGTCCGCGCGAGTTCGATGCCACCGTATCGGCCAGCCTGCTGGGAGGCTCCATCACGGTGGGCAGCGCCCTGGCCGGGCAACGCCTGCGCCAGATCACCGGCTTCCGCTACCGCACCCTCAGCACCATCCTCCAAGGGCTGGACACCCAGGGTGACTACATCCCCACCTACACCGACCTGCAGAGCTACTGGACCTACGACCTGAGCGACAAGGTGGAACTGGGCTTTCTGGGCCTCTACTCGCGCAACCGGTATGACGTGGTGCCCAGCGACCGGGAGACCGAACTGGGCAACTTCAACCAGGCCCTGCGCTACACGGTCTTCTTTGAAGGCCAGGAGCGCACCGCTTACGAAACGTTCTCCGGGGCGCTGAGCATGAACGTACGACCCTCGCGCGAGCTGTTGCTCAAGTTCACCGGCAGCGTGTTCAACACCTATGAGACCGAGCGGATGGACATCCTGGGGGAATACCTGCTGGGCGAACTGGACCGCAATTTGGGCAGTGAACAATTTGGTGAAGTGGTGCGCGACCTGGGCATAGGCGCCTACCTGGACCACGCGCGCAACAGCCTGGAAGCCACCGTGGCCAGCGCCACCCACAGCGGAACCTACCGCTGGGGCCGCACCCGCAACCTGCAGTGGGGCCTGGAAGTACGCAGCGAGCTGATCCACGACCGCCTGAGCGAATGGTACATGGTGGACAGCGCAGGCTACAGCATACCGCAGAGCCAAGGCGACCAGCTGGAGTTGAACACCAGCGTGAAATCAGCGATAGACCTGGAAAGCCTGCGCAGCTCGGCCTATGTGCAGAACGCGTGGGATTGGCAACAGGCGGGCGACCGCAAATGGGCGCTGGTGGCCGGCGTGCGCGCCCAGAACTGGAGCTACAACGGGCAGACCGTGGTGAGCCCGCGCATGCGCCTGGCCTATCATCCCGGTTGGCGCAAGGTCACCACGGCCGGGGACACGCTCAAGCGCGACTACAGCTTCTGGTTCGCCACGGGCCTGTACCACCAGCCTCCGTTCTACCGGGAACTGCGCGATTTCCAAGGGCGGTTGCACCCCGATGTGCGCGCGCAGGAAAGCATCCATTTCATCCTGGGCATGGACCGCCAGTTCAAGATGTGGGAACGCCCCTTCAAATTCACCACCGAGGCCTACTACAAGGCCCTCAGCCACCTGAACACGTACGAGCTGGACAATGTGCGCATCCGCTACTATGCCGACAACAATGCCAAGGGATACGCCGCGGGCATCGACATGAAGCTCAACGGCGAGTTCATCCAAGGGGTGGAATCGTGGGCGGCGGTATCGGTGATGCAGACCGAAGAAGACATCGGGGGCGACCACTACTACCACTACTACAACCAGTTTGGTGAACGCACCGATGCCATCGACACCAAGGACCGCACGGCGGTTGACAGCGTGCGCGTGGATGCCGGCCGCATTCCACGGCCCACCGACCAACGCGTGAACTTCGCGCTCTTCTTCCAGGATGAAATGCCCAGGTGGCCCACCTTCAAGGTGCATGTGAACCTGCTGTTCGGCACCAGCCTGCCCTACGGCCCGCCCAACGAGACCCGGTACGCGGACACCTTGCGCACCAGCCTCTACCGGCGGGTGGACATCGGCTTCAGCAAGCAACTGCTGGGCGCACCCGGCCAGGAGAAAACGGGCATCCTCCGCCATGTGAAGGACCTGTGGGTCTCCCTGGAAGTGTTCAACCTGATCAACCTCAACAACACGGTGGACTACACCTGGGTGCAGGACGTGCAGGGGCGTTACTACGGCATCCCCGAATTCCTCACCCCGCGCCGCATCAACCTGAAGTTGATCGCACGCTTCTGACCCCTGCCGCCAACAACCGTTGGTTGATCGTTGCCCTGATGCCTCCCAAGCCAAGCCCCACCAAGGTTTAATATTGGCCCGCTATGAAGAAGCACCTGCTCCCTTTCGCCTTCTGCTGTTTGCTGGGCACGGGGTGTACCACGCACCGGATCGTCGCCAGCCGCCATGCCGGCGGTGGAGCCGAGGTGGTGCTGTACATGAAGGGAAAAGGTGACTCCGCCGTGAAGGTGATGGAAAAGGTGTACTACGCCAATGGCCAACTGGACTACGTGGGCCGCTTCGAGAACGGTGTGGAGCAAGGCGAGTGGCAGTACTACTACGAGAACGGCACCCGGAAATTCACCGAGCACTGGGACCAGGGGCTCGAGCATGGGGTGCAGACCGAGTATGCCCCGGACGGGCAGGTGTATTTGGAGAAATACTACGAGAAAGGCCAGTTGGTACGTACGGTGGACCATTCCAAGCAGCCCTGACCGCATGGCCGGGCCGTGCGCGGAACCCAGCGCCGCATCAATTCCACCCGGGCACCTCCAACCTCACTTCAGGCGAAGGCTTCAACGCTCTTGCGGACAATGGCGCAGGCGTCGTTGACCTGCTCCTCGGTAATGACCAGCGGCGGCGCAAACCGGATGATGTCGCCGTGGGTGGGCTTTGCCAACAGCCCGTTGCCGGCCATCAGCAGGCACAGTTCCCATGCCGTGCGGCCGTCCTTGCGGGGTTCGATCACCACGGCGTTGAGCAAGCCTTTGCCGCGCACCAGCTTCACGAAGTCAAATTCGTCCACGAGCTGCTGCATGCTGGCGCGGAACAACCCGCCCATGCGTTCGGCATTGTCCGCCAGTTTTTCATTGCGCACCACTTCCAACGCGGCCATGCCCACCCGCCCGGCCAAGGGGTTGCCGCCGAAGGTGCTGCCATGTTCGCCGGGTTTGATCGAGAGCATGACCTGGTCGTCGGCCAGTACCGCGCTTACGGGCAACACGCCGCCGCTGAGGGCCTTGCCCAGGATCAGCACGTCCGGCCGCACGCCTTCATGGTCGCAGGCGAGCAGTTTGCCGGTGCGGGCAATACCGGTCTGCACTTCATCGGCCATGAAGAGCACGTTGCGCGCCTTGCAGGCCTCGTAGGCTTCCTTCAGGTAGCCGGCCCGGGGCACCAGCACGCCGGCCTCCCCTTGGATGGGCTCCACCATGAAGGCCGCCACGTGGGGGTGTTCCAGCGCGCGCTGCAAGGCGGGGATGTTGTCATAGGGGATCACGTCGATGCCCGGGGTGTACGGCCCGAAGCCCGCCCGACTGTCGGGATCGCTGCTGGCGCTGACAATGGTGATGGTGCGCCCGTGGAAGTTGCCGCTGCAAACGATGATGCGCGCCTGGTCCCGCGGGATGCCCTTGTTGGCGTAGCCCCACTTGCGGGCCAGCTTCAAGGCGGTCTCCACGGCCTCGGCGCCGGTGTTCATGGGCAACAGCTTGTCGTAACCGAAAAAGCGCGTGGCATACTCCTCGAACTCGCCCAGCACATCATTGAAGAAGGCGCGGCTTGTCAGGGTGAGCTTGCGGGCCTGCGTGGTGAGGGCCTCAATGATCCGCGGGTGGCAGTGGCCCTGGTTCACGGCGCTGTACGCGCTGAGGAAATCGTAGTACCGTTTGCCCTCCACATCCCACAGGAAGAGGCCTTCCCCCCGCTCCAGCACCACCGGCAACGGATGGTAGTTGTGGGCACCGTGGCGGTCCTCCAGCCGGATGGCGCGTTGCGTACGGGTTTCCTGGTGTTGTGTGGCGGGCATGTCCATGGCGTTGAGGGTGAAGCGGCCCAAAGGTAGGAAAACCGGGCCGGGACATGGCCCGTGATACAGGGCGTCCGGGCGTACCCTGTGCGCCTGGTGGCGCCTTGTTGCATGGACCGGAACCGGGAGGCAGCCATGGCTGATGCACCGCGTTTTTCCGGAAAGGGAAAACAGGCCGCTCGGCGCCGCAGGCGTGCGGGACGTGGACCGCATGCCCTATCATTGCCGGACCGGAAATGACCCCCTCCCCCCCCGCCCGCCCAGCAGCACGGACCCGATCCATCGCCTGGCCCATGGCCGTGCTCACCACACTCTTCTTCATGTGGGGCTTCATGACGGTGCTGAACGACGTATTGATCCCCCACCTCAAGGCCGTGTTCACCCTGAGCTGGTGGCAGAGCATGCTGGTGCAGTTCTGCTTCTTCGGGGCCTACTTCCTGGGTTCGCTCGCCTACTACTTCCACTCCAGCAACAACGGCGACCCCATCCAGCGCATGGGCTACAAGCGGGCGCTGATCGCGGGCCTGGTGCTGAGCGCCGCCGGCAGTGCGCTCTTCGTGCCGGCCACGTACGTGCAGGCCTACGGCTTCTACCTGCTGGCCTTATTCGTGCTGGGCCTGGGCTTCACCCTGCTGCAGATCGCGGCCAACCCCTTCGTGGCCATCATCGGCACGGCCGAAGGGGCCAGCAGCCGCCTGAACCTGGCGCAGGGCTTCAACTCGCTGGGCACCACCCTGGCCCCGTTGATCGGCGGCGCATTGATCTTCGGGCACTTCAAGGGCGATGCGGCGGTGCGCTGGCCGTATGCCTTCTTCGCCGCATTGCTCCTGCTGCAAGCGCTTTGGGTGTACTTCACGGCGTTGCCCGAACCGCCGCATACCACGGCCGGTGCAAGGCAGCATGCGCTGCGCCACCGGCAATTGCGCAACGGCATGGTGGCCATTTTCTGTTACGTGGGCGCCGAGGTGGCCATCGGCAGTTTGATCATCGGCTTCCTGGAATTGAAGGGCGTGATGGGCCTGGAGCACAACGCTGCCAAGAACTACCTGAGCCTGTACTGGGGCGGTGCCATGTGCGGGCGCTTCCTGGGCGCGGTGGCCTTGAGCGACCGGTTCCGCGGGGTGAAGCGCCTTGCGTTGATGCTGGGCATCGGCGCTGCGCTCTTCCTGCTGTTGGGCTTCATCAACCAATTCAGCGGCGGACTCCACCTCAACCACTTGTGGCCCCTGGCCCTGCTGATCACAGCGAACATGGCGGTCTTTGTGCTGGCCGGCCGGCACACCGGGAAAGTCACCGGCCTCTTCGCCGGCGTGGCCGGGGCCTTGGTGCTCTTCACCATGTTCAGCGGCGGTGCAACCGCCATGTGGGCGATCCTCGCCGTGGGCTTGTTCAACTCCATTCTCTGGAGCAACATCTTCACCCTGTCCATCCACGCGCTGGGCACCGACACCGGGCAAGGCAGCTCCCTGTTGGTGATGATGATCCTGGGCGGGGCCTTGGTCCCCGTGGCGCAAGGTGCGCTGATCGACGCCCTGCAGGCCGGCGGCCTGGGGGATGCCGCCATGCACCTCAGCTTTTTGCTTCCGCTGCTGTGCTACGGCTACTTGGCGTGGTTCGGCTTCCAGGGCTCGAAGCCCCAGGCCATGCACCAGCAAATGAGCCAAGGCCAATGATCATCGGCATCGACATCGGGGGAACCAGTTCCAAGCTGGGGCTGGTGCACCAAGGCAAAGTGGTGAAGGAGTTGAAGCTGCCCACCAAGGGCCACGCCAGCGCGGACGCCTTCGCGGACGCCCTTGCCGAAAAAGCGAAGGAGCTGGCCACCGGGCACGTGGTGGAGGCCATCGGGATCGGAGCGCCCAATGCCAACCAGATCACGGGCATCATTGAAATGGCCCCCAACCTGCCGTGGAAACAGGACCTGCCCTTGGCCCGCATGCTGGAGCTGCGCTGCGGCATTCCCGCCGTGCTGGGCAACGATGCCAATGCAGCTGCGCTCGGCGAATGGCGCTATGGCGCGGGCAAGGGCTGCAAGGACCTGTTGATGGTGACCCTGGGCACGGGTGTGGGCAGCGGCTTCATCGTGCACGACCGCTTGGTGCTGGGCAGCCACGGCAATGCGGGCGAAGTGGGCCACATGACCATTGTGATCGACGGGCGGGATTGCACCTGCGGCCGAAAGGGCTGCCTGGAAGCGTACGTGAGCATCCGCGGGCTGCGGCGAACCTATGCCGAGCTGGACGGTGATCCGGACGTGCTGAAGGAAGAAGGCGTGCTGTGCATCGCCAAGGCCGCGCAGCAAGGTGATGCGGCCGCATTGCAGACCTTCCGCCATGCCGCGCGCTGGCTCGCCGTGGGACTGGCCAATGCCGTGGCCGTCACCGGCCCCGAACGCATCGTGCTCTTCGGGGGCATCGCCCGCAACGGCGAACTGCTGATGGCCCCGCTGCGCGAACGGTTCAGGGAAAGCCTGCTGAACATCTACCACGGCCGCGTGGACCTGGTGGCCTCGGCACTGCCGGACAATGACGCGGCGATCCTGGGCGCGGCGGCGTTGACCACGCTGTGAAGCCCATGAGCCGCTAAGGGGCCAGGCCGTGCATGGGGCGTGGGCGCGTCCCGGCAGGCGTGCTCTTCCTGGCATGTTGAATGGACAGCCGATGCGGGCTGCACGGCGATCCACCCGGCTTCGCGGCTTGTGCCTATCCGACGGACAGAGCCATTGGCATCCATGTGCTTCCCAGCACCCCAGCGCCTCGGCCTGCCCGAATCCGCGGAACAGAGCAACAATCCCGCTTGCCTGGTTCCCGGCATTTCCTCCCTTACCTCCCTTTCCTCCCTTAGCTCCCTTCGTGCCCATTGATGTCCCCGTGTTCCCCCCGGTATTCCATGGCGATCTTTGCCACATTCGCGGTCCATCCATCGATCCAGCATCCATCCATGCCTTCCCGCTATCTACTGCTCCTCCCTTGCTTCACCTCCCTCGCGGTCACCGCACAGGACACCACCACCTGGGCCGCCAACTATGCCACCGAATTGGTGAACCCCTTCGTCGGCACCGGCGGGCACGGGCATACGTTCCCCGGCCCATGCGTGCCTTTCGGCATGGTGCAGTTGAGCCCGGACACCCGCCCCGATGCGTATGAATGGGACGGCTGCGGCGGCTACCACTACAGCGACAGCCTGATCTACGGCTTCAGCCATACGCACCTCAGCGGCACGGGCGTGGCCGATCTCTGCGACGTGCTGCTGATGCCCTTGAGCGGCGGCCTCACCACCAAACCGGAAGCGTACCGCTCGCGGTTTTCGCACCAACGCGAAAAGGCACACGCGGGCTACTACAGCGTACACTTGGACGACCCCAACGTGGACGTGGAGCTCACGGCCACCAAACGGGTGGGCGTTCACCGCTACGCCTTCAACGGCCACGCAGCCCGCGCCTTCGTGCTGGACCTGCGCCACCGCGATCCGCTCCTGGCGGGTTCCATCGTTCAAAGCGGGCCGTCCGAGATCAGTGGGGAGCGGCGCAGCAGTTCATGGGCGCGGGACCAGCGGCTGTTCTTCTGCATCCGGTTCAATGGGCCCGTGGAGCTGGAAAAAAACCGCTCCGACAGCACGGTGGCCGTGATCACCCTTCCCGCCGGCACCGGACAGGTGCTGGTGAAAGTGGGCATCAGCGCGGTGAGCGTGGAGGGCGCCCGCAAGAACTTGGAGGCCGAAATGCCGGGCTGGGATTTCGACGCCGTGCGCAAGCAGGCTGAAGAAGCCTGGGACAAGGAATTGGGCCGCATGGAGGTACTGGGCGGAACGCCCGCACAGCAGCGCGTGTTCTACACCGCCCTCTACCACTGCCTGCAAGCCCCGTACCTCTTCAACGACGTGGACGGCAGCTTCCGTGGACATGACGGACTGGTGCACACCGCCCGGCACAACGTGTACACGGTGTTCAGCCTGTGGGACACCTTCCGCGCGGAGCATCCGCTCTTCACCATCCTGGAACCGGAGCGCACGGTGGATTTCATCAACACCTTCCTGCTGCAATACCAACAGAGCGGCCGGTTGCCGGTATGGGAACTGTGGGGCAACGAAACCGACTGCATGATCGGCTACCACAGCGCAAGCGTGATCGCCGATGCCTACCTGAAAGGGCTGCGGGGCTTCGATGCGGAGCTGGCCCTGGAAGCCATGGTGGCCAGCGCCATGCGCGACGAGCCGGGGCTGAACACCTACCGGGCACAGGGCTTCATCAGCAGCGAGGACCAAGCGGAAAGCGTGAGCCGCACCTTGGAATACGCCTATGACGATTGGTGCATTGCGCGCATGGCGAAGGCCATGGGCAAGGACAGTCTGGCGAACGTCTTCTTCGATCGCAGCACCTACTGGCGCAACGTCTTCGATCCGGAGACCGGCTTCTTCCGCGCCCGTTACAATGGCGGCTTCCAAAGCCCTTTCGACCCCTACGAGGTGAACGTGAACTACACCGAGGCCAATGCTTGGCACTATGCCACCTTTGTTCCGCAGGACCTGGCCGGCCTGGACCAACTGTTGAAGACCACCGGCCATGGCGGGCTGGAACAACGGCTGGACCTCCTCTTCGGGGCCCGCACCCAAACCACCGGCCGCGACCAGAGCGACATCACCGGCCTCATAGGCCAGTACGCCCATGGCAACGAACCCAGCCATGCCATGGCCTGGACCTACGCCTTGGTGGGCCGGCCGGACAAGGCCAAACAACGGGTGGACCAGATCCTCACCGGGTTCTACCGCGATGCGCCGGACGGTTTGATCGGCAACGAGGATTGCGGCCAGATGAGCGCGTGGTACGTATTGAGCGCCTTGGGCCTGTACCCGATCACGCCCGGCACACCGGACCTTGAACTGTTGGCCCCGCTGTTCCACGGCTACCGCATCCACCTGCCCAACGGCAAAGAGGTGAATGTGCGTTGCAGCGGCGCATTGGAAGGCGCGCGGCTGGTGAAGGCCACCACGTTGAACGGAACACGCGGGCGCCTCACCAGCATCCCCTACTCCACCTTGATGGGCGGCATGGACCTGACGATGGAGCTCACCCCCATGTGGCGGCCGTTGGACACGGAAGCGCCCACGATGGAGCGATCATTGTTGAAGGGCGCCTACCGGCGCGACCCCGCGGCGGGCTACCCGATAACGGCGCCGGTGATCACGGCCGCCTCACGCTCCTTCACCGCGCCCATGGCGGTAAGCATGCACACCTTGGCCCCCACCGACCCGATCTTCTACACCGTGGACGGCACCACACCGGGGCTGCACAGCCTTCCCTACCGCAGCCCCATCACCATTGGCTCATCCACCGTGGTGAAGGCGGTGGCCATGCGCGGAGGCCGAACGGGCGCGGTGTCCACCGCCCAGTACCTTCGTTTGGACCCGGACCGCACGATCGAAGTGGAGAGCCATTGGTCACCGCAATATGATGCCGGAGGCCGCATCGCCCTGATAGACGGCATCCGCGGCCCGAAGGACTGGCGCACCGGCGGGTGGCAAGGCTACCGCAACACCGACGTGCTGGCCACCGTGGACCTGGGCGGCGTGAAACAGCTGAAGCGCCTCGGCCTTGGCGTGCTCCAGGATGAGAAGTCGTGGATCTGGAACCCGGGCACCGTGCAGTTTGCCTGGAGCACCAATGGCCGCAACTGGAGCAGTACCACCGTGGCGAACACCGTGCCCCGCGAAACAAAGGGCACGCTGATCACCGGGCTGATGACGGAGGTGCTGGACAAGCGCGCACGCTACATCAAGCTCATCGCAACGAATGCAGGGCCAGCGCCGGAAGGGCATCCCGGTGCCGGAGAGACCACATGGATCTTCGTGGATGAGCTGCTGATCGAATGCGAGTAGGGTTGAAGGTGCGGCGGGCAGCAGGCGCCGGGGGCAAGGTCGGGCTGCAGTGGAACAACCAGCCTGCAGCTCCCGCGTACGGCTTGGGCATCACCGCCACGTACCGCTGGTGCGCCCGGGATCATACCAGGGGCCGGCATCAGGCGCAGGGGGAAGCGGAGCTGGCACTTGTTCATCGCCGGGATCGCTATCCGGGAGCTCCTGATCCCCGCCATCATCGGGTTCCTCGGGCCTGGGCGGTGGCACGTGCGCGGGCGGCACTTTGCGGTAGTACCACGCCATGATGCTGCCCACGATGCCACCGGCCAAATGGCTCTCCCAGCTCACCTCGGGCTGCAGGGGCAACGCCCCCCACCACATGCTGCCGTACAGGAACACCACGATGAGCGACACGGCCATGAGCGCCATGCGCCGCCGGAACAAGCCGCTGAAAAAGTTGAAGCCCGCCAAGGCATACACGATGCCACTGGCCCCGATGTGGTAGCTCTCCCGCCCCATCACCCACACCCACAGGCCGGTGACCAGCCAACTGGCCAGCACCAACCGGCCGCTGGCCTTGGGATGGAAATACACCGTGAACCAGCCCAGCACCAGCAGGGGCACGCTGTTGTTGAACAAGTGGTCCACGCCGCCGTGGATCAACGGGCCGAACACGATGCCGCGCAGGCCGATGAGCGCGTGCGGCAGAATGCCGAACCGCGCCAGGTCCAACCGGTACACCTCATCAAAGGCCAGCACGATCCACAGGGTGGCCACCGCCACGGCAGGCATGAACAGCGCGGTGACCAAGCGGCGGCGGTCGTGATCGACGGGAGTTGGAGGCACCTGTGCCATCATCGGCTGGGATCAACGATCTTCGGGCCATATTACGCATCGGCCACCTTGGCAGGTGCGCAGGCACCCAACCCCGCACGCCATGACCTCCATGAAATGGGCCCAACTGGCCTTCTCACTCATCCTGCTGGTGCTGTTGGCATGCAGCAGCCGCCGGGCCGGACCAGCCGTGACCGCTGCAACCCAGGAGCCTGTGCCCACCGAAACGGTGGCCCCGCCCGCCGCGCCCCCGCGGGAACAGGTGGAGATCGTAAAGGGGAATCCCCTTGCCACCAGTGAGCTGGCCCTGATGATGCGGGCCATGGCGGACTTCACCGACACCACGCGCAAGCGCTTGGCGGCGGGCGGGGAACTGCTTCCATTCCCCACGCAATTCAACAACCTGCGCACGGCCGAAGCCACCCCCGGCATGGTGGACCGCAGCACCTTCGACCCCTACGCACAAGCCTGGCAGTACCACTTGAATGCGCTTTACCAAGCCCCCGAGGCCGAGCGCGTTGGGGTGTTCAATGCGTTGGTGGGCACTTGCGCGGCGTGCCATGGCCACATGTGCCCGGGCCCCTTGGTGCGCATCAACAAAATGGGGTTGCCGCAGCCGTGAGCGCGGCCGATGCCATGGCCCCCTCGGCGGGCAATTGAACCATTCTCCGCGCCGAACGTCCAACGGCCATGCGGTACCTGCTTCTGTCGGGCATGCTCATGCTCGTTTCCCTCTGCCTGGACGCCCAAACGCCGTACTTCCCCCCTGCCGTTGCGGGCAGCGATTGGGAAACCACCGATCCGGCCTCCTTGGGCTGGTGCCCGGAACGGATCGATTCGCTTTACAACTACTTGGGCGCCCACAACACCAAGGCCTTCATCGTATTGAAGGACGGACGCATCGTGCTGGAGCACTACTTCGGCACCTTCACGCAGGACAGCCTTTGGTATTGGGCCAGCGCGGGCAAAACGCTCACAGGCACCATGGTGGGGATTGCGCAGGAGGAAGGATCCCTGGACATCACGCAGCCCACGGCCACCTACCTGGGTGCGGGCTGGACGGGTGAATCCCCGGGCCTGGAGCAGCAGATCACCGTGCGCCACCAGCTCACCATGACCACCGGCCTCAACGACGGCGTGGCAAACGTGGACTGCACCGACCCGGGATGCCTCACCTACCTGGCCGATGCAGGTACGCGTTGGGCGTACCACAACGCACCCTATACCCTGCTGCAGGACGTGGTGGCCAATGCCACGGGCCAGTTATATGGCGCGTACTTCAACACCCGGCTGCGCGATCCCATCGGGATGGACGGCTTTTGGATCCCGCTGGACGACCTCAGCGTCTACTTCAGCACGGCTCGCAGCATGGCGCGTTTCGGGCTGTTGGCCTTGAACCGCATGGTGTGGGACGGGGACACCCTGCTGCATGACACGGCCTATTTCAACGCGGCCACCACCCCTTCCCAAAGCCTGAACCTGAGCTACGGGTACCTGTGGTGGCTGAACGGGCAACCCACCTACATGCTGCCCCAAACCCAATTCATCTTCCCGGGCCCGTTGATGCCCAATGCCCCGGAGCACATGTTCAACGGGCTGGGCAAGAACGACCAGTTGCTGAACGTGGTGCCCGGCCAAGGCTTGGTGCTGGTGCGCATGGGCAATGCCGCGGACGTATCGCTGCAGGTATCCTCCTACTTCAACAACCTCATCTGGCAGTACATGAACGAGCTGGACTGCACCACGGGTACGGGCGAAACCGGTCCCGGGCAGGGCTTTTCAATCATGCCCAACCCTGCCTCCGCCATGGTCCGGATCGCCGTGCCAACCGATGTTGGCATTGGCCAGGTCCTGGTGTTGGACGGCCAAGGGCGCACGGTGCTTTCGGTGGAAGAAGCCAAGGAGCTGGATGTGCGCGGACTGCGGCCGGGGCTTTACCTGATGCGGGTTTCCACCACTGCCGGGACTTGGACGAACCGCCTGGTGAAAGAGTAGTGTTCAACCAATGATGCAGGCGGCTATATTTGCGGCCCCTTGCCCAGGTGGTGAAATTGGTAGACACGCTACTTTGAGGGGGTAGTGGCCGAAAGGCTGTGCTGGTTCGAGTCCAGTCCTGGGCACTTGATGATCGCCCTGCCGCGAACGCGGCAGGGCTTTTTCGTGCGCAGCGAGCCAAGCAAGGCTTGGGCGAAGCGGCGTATGAAAAAGCCCGCGTGACGCGAAGCGTCAGGGCGATCCACTCCACGGCTAAACCTGGTCCGGCGAAGCCAGTCCAGTCCTGGGCACCGAAGGTGACCGGAAAGGCTCCGCTCATGCGGAGCCTTTCCGCTTTCCGGAGGAAAGCCACCGGCGGGAAGTTCATCCCGCACGGAGCTTGCGAAGATGCGGGAAGTCCAGTCCCGGGCACGTGATGATCGCCCTGCCGTGAAAGCAATAGTGGGCTTGGCTTGCGCCCCTTTCAAAGGTCTCAGCAGCTTGCACACCTCACCAGGTCAACCACCGCGGGACACGGAGGCCAGCCGGCCGGCCTGCCCATCGCCGTTGCCTGGCGGGTCCGCGGCAGCCAACCGCACGAAGAACATCTCCATCTCGCCTTTGCCTTTGGCCATGATCTTTCCACGGGCGATGAACGTGAAATCGGCATCGCCGTGCAGCCGTGAGCGGGTGACTTCACTGACATTCACTTCACCCACCTCCCCTGCCGACACGAACCGCGCAGCGGTGTTCACGGTATCGCCCCACACGTCGTACTGGAACTTGGCCTGGCCCACCACGCCCGCCACCACCGTGCCCGTATGGATCCCCGCCCGCATGCGGAACCCGGGCCGCCCCATGCGTTCGCGCTCCTGGCAATGGCCGGAGATCCATGCCTGCATGTCCAAGGCCGCCAGCACGGTGCTGCGCACGCTGCCTTGCTGAGGTGCAGGCAGCCCCCCTGCACACATGTACGCATCGCCGATGGTCTTGATCTTTTCCAGCCCATGGCGTGAGGCAATGTCGTCAAACGCACGATAGCACACGTCGATCCCCTCCACAAGATCCTGGGCGGACATGCGTTCGCTGAGCTTGGTGAACTCATGGAAGTCAGTGAACAAGATCGAAACCCCGGCAATTTCCCGCGCTACGACCCGTCCATTGCGTTTGAGTTCCACCGCGATCGGGCGGGGCAGGATGTTGAGCAACAAAGCTTCGCTGCGGTCCATTTCGTGCCGGATGCGGTTGCGTGAACGCTGCATGAACCGCAACCGGCTCCACAAGGCGAAAGCCACGCCCACGACGGCCAATGCGGCAAGGAAGAGCAGTCGTTTCTGGTTGCGCTCCTTGAGCAATCCCTGCAAGTAGGCGAACTGCGCCTTGCGCTCCTGGTCCACGGCCACCAGGCTGTCGGCGAAGTGCTGCCGCTCATGGGCGTAATCCAATTCCACCTTCAACAAGCCCTTGGTGCGCTCCTTTCCGAACATGCTGTCGCGCACGGCCACCAGTTCCTGTAGCGTTGCCAGGGCTTGGCGTGGCCGGTCCATGGCGGAATAGGCCTGGTACAGGCAATCCAAGCCTGCTTCCACACCGGGCAAGGCACCGGTCTGCCGGGCCAGCTTCAAGGCTTCTTCGCAGTGCCCCACCGCATGGGTGAACGCCCCGCCTTCCAACTCCGCCTGGCCCAGCATGGCCAGCACACTGCCGCGGAGCCTGGGCCCGCCGGAAGTACGCACCAGTTCCAAGCTGTGCCGGAGGTAGTGCAGCGCGCTGTCGCGTTGGCCCAATTTGCCATAACAGGCCCCCAAGTTGGCGTAGCAAATGGCCAACCATGGCCCCGCGCCCTGTTGCCGGCGGAGCTGCAGGTTCCTCCGGTGGTAGGCCAAGGCACTGTCCGGATGGCCCATCACCTCCAACAAGCTTCCGATGTTGCCGTACAGGATGGCGATTTCCTGTTTGCGGCCTTGTTGTTGCCGGATCTTCAGGCTGCGATCATAGAAGGACCGGGCTTGTTTGTAATTGTGATCGTAGTGGTGGATGGTGCCGATCGCGTTGTACACCTCGGCCATGCCGTCCTGGTCTTGCACTGTTTCGTAGATCCGCAGCGCCTTGTACAGATCGGCAATGGCACCAAAAAAATCGCCCTTGAGCTGTTTGGCGCGGCTGTCCTTCACCAAGGTCTCCGCCGATGATAGGGTATCGGCCAGGGTGGTGTCCGCCCTGGCGGGGCTGCCAACGGCCCTGTGGTCATCCGGCCCGTCCACGGCGTGGGAGAGCGGCGTGCCCACCTGGCCTGCAAGGACTGATGCCCCTGCAGAGGGGTGCATCGCCGCCAAGAGCATCAGCAACACCAGCTTCCTTCCGAAGGTGTTCATTCCTTGCCAATATGGAAAGAAAGATAGCACTGCGCCCCGATGGATGTTGAACTGGAGGATGTATTTACATTCGATGGGCCAAATCCCCCACCAACATGGTGATCAAGCGTTCCAAATTGAGCCTCCGGATGGCCATGCTGCTCTTCGTGGGCGGCGGGTTGATCGGCATCGCGGTGGCGTGGTCCATCCATACGCTACGCCCACCTGACCTGCAAGCCGCCCCGCCCATGATCGCCTACTTTGATGAAGCCAGCGTGAATGAAGCCGGCCGTCCGGCGCCTGCGAGGGCCGTGCGGTTCTATTTGGCCACCACGGATGCAGGAAGCCTGAGCGCGGCGATGGTGGCGGTGGACAGTGCCCGGCGGCATGTGCCGGAGAACGGCTCCACACTGTTCCGCAGGTACAAGGCCATGAACGGATCCAGGACCACATTGGACCGGTTGGACGAGCCGACGGCTCAACAGGTGGTGGTCCATGCCACATACAAGGGCAGCCCCACCTGGAGCATGGACTGCCCGGAACCGGTACTGGCGCGCATGCTGGTGCTTCATGAGTGCAATGGGATTGGCCTGGCAGTGATGCGGATGGCCGACGGCACGAACACGTTCCAACTGATCCCCGTGAAAATATCCATGGGCAAAGCGCGGGCGGTGGGCACGTATGAGGACCGGGTCCTCTCCGAGCCGTGCCCCAATTTCTGCGCAGACCCGCCGGAGCTCTACCTGCATCGACGGAATTGACCCTCCCCCCTGGAACACCGGCCACACAAGGCCCAAACCGGCATTTTCGGCAGGCAGACCGGAGCCAGCGTGCACCTCTTCATGGATGTCGCGCCGGAAACAGCAGGCCCGCCGGGATCATCGGGCACGGATCTACCGGACAACGAATGCCGGCCCCGGCCCACAAGTTCATTCGCCCATTCCGCCCGTGCTGTTCCCATGGACTTCAGTGGATGCTGATGAAGGTGCGTTTGCGGCCCGTCCAGCAGCGTCGATTGCGCAACCCGGCTCCTCACCCCTGTGACGGGCATCGGCCCCACCGCGAAGCCCAAAATCAACATCTGCCCAGGGAAATTGGCCGGGCTGGCCGTTCAGCAGGTCATTCCCACCACCTACTCCGCGCCCTGCAGCTTCGGCTTGCCCAGGATGGTGGCGCCATGGCCGGGGGCGGCAGGAGGGCACGCTGAAGCCGGCTATGCCGGTGATCAAGTGGGGTCGCCCCCCGCCACTCGGATCTTCCCTCTCGCGTGCCGAACCAGACAGCCGGGCCGAACGTATTATTGTCGCTTCGCCAAGGCCCCGTTGCCCTGGCGCCCGCCTCCTATGCCATCAACCTCATCTCCTCCGCTGGACCGGTTACGCACTTTCCCCCAAGGATGGCTGCGGTATTTCCCCGCGCTGGACAGCCTGTTGAAATATTCCGGTGCGGCCGCCCGTGCGGACCTGCTGGCCGGGCTGACGGTGGCAGCGGTGGCGGTGCCGCAGGCCATGGCCTATGCGCTGGTAGCCGGGGTGCCCCCGCAATATGGCCTCTACACGGCGATCGTGATGACCGCGATCGGGGCCTTCTTCGACTCCAGCCGACAGCTGATCAACGGGCCCACGAACGCGATCTCCATTGCCGTGCTGAGCGTGACCGCCGCCATTGCCGACCCGGGGGACAAGATCAACACCATCATCGTGATGTCGCTGTTGATCGGCTGCATACAAACGGCGATCGCCCTGCTCCGGCTGGGCGACATCACCAAATACATCTCGCATTCGGTGATCGTTGGCTTCACGGTAGGGGCTTCGCTTCTGCTGGTGATCGACCAGATGAAGAACCTCCTTGGCAAAAAGGCCATGGGCGGCGTGCACGATCATTTCCTCATGCGATTCTGGCGCAGCATGACCGAGGGGGGCGATGTGCACCTGTACACCTTGTGGGTGGGCCTGGCCTCCATTGCCTTGGTACTTGGCCTGCGCTGGGCCAAGCAGCGGTTGCACTTCCCCCTCCTCCCGGAGCTGCTCATCACGGTGATCAGTGTTTCGGCCATCACGGCGTTATTGGGCCTGGAAGGGGTTGGCGTGGTAGGCACCATCCCCGCCTCCCTTCCATCCTTCCATTTCCCGCACACGGAATGGGTCTTCATCAAGGAGATCGCCCCATCGGCACTGGCCATAGCCACGTTGGGCCTGTTGGAAGCCATTGCCATGGCCAAGTCCATCGCCAGCGCCAAGCGCCAACAACTGGACCTGAACCAGCAATGCCTGAGCGAGGGATTGGCCAACATGGGCGGTGGGTTCTTCCAGTGCATACCGGGCTCAGGTTCCCTTACCCGCTCGGCCATCAACACCCAGGCCGGTGCCATCACCCAATGGTCCGGGGTGTTCTCCGCGGTTGCCGTTGCCGCGATCGTGCTCCTGTTCGCCCCGTTGGCCCAGTACATCCCCAAAGCTTGCCTGGCCGGGATCCTGATCATGACGGCCGTTCGGATGATCGATCCCGCGTCGTTGATCTACCATGTCCGCGCCTCCCACTTCGATGCCGGCATCGTGATCGCAACGGCGTTCTCAGCGGTGTTCATCTCCATCGAGTTCTGCATCCTCATCGGGGTGTTCCTGTCCTTCATGCTGGCCGTGCCACGCGCCGGGCGCATGTTGCTCACCGAGTTCAGCATCAGCAGCAACCGCGTGCTGGCCGAACGGCGGCCGGAAGATCCCGAGTGCAGCAGCATCCTCATGTTCGGATTGGAAGGCGAGATGTTCTTCGGCAGTGCCAGCACCCTGGAAAAGCACTTGCACACCATTGATGAACGCTTGAAAGGCGGGGCGAAAGTGCTGGTGTTGCGCATGAAACGGATCCGCAACCCCGATGCGGTGTGCATGCACATGCTGTCCGACCAGGTGGAGCATTGGGAGGCCGCAGGCGTGCATGTGATGCTCTGCGGCGTACGCGACGACCTGTACCAAGCCTTGGAGCGTACCCGCTTCAACATGCAGGAAAGCGAGGTCTTCCGTGAGCAGAAGCTGCGTTTCAGCAGTACGCTGGCGGCCGTGCAGCGGGCCTATGAACTGCTGGGCGAGGAGAACAACTGCCCGCATTGCGCGGGCCTGAAAGGCAAAAGCCAGGAAGCCTACTATTACATGGTGTAACAGGCCAAGCGCCTGGTGTTGCCCCGTACGCTACATCCTCACCGATCGGAAGAACAGGCCCGTACGGGGCAGTTCACCGGTATAGACGCCGGGAGCCAGGGCCCCCAGGTCGATGCCTTCGGCATAGTGCCCCCGGAAGACCACCCGGCCCGAGGCATCGCGCATCACCACTTCTTCCCTTGGGCCCACCTGGCCAGGGTTTCCCAAGTGCACCACGCCTCCCGTAGGTACGGGCCAGGCCACGATCGCTTGGCGGGCGCCCGGTTCAGCAACGGCAGTGCCCTCGCAGACCGGGCTGGATGTGTTCACCGGCGTACGCTCGAACAGCGTGAGCGGTGCCGTGGATACCGCTGGCGAAAGGTTGTTCACCGGGGCCATGTCGGCGACCACGGGGCTGACGGATGAGGAGACCACGTCCGCCACGTCACTGAAGTTGCAGGCCAAGCCATCAGGGCCGAGGCCGAAAATGGTGTTCGGTCCCAGCGCGAAGAGGTCGTTGTTACCGTTGCGGTAGAAGGCATTGATGGTGTTGTAGATGCAATTGGTGCAGGCCCGGGACCAGAGCAAGGTCCCCGCGGGCGAGAACTTGAAGAGCATGCCGGTACCGGCATTGGTGGCACCTGCGGCCAGCAACGAGCCGTCATCGAGCGTGGTGACCGCCGTGAGATAGATGCCCGATGGCCGGGCGATCTTGGTGCAGCCCAGCACATTGCCGGCGGCATCGGTGCGCAACAGGTGGCCCGCCGTCATGGCGGTCCCCTCCGGTGCGTTGATCACGCAGGCGTAGCCCCCCGCTACCGTGCGGCATACCGCCAAGGCTTCCTCGGCGCCTGCCGCAGACGACACGCTGTACTGCTTCATCCAGGTGGCACCGGATCCGTCGCAATGCCCCAGCAGCGCCTCGATGGCGCCGCCGCCCGTGAGCATGCCGGCACCGCACAGCACATGGCTGTCCCCACTCCCGGCCGTAACGCCCTCGTAGAAGCGGAAGATCAAATTGGCCACGGTGATCTCCCGGATGCTGAACGCGCTGCCGGCGGCATCACCTTGCACCCGGTACATGCCCGAACCGAAGAAACCATCCGCATTGGTATAGCCATACCATGCAGTGCCGTTGGCGAAGAGCTTGGCAATACGGGTCTGGGCATGTGCCATGCCAACAAGGCTACGCGCCCAGCCCATGGAGCCGTCGTTGTCCACCTTGTACATGTACGGCGTGGAGAGGTAGGACAACACCCCGGTGCACAGCATGCCGTCACCGGTGCCCACGGCATCGAAGAGGAAACCCAAGGGCTGGGCGAACCGGCGGGAAGAGAGCGGTGTGATGGTCCAACCGGCGTCGGCCTGGAGGAACTCCACATAGCTGCTATCGAAGGCGAACCTCCGTTCGACGGCCATGTAGGCCTGGTCGGCACCCCAACGCGTGCACCGGATGCGCGTGGCATCGGAGAGTTGCACGTTCTGGTACTGGGCGGTGGCGCCGCATGCGGTGAGCAGGGCGAACGTGGCCGGGAGCAGTGATCGATCCATGATGCACATCCCTTAGGTAGCCTAAAGTTAGGGCCTTGGCGGGATCATCTTCGCGGCAGGGCCGCATGGAGCCGCCCGGTGGGATGAAGAGCCGACGTGAGCCCTCACCGGACGGCCCAGGCCCCATAGGCTGATTTCATTGGGCCCCGGCACGTTATCTTTTCGACCCAAACTACCGTCCATGCGAACACATAGCTTCATTACCCTGCTTGCCTTGTGCTCCACCATGGCCACCGCACAGCCGGGATCGTTGGACGCATGCTTCGCCGAAGGGGGCATCCTGGTCCTGCATCCGGAAACCGTGCCCATGGCGGAGACCGATGTAGTGAGCGATGTGATCGCCTTGCCGGACCACTCCCTGCTGATCGGAGGCACGGCCTACCATGATGGGGCGCAAGTCATGTTCATGGCGCATGTGCTGGAAGACGGAAGCCTTGACACGGCCTTCGGCACGGATGGAGGCTACACCTTCTTCCCGGTGGGCTGGCAGGCATATGGCACATCCTTGGCACAAGGCCCCGGCGGGGGCATCTACCTGGCGGGCTACGCGATGCTCACCAACTACCAGGAGATCGTGCTGCTGGCGCATACCGATGCCATGGGAATCCCCGACCTGGGCTTCGGTGTGAACGGCACGGTGAGCACCCCGTTGGGCAACCAGAATACACGGGTGTACGGCATGGTGGTGCAGCCCGATGGCAAGGTCGTCCTTGGGGGCTACACACAACTACAGACCGCGGACATCCTCTTTCTGCGATACAACGCCGATGGGACCTTGGACAGCTCCTTTGGCAACGGCGGCAAACGGATCTGCACCGACTACCCGGGGGATGAGGAATACATCCATGACATCGCCTTGCTGGACGACGGCACCCTCGTGGCCACCGGCCTGATCGCATTTTACTCCGTGCCCAACTACACCCTGCTTGCCCGCGTGGATGCGGATGGTGATTTCATGGCCGGCTTCGGTGACAACGGCGTGCTATTGCCTTTTTGCTGCGACATGGAGAGCGCCGGCCACGGCATCGCA
Organism: Flavobacteriales bacterium; assembly: GCA_018057455.1. Classification (GTDB taxonomy): domain Bacteria; phylum Bacteroidota; class Bacteroidia; order Flavobacteriales_F; family PHOS-HE28; genus PHOS-HE28. Next base: position 18,044 of record JAGPDT010000020.1, on the reverse strand, counting down.
TCCACCGGTGACGGATTCCTGGTGACCGGCTATGTCGAGATCGGCTTCCAGGCCATACCAAGGTCTTTTTGGCTGCTTTCCATGCCGATGGCAGCGTAGAGGGCAGCTTTGGGACCAATGGCGTTGCCATCACCGAACTGGAGGCGGATTGTAAAGGGGAGGACCTTGCGATCGCCCCCGATGGAAAGATCCTGGTGTGTGGCCATACCGGCTCCGGCTGGTCCGTGCAGCCGGGCGACCTCTTCGTGGCGCGCTACACGGCGGAGGGCGGGCCGGACGAGACCTTTGGGACCGGCGGCACAGTCATCACCAACATCGACCCGACTGGCGATGCCGGCCATGCCATCGCCGTGGCACCGGACGGCAAGATCGTGGTGGCCGGGGAAGCCGGCGGAGCGCTTTCCGCGTTCGACAGTGACCTGGCCGTGGTACGCTACCTCGGAGATGATGCCACCACGCACCTCAACGCCCCTGAGCATGACAAACCGATCCTGGCGCCGAACCTGGCAACAGACCACTTGTGGATCCGCTTGGCTGCCGGGGACCTTCCGGCCACTATGGAGGTAACGGATGCCTTGGGAAGGACGGTGATGCGCCGGGCCATCCACACGGACCATGAAGGATCCAACATTGCCCAATTGGGCCGTGGACAGTACCACGTGCGCGTTCGCACGGCAAGCAATAGCTACGTGCTACCCTTCCTCAAATGGTGATCCTTGACGACCGGGATCATGGCGGACACCGGCTTCATCCCCCATCAACACCACGTGATTCAACCGAGGGCCATGCACTGGCCCGGAATTTTGATGAATGCCGGGCCTGAAGTGCCGGTCCGTCACGTCCGCTGAAGACCATCTGGAAACCCCGGCACCATGCACCCCGCGTTGGTACGGCCAACAAAGGGACCATGACCCGGCCATTCTATTGCACCAGGAAACGGACCGATCGACCGTTCTGCCCGTTCCCGAGCGTGATCAGATAAGCGCCGGGCCTCAGTTCCGCGGCGTTGGGCACTTCCACGCGGGAGGCGGTGCCGGCAAGTTCCAATACATGGTGGGCGACCACGCGGCCGGCCGCATCGCGGACCTGCAGGTGTTGGGTGCCGTGCAGCTGGTCCTTGGGCAGCAACAGCCAAGCGGGTGCACCCTGCGCGGGGTTGGGGAACACCACGAGCGAACGTTCATCCATGCCATCGAAGACCACGGCCACCACTGGGCTGATCGTGGCGGTGCCGTCCAGGTCCACTTGGCGCAACCGGTAGTAGGAGATGCCCGGCAAGGGGTCGGGGTCCACTTCCGAGTAGGTGATCGGGGCGTTGCTGTTGCCGGCGCCAGGCACCTCCAGCACAGGTCCGAAGGCCAGTGCATCCGAGGAGCGTTCCACCACGAAGAGCCGGTTGTCCTGTTCACTGGCCGTCACCCAGCGCAGGTCCACGCGTCCGGGCCGGGCCCATGCCTCAAAGCCCAGCAGTTCGATGGGCAGCGGGTTGCTCCAATGTGCCGTGGCCAGCGTGAAATAGGTCAACGTGGGCACCACATTGGATGACATCACGGTGCCGGCGGCCACGTTGCCCGTGGTGCCACCATGGCCATGGTCGCGCCACAGGGATCCGTCCCAACGCGCCACCCGCAGTGAATCAAGGAGGTTCACGCCACAACTGCGTGGTGCCCAGCTCGGCGTGACCTGCGCAGGACGGGTCTTGTGGAAGCGCCGGCCACCACGCCTATTGGACCGTGTGCTTTCGATGCAGAATGCGCTGTACGTTGGCTCCCCCATGAGCGAATTCCAATTCAGGCCCCGGTGCAAGGTCCGTACGCTGCTGCACCCCGACGCGGTGATCGACCGGCTGCGCAACCAAGTGCGGGATGACAATCCGGAGGGATTCCTGCTGACCGGCAACCTGCCGCACTTGACCTTGAAGAAGCCCGCGGCCGTGCGGCGCATGTGGACCCCCCAGATGGACATGGACCTGCAGATGGAACAAGTGCCGGGCGCAGAAACGCGTACAGTGGTGCGCTGCTTGATCGGGCCTGCGCCATCGGTCTGGATGGGCTTCATGGGGATGTACCTGGCGTTGTTCCTGTTCGCGGTGATCGCGTTGAACGTGGGGATCGCGCAGCGCATGCTGGGCATCACCGCTTGGGCCTTGCATGCCACGTGGGCATTGATCATGGCAGGCGTGGCGGTGTGGGCCGTGGCCCAAGGGGGCAAGCGCCGCGCCCGGGCGGAGATGGTGGTTTTGCAACAATTCGTGGACCGGGCCCTGGGCCGCGACCGGTTGCCGCCTGCCGTCCATTGAAAAACGATGCGCGCGGCACAACACGGGCTGCAAGGCGTGAAGGATGGCAGCGGATCGCGCGCAGCGCACCCGGCCCTAAAGCCGGGCAAACGAGGACTTCTTCCATGACTTGAGCGCCAGCTTGAATTGCGGGCGAGGGGCACGCCCGCACCCATCGTATTGAAACTGCTGCCCGCCCGGACCGGTACACCGCAACCCGATACCTTCGTACACATGAGGAGCCGCCACGCAGTCATCCTATCCATCGCCCTGCCCCTTTCCATGCAGGCGACCGTTTGGCAGGTGGGCCCGGGACAAGCCTACACCCTGCCGAGCCAAGTGAGCGTTCTGGTGGCCGATGGCGACACAGTGGACATGGCCGCAGGCGTGTATGCCAGTGATGTGGCCCGCTGGCAGGCCGATGACCTGCTGCTGCGCGGCGTGGGCGGCTTTGCGCACCTGGAATCCAACGGGCAAAGCTGGGGCGGCAAGGCGATCTGGGTGATCCAAGGCAACAACAACGTGGTGGAATGGATCGCGTTCAGCGAGTGCGCCGTGCCCGACCAGAATGGCGCAGGCATCCGGCTGGAAGGCTTGGGCCTCACCGTGCGGCACTGCTGGTTCCACCACAACGAGAACGGGATCCTCGGCGGCGAGTACCACCCCAGCACCGTGCGCATAGAGCACTGTGAGTTCGGCTACAACGGCCACGGCGACGGCTACAGCCACAACCTGTACATCGGCAACATCGATACGCTGGTCTTCCGCTACAACTACGCACACCATGCACACATCGGGCATGAGCTGAAGAGCCGTGCCCGGGTGAACGTGATCGAGTACAACCGCATCGGCAATGAGGCCGATGGTGACGCGAGCCGCGAGATCGACCTGCCCAACGGTGGACAAGCGTACCTGATCGGCAACGTGGTGCAGCAGGGGCCACAGGGCGAGAACAGCAACCTGGTGGGCTTTGGCATGGAAGGGCTTTCCAACCCCGGTCCGCAGCAGTTGTACGCCATCAACAACACGCTGGTGAACGAGAAGGCCACAGGCTCCTTCTTCCAGCTGCCGGCAACGGCCTATTTCAAGGTTTGGAACAACATCCTGGCGGGCGGTGGAAGCTTTGTGACGGCATGGCCCACGGAGATGGACACGCTGGGCAACCTGCGGGCCACCGCCATCGGCACGGTGGGCTTCGCAGCGGCTTCCGCGTACGACTACCGCATTGGTGAGGCGTCCCCTGCGCACAACCTGGGAGTGCCTGCAGGACTTGCCACAAGCGGCTATCCGTTGGTGGCGCTCTTTGAATACGTACACCCCACGGCTGGCACGGAGCGTTGCCAACATGCCACACTGGATGCCGGCGCCTTCGAGACATGCACCACCACGGGGCTCCTTGAACAGGATGACCGGTCGCTCCTGCTCTACCCGAACCCGGCCAGCGACGTGGTGACCCTGGCGGTCCCTGCCGATGCCAGTGCCGTGGTGTTGCTGGATCCCGTGGGGAACTTGGTGCGGGCTTTTTCCGCGCAGGGCGGACCGATTGTCCAGGTGGACATTTCATCCGTTGCTTCCGGATCCTACTTCCTGTGCGTGCATGGCCCAGGCCGTATGCAGACGCAGCGGTTCGTGAAGGAGTAAAGGGTGCCGCGAAGCACCTCGCGCCGGCATCATCGACGCCTCGCGTCGCCCCTACGGGCACACGCCTCTCATTGTCCCATACTTCGTTGCGCCCCAGTCGGATCCTTGGCCCAGTATCCTCCTTTCGTCACGCTTCGTCTGCACCTATGATGGGCATCTGTTCCATCCGTTCGAAGTACTTCGGGGTACCCAACGAGGTCACCAAGGCCTGGACATCCGCCTCCAGCGACCGATGCCGCTTCTTAAATTCCTTGAACCGGCGCTTGAAGAACACGGTAAGGATGACTCAGCCATGCTTGAGGAAATCGCGGGCGCGTGTGAGTTTCTTTTCACCGCGAGCATCGGCTTTGGCCTCCATCAGGGCATCCAACAGGTCATTGGCGAAGGCCACCTTGCGGCCGTCGCGGGTCACACTGGTCACTTTCACGCAATCCAACTCGCCCAGCAGCTCCAGCAGCAGGCGGCGCTTGCGCGTGTTCTCCAGTTGAATGACGATCTGTTCCATGATGGTGCTTCGGTGGATAGGAAGGAACAGCCATTGGTCATCACTGCCCGAGCAAGCCGTGCCACCCCTTTACCTTCGCCACATGCAACTGACCAACTACGCCTGCGGCCAATGGATCGCCGGCACCGGCAAGCAGGCCGAGCTCACCGACGCTATCACCGGTGAACCGATCGCCACCACCAGCAGCGGCGGACTGGACTTCGGCGCCATGCTCCACCAGGCCCGCGAGGTCGGTCCTCATCGGCACAATGTGACCTTCCTTGATCGTGACCTGCACGCTATATCTTCCGGTCCATCCAACCTTGCGGCTTGCGCTTCCCATGGTACACGGCGGCGATGAAGACATCATCACCATGCACCTTGTAGATCACCCGATAGGGGAATTTTGCGACTACGCCGTAGCGGAAACCCGCATGCCGCAGCGCATATCCGGAAGGGTGTTCCAAGATGAACTGCAAACAGGCACCCACCTCCGCACGGAACTTTCTGCCATACCCGGAGCGCCGCACCTCGATGTAACGCTCGGCTTCATCCAGTTCGCGAAAGGCCTCCTCGTGGATGACGAGCCGAAGCCTCATCGCTGCTCCCGACGTCGGTTCTCCTCCAGCATGCGCTGCACCTCATCCCAAGAATAGGTCTTCGCCTCGCCGCACTTGTACTGCTCGAAGCGCTCGCTCACCAAATTGAGTTCCTGGTCGGATAGCTCGAACGCATCCGTTCCATCGAGCGTGTGCTTCACCTCAACAAGTGTCGCAGCGTCGTTAATGGCGGCAAGTTTCTCCAACAACTCCAGTTTGAGTGCGCGGGTATCCATGACCGTGTGGCTTCAACAAAGATAGCATGTCCGACATGCTACCATAGCCACCCGTCCACATGTGACTGGCGGGTTGCTGGAGGACTCCAATGGCCCCGGAATGGACGGACCTATGGCACCCGTCCATCCGAGTCCATCCCCTTCCAATAACAAGCTGCACCCACGGTTAACTTCGCCACCAATGCAACTCCACAACTACATAGCCGGCCAATGGATCGCCGGAACAGGCAAGCAGGCCGAACTCACCGACGCCATCACCGGCGAACTGATCGCCACCACCAGCAGCGGCGGACTCGACTTCGGCGCCATGCTGAAATACGGCCGCGAAACCGGCGGCCCGCCCCTGCGCAAAATGACCTTCCCGGAACGGGGAAGAATGCTCAAGGCTCTCGCCCTCTACCTGATGGACCGCAAGGAGGAGTTCTACCAAGTGAGCTACAAGACCGGCGCCACCAAGGCCGATAGCTGGGTGGACATCGAGGGCGGCATCGGCAACGTGTTCGCCAACGCCAGCCTGCGGAAACAGCTCGGCAACATGCCCTTTTACGTGGACGGTCCGCCGGTGCTTACCAGCCGCGGCGGCACCTTTATGGGCCACCACATCATGGTGCCCAAGGAAGGCGTGGCCGTACACATCAACGCGTTCAACTTCCCCATCTGGGGCATGCTGGAAAAGTGCGCCGTGAACTGGATGGCCGGGATGCCCGCCGTGGTGAAACCCGCCACCGTGACGAGCTACCTCACCGAGGCCATGGTGAAGGCCATCATCGAAAGCAAGATCCTTCCTGAGGGCGCGCTGCAGCTGATCGTGGGCAGCGCCGGCGACCTGCTTGACCACGTGGAAAGCCAGGACGTGGTGACCTTCACCGGCAGCGCCACCACGGGCCGTATGCTGAAGGTGCATCCGCGCATCATCGCCGAGAGCGTGCCCTTCAACATGGAAGCCGACAGCCTCAACAGCATCGTGCTGGGCGAAGATGCCGTACCGGGCACCCCGGAGTTCGACCTCTTCGTGAAGGAAGTGGGCCGCGAGATGACGCTGAAGTGCGGCCAGCGCTGCACCGGCGTGCGCCGCATCCTGGTGCCGGAAAAGCTGGTGGAGGACGTGCAAAAGGCCATCAGCAAACGCTTGGCGGGCACGATGATCGGCGATCCGCGCGTGGAAGGTGTCCGCATGGGTGCGCTCGTGGGCCAGGCCCAACGCGAGGAAGTGCGCGCCAACCTGAACAAATTGCTCAAGGGCAGCGAGCTGGTCTACGGCGATCCGCAAAGCGTGGAGGTCACCGGTGCCGACGCCAAGAAAGGTGCCTTCATGAGCCCGATCCTGCTGCTGAACAACGACCCTTGGAAGAACCGCGTGAGCCATGAGGTGGAAGCCTTCGGGCCGGTGAGCACGCTGATGCCCTACAAAGACCTCGACGACGCCATCGCCATCAGCAAGCTGGGCAAGGGTTCGCTGGTGGCCAGCATCGCCACGTACGACAACAAGGTCGCGCAGCAATTCGTGTGGGGCGCGGCCAACCACCACGGCCGCATGCTGGTGATCGACCGCGACATGGCCAAGGAGAACACCGGCCACGGCAGTCCGCTGGCCACGCTGGTACACGGCGGTCCGGGCCGCGCCGGTGGCGGCGAAGAGATGGGCGGCAAGCGCGGCGTGCTACACTACCTCCAGCGCACGGCCATCCAAGGCAGCCCCACGGTGATCACCGCGCTTACCCAGCAATACCAGCAAGGCGGCAAACAAAACATCACGGAAAAGCACCCCTTCCGCATGCACTTCGAGGAGCTGCAGGTGGGCGATACGCTGATCACCGAGAAACACACGGTAACGCTGGACGACATCGACCGTTTCGCGGACCTCAGCGGCGACAAGTTCTACGCCCACATGGACGCGAACAGCCTCGACGGCACCATCTTCACCGGCCGCGTGGCCCACGGCTACTTCATCCTTTCAAGGGCAGCTGGTCTGTTCGTGGATCCGCCGAAAGGGCCGGTACTGCTCAACTATGGCATCGAAGAAGCGCGCTTCACCAAGCCCGTCTACCCCGGCGCCACCATCCACGTGAAGTTCACCGTGAAGGAGAAGGTGGACCAGGAAAAGAAGCCCAAGACCGAAGATTCCCCCAAGGGCGCGGACATCGCTTCGGGGATCGTGAAGTTTTTGGTTGACGTGGTGGATGAGACCGGGGAGACGGTGGCGATTGCTACTATTTTGACGATGGTTAGGAAGGTGGATCAGGGGTAGGCTCGCCCGCGCAGGTGGACTGGGTGGACGGGGTGCTGCCTCACACCGTCCACCCTGTCCACCCAACCCCAGAAGCCAAAACCGCCCATACCTTGGCTTTCCTAAGCAGATCTGAAAAATGCCCGACCGCCCACCCAACAGCAAGGTCTTCACCAAGAGCGGTGGCTTTGAAAAGCTCGTAGGCTACCAAGTGGGCGAATTGCTCTACGATTACACCGTGCGTTTCACCAAGAAGTTCATCGAACCGGGCAGCCGTACCCGGGACCAGATGGACCAAGCGGCGCGCAGCGGCAGCCGCAACATCGCCGAGGGCAGTGTGTTCAGTGCCACCAGCAAGAAGCTGGAGATGAACCTGACCAATGTGGCCAAGGCCAGCCAGACGGAACTGCGCAAGGACTACCAAGCTTTCCTTCGCCAGAACAAGTTGAAGGAATGGCCCAGCGATGATCCCATCCGACAGGAGCTGATCGACAAGCGCCACAAGGAGGTGGACGCTTTGATCCGTTGGGTGAAGGATGTGCATGCACGTTTCCCTGAGCGCAGCGTGGCAGAGGTCGCAGCCAACGTCGGAAGCATCCTTTCGAATGTGACCAAGGCCCTGTTGGACCGCCAGCTACAGAGCCTCGGTCGCGAGTTCGAGGCCAAGGGTGGTTTCAGCGAGCGGTTGTACAAAGTGCGGAAGGGCGAATTGGACGAGCCCACGGCATGAGCGGGCCTTGTACCACTCCCCACCACCAACGACCACGCTCACCGTGGTGAAGAAGCTCACCCCGAACGGGTGATGGGGAACGATCATCATCAGGGTGAGTTTGTGGGCATGCCGCTGCACAAAGCCCTCGGGTCGCGTGCTCCGCTATAGCCTGACTTGCCAGGGCTAGCACCCACGGCGATCGTTCCTCGCGCCTCCTCGCTGCTCGTGGTTGCAAGGATTCTTCCTTCACCGGGCTGCCGCTGCGCCAGCTCACGCGTTTGGAAGCATGCACAGCTGGCAATAACAAGGGTCGGCTATTCGCCGCGCACGAGGAGTCGCCTTGCATGCTGCGTTAGACTTGGTAGTCCACCGTGCCCCCGACGCCAACTCAAGCAAACTATTATCTATATTCGACACCAGTCAACGTGTTACCACAAAAGAGGTGTTGACTGTCAGAGAGCACTACCCCTACTAAACACCAATGACATGCCAGGAGCATTTAGTCATTTAGCGCTTGCAGATAGACTCAGGGAGCACTGCCGGGAGTCTGAATTCAGCCCCATTCATTCACAGCCTGAGCATTTCAATTGGGGATCTATGGGGCCGGATGTTCTGTTTTTCCATCCGGATGACTGGATAATACTCAAGGACTATTTCGAACTATTATTCGGACTATATGACTGTTTCGACGAAATATTAGACTTATACAAAAAACTCAGGGATACTTATGAAAACATCATCGACTGGAAGACTGGCGGGGTGTATTCTGAGTTGCAACGAACAACGGAAGCTCTCAAAATCACGATAACAAGCTTTGCAGCCAAGCTATTGACAGACAAGGTGGACTTCTTTGAAATCATCAAACCACCGATGCATGCTAAACCAGGAGAACATGATCGAAAGAATTGGTGGTGGATTGACATCGGCCATCACTATCGCACAGGCGATCTCGCCAATACTTTAGCAGCCAAAGCAAGTAATGTTAAACAAAAATCATATGCATTTGGCTACGCTGCTCATATCGGTGCCGACGTCATCGGTCATCCTTACGTAAATGTCATTTCATCCGGACCGTACCGCAATCATTGGCGCAGGCACGTATTGGTCGAAAAGGTTATAGATACTTATCTGTGGCAACACTGGAACGGGGAAAGGTTATCCTCATCGAGGGCTTACAGAAAACTGCAGACTACGCCTGGCACAGGGTTCTCAATTGAAGATTCATTCTGTAATTACCTCAGCGACTGTTTCAATTCTGTGTATGAGCCATTGGGCAAAGCTCCCATCACAGATGAACAGGTGCATTTCATGTTCTCCACGTTCTATCGTTGGGTGCGAGACAGCTCTAAACAATCAACACTAAATTTACCAAAACCTGAACTATTCGACTGGTTTGATTTACCGGAAACGATTCGCGACAGAATTAGTCAACTTCAAAGTTCTCAGCCTTCAGTTCAAGTGCCATCTGGCGCACTCTCCTTGGGGAGTATCAAACGATTCTTACGTTCTATCGCAGAGTTAGCGTTGTGGTCATTGGAAGTCGCAGTGTCAATAGTTCTACTGCCGGAAGCCGTAATCGCGAACTTGTCCGCAACAGGACTGCGCTATTTGAACTGGCTTGCGCTGCGGGCCATTTACGATCTTTCCTACAACGTACGGCTTAGTTTGTCGCTGGCAGGATATGTGCATCCGGAACCGGAGATGCTCAGTACGCACTTTGGTAAAATTGTAAATCCATCTGAGTTTTTGAGTCTCTATACCGAAGTGTTCCCTCATGAGAGGTATCATAACTCAAATCAAACATATCATTTGATTCATCCGCTCGAAATCCAAGTGAACAATCCCGAATATCCCCGATCTAACGTGCTTCCAGCATTCCCTCTGAATCTTCCTGAGGGGTTGTTTGAAGGATGGGACGATGCAGCACATATTAATGCGCTGTTGAGCACGCCTACTTTATCCAGCATTGAAAAGGCGATAGACTCACTTAGAAATCTCCAAGGCTTGTCAGTTTGTCCATTCGCCAAACACCTCATGAACCGAATAGCACTTGGAACAAACGACATCCCAAACTGGAATCTTGATGGTGACCGTGGTTATGGTTGGCCTACTTGGAAAACATCAGCCACCAAGCCATGGAGTAACCTATCAGACTTCAGCATAATTTGAAATCACGCCCATGAAACTCACCAACCAGATTTCTGTTGTTATGCAACCTACAGCGTCAGAACAAAGATGGCGCATTGATAACAAAGGCGAAGGCGACGAGGGTGGATTAAACCCGGGAGTGGTTCTCACGCTTGCGCAAGGTGATCGTTTGAAGGAAGTACTTCAGGATCGCGGCCTGCGGGACATCACTCGATCTTGGTCCCCAAGTGAAGCCATACAAGGTGTCATAATCACAGAGGTATCAATTAGATGTACAGTTCGCATTCAAAATCTTGGTCTATCTGGAACTGTGAGCGCGAGGCTGTATTTCGTCATTTGGGTTGATGCGAATGGAAAGTGTTTCTCTGGACGACACATAAGTCCTACAGCATTTGTCGTTCCGGCAGCGGCGGGTTACGGTAATTACGGTGAAGTGTACACCCGAGTTGAAATTCCATTAGGAGGCATTGAATGGGAGTTCGACTTTGACCCGTCTGAATTCAGTACGCTATCGGTCACACACGTGCATTGCATGGTGTTAGATGCACCCGCTAATGGACCCGGTAAGCCAGAATCTGACTTCTGGGTTCAATCTAAAACGGGGGCGGTGCTTCGAGCCCATCCGCAACGCTTGAGTTCAAGAATGGCATGTTGGACCCCCATGTCAGAAAAGGGAGCCTTCTCATTGAACGGAAAAACCCTTACACACGAACTTTCGGGATGTGTCGAAGTGGCTATTGAATTCATAAACCCCAATGCTAGCTGGAGTTGGAGATTCGGCCAACTAGGACAGCCAGGTTGGTGGTTCGAAAATGTGAAGCACCATCCCGTAGGTTCAATTCTTGAATCACGTTGGTTAACTAAAGGTCAGATTGCCCTGAAGATGCAAGTGCATGAAGGTGGTGGTGAGCATTCTAGCGAGGCTGGGTTATGCACTATTACCTTGGCCGACAATGGCAATATTGTTCGAATGAACTGGGAGGATGGTGGGGGCGATTCCCATGATTTCACTATGTTGCTCATTCATCGATAGGTTCATCCCAATCTGAGATTCGATGCATTACACATTTAGCACATTGATGCTCATGCGAGCCGTATGCCGTACATCCTAGCTCTCATTGCGAATGCATCGCGGGCACCCTCCAGAATGCCGCAAGCGAAGTCGCGTATCTGCGGTTCATCAATTGAGCCTCTCGCTACCACAACGCCCTTGTCGCTGTTCGCCTTCATGATCAGGAGTTGCTCGGCGTCACCTAAAACCGCCACGTTGGCATTATGCGTTACGACTATCACTTGCCGTCTCTCCTTTGCACGGCGCAATACAGGCACGAGAGTCTTATAAATAAACTCACCATCTAGGTTGTCTTCCGGCTGATCGATGATCAAGGGCTTGTCGCTATCAGATGAGAGTATTAGTGCTAATAGGACCGACTGCTTTTGACCAAGGGAAAGGTTGCTGAAGTCACGTGTAGCGGGCATTGAGCCGCCACTACCATCGGGTATCATCCTCGTCACTCGCAACCGTGGTAGATCATGAATGGCCGCACGTTCCAGCGCGAACTTCACAGCTGGCTGCCGGAGCTTCTCCAGTATATCCCTTGCCTCATCCAACTGGAACACCTGAACACCTTCAGGTGTCCTGAGCGCAAGTATTGAACCAGCGTCTTCACTGCCAATTGCCGTAAGCAACACTGGAAGCGTCAACCGCTCAACTAGCCAAGAAGCTCGGCCCTGTTGATTCGTACGCCATCCCATCGCCTGAATGATTTGGCTCGCCGCATCCGGTGAATAGGCGTTCTCGGAATACTTCAAGCTGACCTGTAAGTCGGTTAGTGCTTCACCGAGTGTGTCGGTCGCCTTACGACCAAAAGCGTTGCGCAGCATCGCAATCTTCGTGCGAGCTTCCCAGCGCCGCTTAAGCACACTAGCGCGCTTCTTCTGAAGTTCCTGTAGATGCGGCTTCCATGTCTTCAAGACCTTGACACTCTGCGCGTGCGATGCCTCATCTTTTGCTAATTTGCTGATATAAGACATGTCGAATGGCACTTTCAACGCTTCCAACTCGCGTCGCTTTTCATCAAGCTTCTTATGTGATTCCGTCTCTTTCGCCTTCCAATTCGTAAACTGCAACGCCACCGTTGCTTCAAAGTCTTTCAGACTCGCGCTTACTTGATTCGCCGCCGATTGAACAACACCCTCGAAGACTTCGGCTCCTTCTTGGATTGCCTTGAATTCAGGCGCACCGACCGAGAGCTCTGAAGGGCTGGCCATGTCTTTGATTTCTTCAATCACCGATTTGGTCAACTCGGTACCAACGCTCTTTTTCGCATCTTGTAGCTTCACCTGTATCTGTACACGTAGTTCCTTCTCACTGGCGAGTTCGCGTTGGAGATTGATAAGCTCTTTCACCTCTGGCTTTTGAAGCGCGGCTAACTGCTGCTGCGTGGTGGATAGAAGCCGTTCGTACTGCGGTATCTGAGCCACGTTCAGCTCCGCCTTTTCAATTTCGGTTTGAAGCGATAGCAGTTCTTCACGGGCCGTTTCCTCTTCATCAACCGCCAACTTCAGGTCAACGAATTTGTCCAGATAGGAAAGGAGCGCTAAGGGGTTCTTCTGAGACTCCAGGCTGATACGGGCTGCATCACCTTGGCCAAAACAATCAATATCGAAGGCACAAGGCCCCAAGATTGGATCATCATGGTTCCTAAGCTGACCATCCTTCGTCCGGCCCAAGGCATGTGTCTGTCCAGCTCGGTCTTTCCAGAGCATGAACAGTTCTTCAGGCCACACTTCTGAGTCAACCACCTGGCTTTCGCTAGGGTTGCCAACTAAACAGCGAATGGCTTCGAACACCGTTGATTTCCCCGTTCCCCTTCCCCCTATCAAACAGTTCAAGTTGCCATTGAACTGAATCACTTGACCCGACAAGAAGCCACCATCAAGTTGCACACCGAGTATCACTGGAACAGAAGCTGGGACAAGGTCCTCGATACGCACACGTGCATCAGCATCCTGTAGCGCCACGCGAAGACCATTGAAGGATGGAGCTTCCATTTTGTAACGGGTGACCTTGGTATCGTTCGATGCGTTTCGGCCAAGCATAGATAGAGCGTGTGCATCTGAGTTCAGCACTCTTGCTAACCACTGCCCTGCACCCAAGCCGAGTCTGGTAATCCTATCCCGTCCTATTCTGACCCTGTCAGCATCAGGGTCACCTTCACCGTAGCGAATCACTGAACTCGAGTGTTTCAGCTCGATACCAAGCAATGCCTTGTGACAGATGACGTCAAACTTGTGTGGCGAAGCACCTGTCACTTCCACTTCATAGCCAGACGCAGCATCGACATGCGCAAGTACACCGAATCCTCCCAACGCTTCTGTTAGCGAAAGGCACTCCAAGATGGACTGCTGACAGCGTGAGGTCCGTTGTCCCCTATCGACAATTGTAACCTGGCCATGGAGTCTTTGGAGTGCTTCGAGTGTCGGTAGATAACATAGTAGATGGCCCTGAGGCGTGGAGAGTTCGATGCCTGGAATTATGCACAATCCATTGGCAGCGGCCGCTTCCAGGGCCTTTTGAACATTCCCAATCTCGTTATGATCCGTGATCGAGATGATGCTCAGTCCCTGCGCAATAGCAGTGGCTACGATCGCATCGGCCGTCATCGTTGAATCCTTCACATCGTGCGATGCACCGTAAGAATGTATGTGCAAGTCGGCACGATAGAATTTCGCACCCGTTGGCTGTGCTAATATCTCTTCGCGTTGTTTCATTCTAAGCTGTTCATCGGGAACTCCAAACTCTGCACCGGCCCGATCGCGTTCCTCGCAATGCTCTTGATGGAGTCGAACAGCTGAGAGGTGTTGCGCATCACCAGTTCCAAGTTCTTCTCGCGCTCGTTCCAGATGCATACATCAACCGCGCCGCATTGCGAGCTATTGACTTGGCTAAGATGATACGGAATATGGATGGGCATTTGATGGCGCTGTCAATGTAGGTCTTTAGTCGTTTGGTGCTCCTATCCTTTCTTTGTCCACCCATGAACTACATCACCCACTCGTACCGCCATGCCGAAGTGATCCTTCGGGAACCCGAGTTCCTTCATGAGAGCGAAGAACTGTTGGGGGTACTGCGTGCGATCACTGACAACGAGATCATAGAGCGCTTTGCCACATATGGTGGGCGCAACAAAAGTGTCTCTCGCGCGATAAATGACACGCTCAAGACCTACCTGACCGACCACGGCTGGGCAAGCGAATCACCCATTTTTCAAGATACCCGCTATCGAGGTGATCGCTGGCGCCTGGACTTTGCCAAAGGTCTTATTTCGGTGGAGGTAGCATTCAACCATGGCGAAGCGACCGCTTGGAATTTGATCAAGCCAGTCCTGGCAAGCGAGCTCAACCATGTTGAAAAGGCGATCCAGACACGCGCCGGTGTGATCATTACATGCACGGAGGCACTGGCAAGGGAAGGAGGCTTTGACAGTGCGGTCGGCACGTTTGAAAAGTTCCTCACCTACCTGAATCCTTTGAGTACCGTACTCACAGTACCTATCCTATTGATCGGCTTGGATACTTTCGACTCGTTCTATCTCCAGCACAGACAGCTGAACCCCGGCAAGAAGACTGGGGATGTCGTCATGAAGTAGGTCGCTCAGACTAAAGCTTCCTTAAGCACTGCTTCGCGAACAATAGGGGATTGGCTGATCCGCGAGGCCAGAGTTCTGCCTGTGCGTTCGATCACCCCTACCACTAAAGCATTGCCCATCAGGAAGGCCCTGCGGCTATCAGATGCTTCTTTGGTATGGTCGTCCGGGAACATGTTCAGCCGTTCCAATTCGACGGGTGTTAATCTGCGGAGCCGACCATCCGCCGTGCGGATAACGTGCTTGAATCGAGAAGGAGTTGATCCGCCTTCAGCGGTAATGATCGTGCGTGATGCATTGTCCAAGGCATCTGGGAACACCATGGCGCCTTCTGCGTAGTTGTAAACGAAGCCATTCGCTTTGTTCGTCCGCACTTCACTCTTGCTTCCTTTCAGATACTCCCACTGTGGTAGTTGATCTGCATCCACAAAGAATTCCTTCGGCACTTCCTTGTTCGGGAAGACGATATCACCCAAGGTCCTTTTGGATCCCTCGTAGTTAGCGCTCGTATTAACGGTCCAAACCTTCCGTTCTGCCATCACTCCAGCATTAGCGAATGGGCTCGTGGAAGCCATTTTACCTGCATTGAATTTCTCGGTAACCTCCGCCAGATCGCCCGTTATCTTGAACTCAGTGCACACACCATCCTTGCAGATCACGGGGAAGGTTTCAGCAAATACACCATCCTCCAAGATCCACTCTTCAAAGTGCTTCGACTTCAGAAGTGCTTGTCCCATCGGGGTTGACTTGTGGTAACCCAGAAAGAAAATGCGACGGCGGCGCTGGGGCATACCATAGTCGGCGGCATTGATCACCCGCCATTCCACCACGTACCCCAGGTCGGCCAGTGTGGCAAGCATTACTGCGAAATCGCGACCACGTTGCTGAGCAGGAGACTTCAGCAAGCGGTCAACATTCTCGAGAAAGAGGTAGCCGGGCTTCTTCTTCTTGCCCTTGAGAATACGCTGGATATCCCACCAGAGTACACCCTTCTTCCCTGCCAGTCCTTCCGCTTGGTTCAAGGTGCGGGCAACGGAGTAGTCCTGACAAGGGAAGCCTCCCACTAGAAGGTCATGCTCTGGAATTGCCTTCAAGGGCACCGTAGAGATGTCCTGGTTCGAATGCCCTTCAGCACCAAAGCGCGCCTCATAGATGGCGGACGCTTCCTGCTTCTTGGTCGAAGGCTCCCATTGGTTGCTCCAGACCACTCTATACAAGTCTGAAGCACGCTCAAGTCCAACTCTGAATCCACCAACACCGGCGAATAGCTCGATCACCTTCAACTTGTCCATTTCGTTCTTCATTGGAGTGGTTCAAATCTACCTAGTGTGCCAATCGCGATCAAGGCCAAGCGCAAGTCGTTACGAACATCCCAATGCGGAGATTTTTTCTAGCAATACCGGCACTAAGACGAAGGCCCTACCCCTAACCATTGTTGATTGACGAGTTGCTCGCCAATCTTTCAGGCCCATGATGCAACATCCAATTGACTGGAAGAGTTGAGGAAGTACCTATAGCAACCACTGCGCCCTAAAAAGGGGATACTTACAGTCTAACTGCGCTGGATCCCTACTCGCACTCCCCTTCACTCACCACCCTCACCCCTGCTTGCTGGGCTACGCAGGCGTTGGGGTAGGTCTTGCCATCGCAGCCGCACACGGGCGTATAGTCCATGGTGCAGAGGTCGTCCTTGTGCAGGGCCCGCAGTGCGGGATCCGGGCAGGGGGCTTCCGGCGCAGTGGCGCAAGGTCCTTGTGCCACCACGTGGACACCGGCGCGCCAGGCTTCGCAGAGGTTGCCGTAGGTGATGCCGTTGCAGCCGCACAACGGACGGTACTCGCGGGTGCAGGGGCCGGGGGCTGCGCGCGCGGTGTCCACGCAGGGCCCATCGTGGAGGATGCGTAGCAGGTGCCCTTCGAAGGTTGAGGGCTGCTCCACGTTGGCCACGTGGCCGGCCTTCGGGATCATGATCAAGTGGTCCTTGGGCAGTTCGTTGCGTGCAGCGATGGCGCGGCCCACGCTGGCCGGTATCAGGCGGTCGCCTTCGCCCCAGATCACGTAGGTGGGCATGGTCCACAGGTAGCGCTTGGTGGCGTATTCGTCCGCCCGGTCCAGGAGGTCTTGCAACAGGCCGAGATAGCCCTGCTGCATGCTGGCAAAATGCTTGAACAGTTGCTTGCGTGCGAAGCCGGGCACTTTAGGTGGCTCGTTCATGGCCACGCTCATCAGGCGGTATTGCTCGTCGGGATTCTGCGGGGTGAACAAGCTCTTCAGGTCCGCCGCGCCCACGGAACGCGCCACGCTATCGGCGATGGCCAGGGTGTAGTCGCTGGCCGGCCCGTCGTAGATCACCAGGGCGCGCACCCGCTCCGGATGCTGCTCCGCGAAGTTGGCCGCGATGGCCCCGCCGTAGGAATTGCCCACCACGTACACGGGCTGCTTCACGCCTAGGCTGTCCAGGTTCAGGGCGAGGTGGGCCACCTGCTGGTCGATGCTGTTGCCGCTCCATTGCTTGGTGCTCTTCCCGTGGCCGATCAGGTCGGGCACGATCAGTTCGAAGTCCTTGCCCAAACCGGCCAAATTGCCGGACCACATGGCACTGCTGCTCATGATGCCGTGTACCAGCAGCAGCGTGGGCTTGGTGCCGGTAAGCAGGTCGTGGCTCGCCCAGGTGAAGTGCGGGCCTGCGGCATCGGTGAAGGTGTGGGGCACCAGCTGGTTCTTCTCGTAGGCCTTGGTGTTGGCCTGCGCCATCTTGCGCGGCACGTTGCAGGCGCTGAGGGTCAGGAGAGCGATAAGAAGCAAGAGGATGGTGCGCGTCATGGGGTAAAACTAACCCGTGATGCACGCATTATTTGGACGGATGGGCAGGCCACACCGTACGCTCAGGGAACCACGAAGCGCAGGGCACAACGGCCCTGCGCGCTGCGGCCGATGGCCAGCTAAGCTCCCGGCGCCATGCCTTCGAGGGGCACCCGGACGGTTGCCGTGGCGACGGGCTGCTGCCAGCATATCCACCCCGGCAACTTCACACCGCCGTTCCCGCAAGTAGCCTCCCGCTACCACCCTC
>JAGPDT010000076.1 GCA_018057455.1 Flavobacteriales bacterium | reverse complement strand
AGGAACATGTCCCGTTCCTCGGCGGTGTCCATGCTGGCGATCTCCGCCTCGATGGCCGCGGTGACGAAGATCACCTCCGCGTCCTCATGGGCCACCGCTTTGCGCACGGCTTCCACGTACGCGTTGCCGGATACCGCGCTCTTTTCCTCCACGTTGCACACATACAATACCGGCTTTGTGGTAAGCAACTGGAACTCGTTCAGCAGGGCCGGGTCATCATTGCCATTCACCACTGTACGGGCACTTTCACCCTTCAGCAGCGCTTCCTTGATGCGGCTCAGGAGCTCGAAGCGGCGCTTGGCCTCCTTTTCGCCGATCTGGGCCTGTTTCTCCACCTTCTTGATGCGGGCCTCCACGGTCTCCAGGTCCTTCAGCTGCAATTCGATGTCGATCACCTCCTTGTCCCGCACGGGGTCCACGTTGCCATCCACGTGTACCACGTTGGGGTCGTCGAAGCAGCGCAGCACGTGCAGGATGGCATCACACTCCCGGATGTTGCCCAGGAACTGGTTGCCCAGGCCTTCCCCCTTGCTCGCCCCCTTCACCAGGCCGGCGATGTCCACGATCTCCACGGTAGTGGGCAGGATGCGCTGGGGAGAAACGATCTCCGCCAAGGCCTGCAGGCGCGGATCGGGCACGGTGATGATGCCCGTGTTGGGCTCGATGGTGCAAAATGGAAAGTTGGCCGCTTGCGCCTTGGCGCTGCTGAGGCAATTGAACAGGGTGCTCTTGCCCACATTGGGCAGCCCCACGATCCCGCACTTAAGTCCCATGTCCTGCTGGTGGTTCCGTTTTTCGGGCCGCGAAGGTAACGGCCTTCCGCAGGATGGGCACCTCTTTTCAACCCGGACCGGTCCGGTACCCCCTATCCATTGCCCATGCCCACGCCCAACCAGGCGGATGAGTGAGGACCAGGTTGGCCCGGCGATCAGATGCCCGTGCAACCGGCCCGGGCCCTCAACACGGTCCCGTGTTCCTTGTTCAGCGTAGGGGCATCAGGCGCCCGGTGCCTTCGTGGTCCATCACCACCAGGTGCCACGCGGGTTGCCGCTCTTTCCCCGCTTGGCGGGAGCGAAGCGGTCGATGAACGGATGGACACCACGGAATACCCTTGTGGGCAACCCGGGGCAAATGGGGGGATCCCTTGCAATCCAACCCCGGATCCGCAGGCCCGGCCGGTGGGCACAGCGGCCATACCGGTCTGCCAGGTGCCGTGCAATGGACCTGCGCACGGCGATCTTCTCCCGGAATATACAGGTCCGAACGCCCGGCGTGGACCTGATCATAGGCCCGGGCCGCACTCGCCAGACGTGGGGAACCGTTGCCCTCATTGGTGATTCCCCTCATACGGTGGCGATCAACCCCTGCCCCGCATGCACCGGAAAGCAACCGGGCCAGCGGGCAGAGGTTACCGGCGATCCGTGCGGTGGCTGCGGCCGAATGCTTAGTTTCGCCAAGTCAATCATCCTACTGAATGAAACTCGCCTACACCGTCCGTTCTTTGGTGCTCACCTCGCTGCTGTGCGCCGTGGGCACCGCCCAAGGGCAAAAAGTGGTGCCCTGTGCCACCGATGAGATACAACAGCGCCTGATCGAGGCCAACCCGGACCTGCTGCGGCAGAATGCCGAATACGAACATGGCCTGCAAGCGTACTTGCAAGCCAAGGCCGGCCAACGGGAAGACGACACCACCGTGTACATCATCCCCGTGGTGTTCCATGTGCTGCTGGACCCCAGCTCCACCACGGACGGCCACAATGTGAGCGATGACCTGATCCACGACCAGATGGAGCGCTTGAACGAAGACTTCAGGTTGGCGAACGGCACCGCCGGGATCGTGGACCCCTTCATTCCCATCGCCGGCAACATGCGGATCCAGTTCCAATTGGCCACCAAGGACCCCTTCGGAAACTGCACCAACGGCATCGACCGCATCACCTCGCTGCGCTCCACGCAAGCCGCGGACTTCTCCAAGCTCAACCCGTGGTTCCGCGAGCACTACGTGAACATCTGGGTGATCAAGGCCTTGGAGCAGAACAACCCGGGATCGACCACCTTGGCTTATTCCCAATTGCCGGCCTTTGTACAAGATCCCTTCGGGGCGCTGCGCGACGGTGTGATCATGCTGTCCTCGGAGGTCAGTGGCAATTCCACCACCCTCACCCACGAACTGGGCCACTTCCTGAACCTGATGCACGTGTGGGGCGGTGACAACCAGCCCGGGGTGGCTTGCGGCGACGACGGCGTGGACGATACCCCGCGCACCAAGGGCCACTTCAGTTTCTGCGACCTGAACGACCACGACTGCAACAACTGGCCCATGGGCGAAGCCTACACGTTCGATGACGTGACGCCCACCTCGGGCACCACCGACCCCACCGCACCGCCCGCCGGTGAATACCAGGACAGCCTGCCCGGCCTCACCTACAGCGCCTTCACGGCGGCAGGCCTCTCGGCCAACTCCGCCGAGAACGACCGCTTTGCCTTCACCCAGTGGGACGGTGGATCAGTGGACGGAGACAGCCTCTACAGCCAGCTTACCGGTTCGATCAATACCGGCAAGTACTACCAGTTCACAGTGCAACCCGAGTTCGGCAGGTCCATGACCATCACCGGCCTCAACTTCCACGTGGCGCGCTCCACCACCGGCCCGCGCACCTTCGCCGTGCGTTCCAGCGCGGGCAACTACAGCAGCAACCTGGCAGCCAACATCAACAGCACGGACTCCATGGTGAGCGTGCAGAGCGGCAACGTGTTCTTCTTCAAAGCCGATAGCGCACTGACCAGCCCCGGCAACATCATCTCGGTGAGCGGCGTACCGTACAGCCACACCCGCCAAGGGGTGACCTTCCGGATCTACGCTTGGAACGCAGAGGACGGCGATGGTTCCTTCGCCATTGACTCGGTGAAGCTCACCGGCTCCTTCGGCGCCGTGGACAATGCCCAGAACATCATGGATTATTCCAACTGCAACACGCAGATGTTCACCTGGGGCCAAGGCGACCGCATGCGCGCCACGCTCAACAGCAGCGTAAGCGGCCGCAGCAACCTGTGGGCCGATGCCAACCAAGCATACGCCGGGATCAACGGCAACGAAATGACCTGCGCGCCGGTGGCGGACTTCTACACCCTCACCCCCTTCGTTTGCCCAGGGGTTTCCGTGCAGTTCAAGGCCAACACCAAGCGCGCCACCGCCACCTCCTGGCAGTGGACCTTCGAGGGCGGCAACCCGGCCACCTCCTCCCTGCAGAACCCCTTTGTGACCTTCGACACGCCCGGACCGCGCAACGTGACCCTCACCGTGGCCAACGACCAGGGTTCCAACACCCTCTCCAAGTGGGATGCCGTGGTCATCGGCGCCAACTACTCCGAGGCCGGCGACCCCCTGCAGGAAGGCTTCAACAACCAGAACGACTTCAACCGCTGGCCCAACCGCAACCTGGAGAACAACCAGAGCTACTGGCATTGGACCAACGAGACCGGCCACAATGCCCCCGGCTGCGCCAAGCTCAACGCCTCACAGACCTACACCCTGGTGCAGGACGCCTTCTTCCCCAATAACTTCAGCGACATCGACAACCTGTACACCCCCAGCCTGGGCCTGAAGTTCAACCAGAACATGTCGGTGAGCTTCTGGTACGCCTACAGCACCCAGACCGGCAACGGCGCCGACATCACCGAAGCGCTGCGCGTGTATGCCTCCTCCAACTGCGGTGAAAGTTGGACGGAGCGCCTGGAGCTCGATGCCGCCGACCTGGTCACCGCCGGGCTGCGCTCGGCCGGCTACGTGCCCGCCGCCAACGAATGGCGCCAGGCCACCTTCACCCTCTCCAGCCTCTACGCCAGCGACAAGACCCGCCTGAAGTTCGAGTTCCGCACCGGCCTGTTCTCCAACGACCTGTTCATCGATGACGTGAACATCACCAGCACCAACGTGGGCATCGATGAAAATGCCCACAGCGGCGCACTGGGCCTGGTGCCCAACCCGGCCACCAACAGCGTGGACGTGCTGGTGGACCTCGCCGGGGCCGCCTCCGGCACCCTCTCCTTCCTGGACCTCACCGGCCGCCTGGTGCACTCCGCACCAGTGGAGGCCGGCACCGGGCGCGTGCACTTCGACCTGCAGCAACTGGGCCTCACCACGGGCGTATACCTGGTGCGCCTGCAGCACGCCAATGGCCAGCGCACCGAGCGCCTGGTGGTGCGCTGAGCGCAACCGACTCCGTTGTGGAAGGGGCCCGGAAAGGGCCCCTTTCTCTTTTCCCGGACCACGGAGCGGCAACACACGCCCTGCAAAGGCCATACCGGGGTTTCCGGCCGCGCCTGTGCCTACTTGGCCCGATCCGTCTATTTTAGCCCGCCCTGAACACCCTCCCATGAACCTCTTTCCCCTCGTACGGCCGGCCACCGCCGCTCTCTTGCTTTCCACCACGCTTCCGGCTTGGGCCCAAACCGTGAGGCCTTGCGGCACCGATGAGGTACGCCATCAGATGCTCATGGAGAACCCCGGCCTGTTGCACCAGGAAGCCCAATACGAACTGGGCTTGCAGGAATACCTGCAGGTGAAAGCCGGATCGCTTGAGGATGCGGACACCGTGGTATACGTGCTCCCGGTGGTCTTCCACATCCTGTACGACCCCAGCGCAACCTCCGACCTCCACAACATCAGCGATGCACAGGTGCAGCAGGCGGTGAACGTGATGAACCGCGACTTCGCCAAGCTCAATTCCGACACCACCGACATCTGCTGCGGGTTCAACAGCATCGCGGCCAACGCCCGGATCCGCTTCCAACTGGCCACCAAGGACCCCTTCGGCCAGTGCACCAACGGCATCGACCGCATCACCTCCCTGCGCTCCTCCTCGGCCAGCAACTTCTCCAAGCTCAACCCTTGGTTCCGCGAGCACTACATCAACATCTGGGTGGTGAACACCATGGCCAGCATGGGCAACTTCTCCCCGGCCGGCTTCTCCCAATTCCCCCCCGACGTGCAAGATGCCTCCGGCGCCTTGCGCGACGGTGTGATCCTGCTGCACAACTACACCGGGGAAACCGGCACCAGCAACCCGTTCACCTCCCGCACCCTCACCCATGAGATCGGCCACTTCCTCAATCTGAGCCATACCTGGGGCAACTCCAACGCCCCCGGGGTATCCTGCGGTGATGACGGTGTGGACGACACCCCGATGACCAAGGGCCACGACAACTGCAACCCCTCCGACCTGAGCGATTCCTTCTGCAGCTTGGAACCGGTGGACACCAGCTACACCTTCCAGAACGTGACCCTGACCTCCGGCACCACCGACCCCACGCCGGCACCCACCGCACACAGCACCTGGCCGGTGGTGCCCGCCCTCACCTTCAACCAGCCCGCCGCCAGCGGCGTATCGGCCAACTCGGCCGTGGCCGGCAGCTTCAGCTTCACCGGCTGGGACGGTGGTGCCGCCGACGGCGATTCCGTGTACGCCGACCTCACCGGCCAACTGGGCACCACCAAGTACTACACCTTCACCGTAACCCCAGAGCTCGCCCATTCCATGACCATCACCGGCCTGCGCTTCATGGTGGGCCGTTCTGCCACCGGCCCGCGCACCTTCGCCGTGCGCACCAGTCAGGGCGGCTTCGCCAGCAACCTGCCCGCATCGGTCACCGGTGCCGATACCAATGCGCTCGCCGTGATGGGGGGCAACACCTTCTTCTTCCTGAAGGACACCACCGGCACCGCGAACACGGTGACCGTGACCACCTCCGCCGGCACCTTCACCAACCTTACGGCGCCGGTCACCTTCCGCATCCATGCATGGAACGCCGAGGACGCCGACGGGTTTTTCACCGTGGACTCATTGGCACTGCTGGGCGACCACGGCAAGATCGAGAACACGCAGAACTACATGGAGTACTCCTACTGCACACACATGTTCACCAACGGCCAAGGCGACCGCATGCGTGCCGCTTTGAACAGCAGCGTGAGCGGCCGCAGGAACCTGTGGGCCGATGCCAACCAACAGTACACCGGGATCAACGGCCACGAAATGACCTGCGCGCCGGTGGCGGACTTCTACACCCTCACCCCCTTCGTTTGCCCAGGGGTTTCCGTGCAGTTCAAGGCCAACACCAAGCGCGCCACCGCCACCTCCTGGCAGTGGACCTTCGAGGGCGGCAACCCGGCCACCTCCTCCCTGCAGAACCCCTTTGTGACCTTCGACACGCCCGGACCGCGCAACGTGACCCTCACCGTGGCCAACGACCAGGGTTCCAACACCCTCTCCAAGTGGGATGCCGTGGTCATCGGCGCCAACTACTCCGAGGCCGGCGACCCCCTGCAGGAAGGCTTCAACAACCAGAACGACTTCAACCGCTGGCCCAACCGCAACCTGGAGAACAACCAGAGCTACTGGCATTGGACCAACGAGACCGGCCACAATGCCCCCGGCTGCGCCAAGCTCAACGCCTCACAGACCTACACCCTGGTGCAGGACGCCTTCTTCCCCAATAACTTCAGCGACATCGACAACCTGTACACCCCCAGCCTGGGCCTGAAGTTCAACCAGAACATGTCGGTGAGCTTCTGGTACGCCTACAGCACCCAGACCGGCAACGGCGCCGACATCACCGAAGCGCTGCGCGTGTATGCCTCCTCCAACTGCGGTGAAAGTTGGACGGAGCGCCTGGAGCTCGATGCCGCCGACCTGGTCACCGCCGGGCTGCGCTCGGCCGGCTACGTGCCCGCCGCCAACGAATGGCGCCAGGCCACCTTCACCCTCTCCAGCCTCTACGCCAGCGACAAGACCCGCCTGAAGTTCGAGTTCCGCACCGGCCTGTTCTCCAACGACCTGTTCATCGATGACGTGAACATCACCAGCACCAACGTGGGCATCGATGAAAATGCCCACAGCGGCGCACTGGGCCTGGTGCCCAACCCGGCCACCAACAGCGTGGACGTGCTGGTGGACCTCGCCGGGGCCGCCTCCGGCACCCTCTCCTTCCTGGACCTCACCGGCCGCCTGGTGCACTCCGCACCAGTGGAGGCCGGCACCGGGCGCGTGCACTTCGACCTGCAGCAACTGGGCCTCACCACGGGCGTGTACCTGGTGCGCCTGCAGCACGCCAATGGCCAGCGCACCGAGCGCCTGGTGGTGCGCTGAGCGTTACGTACAAGCGATGAAACAACAAGGGGCGGCACCGATCGGTGCCGCCCCTTCCGCATTTTGATGGACCGGTCTACAGCCGCTCGTTGGCCAAGTTGGCCAAGGCGCTGCGTTCGCCTTTCTCCAAGGTGATGTGCGCAAAGAGCGGATCACCCTTGGCCTTGCTGATCAAGTAGCTCAGTCCGTTGCTCTCCGAATCCAGGTACGGTGTGTCGATCTGGTGCACATCACCGGTGAAGACGATCTTGGTGCCCTCGCCGGCGCGGCTGATCACCGTTTTCACTTCCAACGGAGTGAGGTTCTGCGCCTCGTCCACGATGAAGAAGATGTTGCTCAGGCTGCGCCCGCGGATGTACGCCAGCGGAGACACGGTGATCTTCTCGTTCTCCACCATCTCATCGATCCGCTTGAGCGTGCTGTCGTTCTTCTCGAAGTTGCTGCGGATCAACTTCAAGTTGTCCCAGATCGGCTGCATGTACGGGTCCATCTTGCTCTGGATATCGCCAGGCAGGTAGCCGATGTCCTTGTTGCTCAAGGGCACCACCGGCCGGGTGATGAAGATTTGCCGGTAATCACGCCGCTGTTCCATGGCGCAGGCCAGGGCCAGCAGGGTCTTGCCGGTACCGGCCGCACCTTGCATGGTGACCAACGGGATGTTGGGGTCCATGAGGGCGCTGATCGCCAAGGTCTGTTCGGCATTCTTCGGGCTGATGCCGAAGACCGTCTGCTTCTCCACGCGGCCCACGATGCGGGTGCGGGGATCATACTTGGCCAGTACGCTCTTCTTGCCGTTCTTCAGAATGAAGAAGTGGTTGCCCTCCGGCTCCTGCCCCAATTTTTCCACCGGTGCGCTCCCGTGGATGAACAGGTCCTCGATCACTTCATCCTTTTCCTCTTTCACCGTAAGGCCTGTGAAGAGCTTGCGGCCCAGGTCCTGCACCTTGCCGGTGAGGAAATCCTCCGCGCGGATGTTGAGGCTCTGTGCCTTCAGCCGCAAGGCCACATCCTTGCTCACCAGCACCACTTTGCGGTCGGGGTGCTGGCGCTGCATGGTGAGCGCCGCATTGAGGATCTGGTGGTCGTTCTTCCCGTCCTGGAACACCTTGGTGGCGTCCACGCCATTGAGGTCGTGCTTGGCCACCACCTTGAATTTGCCCTTGGTGGGGCCGTTCAGCGGTACCCAGTCGGTGATCAGGTCACCTTGCGTGATGCCATCCAAGTGGCGGATGAACTCGCGGGCCTCGAAGTTCAGGGTATCGTTCCCCTTCTTGAAGGTGTCGAGTTCCTCAAGCACTTGGATGGGTATGGCCACGTCGTGCTCCTGGAAGCTTTCAATGGCCGAATGGTCGTAGAGGATCACCGAGGTGTCCAACACGAAGATCTTGCGGTCTTTCTTCTTCATGCGATCAATGAACGGGTTGGCCAAATGTGTAACACATGCCCTTGGGCGGGCCATGCAGGGCACAGCACTTTTGCACGATCGATCGTGTTCTGGCCACCGGTTTTCCACGATCACAGGGGCTTGCATGCGTGAGGGACCGCACGGGCACAACAGCCAAGCCTTTGGCCGGCCGGCATGTGCCCGCCGTATGGACCTGAGGCGTATATTTGTTTGCGTCACCTCCCAAGATCAACGGCACTGGTCCTGGTGGATGACGTCAGTCCCTTCAGTAAACCCCAAAAAAATCGAGATCATGAGAATAACCAGTACTACTGAAAACCGGCCTGGCGCCCGCCATGCCGCATGGCGAACGGCCCTGTTGGGCGCCGCGATCGCCGTGGGCACAGTGGCCTCGGCCCAAGTGCTCTTCAATGAGACCTTCACCGGCGGCACCAGTTCGGAGGGCTTCACCGTGGACCAGGAGGTAGGCCCCTGTGGTTGGGTCTTCAACAATCCCGGCTCCCGCACCATCACAGGTGCCAGTTTTGATGCCGACTTCGCCATTTTTGACAGCGACAATTGCGGGAGCGCCGGTGGCGATGCCACCGCCAGCCTGCTCTCGCCCACGTTCGACGCCTCCACTGCCGGCAACTACATGCTGAGCTTCTCCCAACAGTACCGCTACTGCTGCAGTTCCGTGGCCACGGTGGACGTATGGGACGGCAGTGTGTGGAACAACGTATACACCCTGCCGGCAAGTGCCAGCGTGGGCTACCCGGGCAGTGCCCTTCCGTACAGCGTGAACATCACGGCCGCAACGGGAGGCTCTTCCGCCGCGCAAGTACGGTTCCGCTACAACGGCGACTGGGCCTATTGGTGGGCCTTGGACAACATCAACCTGGAGATCGTTGCCTGCTCGGCACCGGCCGACCTGGCCGTTACCGCCATCACCACCAGTGGTGGCACCATCGGCTGGACCGACAACGGAAGCACCGGATATGAGTGGGCCGTTACCACCGGGGCAGCCCCCGATGGTTCCAATGAAGTGGCCACCGGTGACGGTTCCAACATGACCATCTCCGGCCTGCAGTCCGGCACGGCCTACACGGCTTGGGTGCGTTCTGATTGCGGTGATGGTTCCTTCAGCACTTGGAGCAACGGTGTTGCCTTCATTACCGGCATCGCCAATGACAACTGCAGCGGTGCCATCGCCCTCACGGTGAACCCCGACTACAGCTGTGCAGCCACCACCCAAGGCACCGTGGCCGGTGCCACCGCCTCCGGCGTGTCCTCCAGCTGTGGCGGTACCGCCGATGATGATGTTTGGTACTCCGTCACCGCCACCAACGCCTCGCACACCTTCAACCTGTCGTACGTTTCCGGTTCCACCGGTGACATGTACATGGCCCTGTGGAGCGGTGATTGCGGCACCTTGGCCTTGGTGCCCAACACCTGCAGCGACCCGGAAAGCATGACGGCCACCGGGCTTACCCCGGGCAACACCTATTATCTGCAGGTGTACACCTGGACTTCCACGGCCGGTCAAACCTCGGTGTTCAACGTATGCGTGGGCACCCCGCCACCGCCGCCCGCCAATGACGATTGTGCCGGTGCCGTTGCCCTCACGGTGAACGCCAACTACAACTGTGCCGCGGTGACCAACGCCACCATTGCCGGGGCAACCGGTTCAGGCGTCACCAGCACCTGCGGCGGTACCGCCGATGACGACGTGTGGTTCACCTTCGTGGCCACCGACGACATGCACCGCATCAGCTTGGACAATTTCACCAGCGGCACCAGCGACATGTACATGTCCCTGTGGACCGGTAGCTGTGGCACGCTTGTACAAGTACCCGGCAGCTGCAGCGATCCCGAAAGCATGGACGTGACCGGCCTGGCCCCCGGCACCACCTACTACCTGCAAGTGTATACCTGGACCTCCTCCGGTGGCCAAACTTCCACCTTTGACGTGTGCGTGGGCAGCGAACCCTTCTGCCAGCCCCCGGCCAACGTAATGGAAGACAGCTTCGTGGCACCGGATGCCTCGGTGAGCTGGGATGAAAACGGCGCCATGGAATACCAGTACGAATTGCGTACGGAAGGTGCGCCGGGCTCCGGTGCAACCGGTCTGGAACAATCGGGCATCGTGACGGCAAGCCCCTTGGCCCTCACCGGTCTGGCCGAGGATGTGCTCTATACCCTGTACGTGCGCAGCATCTGCTCGGTGGGCGATACCAGCGCATGGAGCGGCGGTACAGCCATCCTGGACGGCTACTGCCTGTCGAACTTCACGAACGTGACCTACGAGTTCGTCACCAACGTGACCCTTGAGGAGATCAACAACACCAGCGCCGCATCCATTGGCGGCCCCGTGGATTACACGGACATGGAGGCCACGGTGGCACGCAACAGCACCTACCCGCTTTCGGTGACCATTGATGCCGATGCGCTGGAGTATGTCTACGCCTTCATTGACTGGAACCAGAACAAGGTACTGGACGATGCTGGCGAGGTGTACACCTTGGCCTCCAGCACGAACCTGGCCGGCCCGCACACCTTGGACATCACCGTACCGGCCGATGCCGTACTGGGCAACACCCGCATGCGGGCGATGGTGGCGTACAACAACGCCACGCCCGACCCCTGCGTAGTACAGACGTATGGTGAAGCGGAGGACTATACCTTGGAAGTAACCTTGGGCACCGCGATCACCGCGCTCAGCGGCGAAGTGTTCAGCGTGTACCCCAATCCGGCGCGCACGGAGCTGTTCATCAACGGCACCAAGCCCGTACATGTAAAGGTGTACGACATGGTGGGCCACTTGGCCATGGAGCAGCACCAGGTGACCCGTTTGAACGTGGCCAACCTCGCCCCGGGCAGCTACAGCCTGCTGATCACGGACGACAAGGGCAACGTGGAAGGCCGCGCCCGCTTCGTGAAGCAGTAAGCTTACTTCGTCATCCATGTGGAAGGGCTCCGGCAACGGGGCCCTTCTTCTTTTACCGGTGCCGTGGAATTCACGCTGTGGCGCGATGGAAGCCATCCGGTGTATGTGCGTGCCCATCATCATGCGATCAAACGACGATCACGGCAGGCAGGCGGAGAGCGGGGCCTACTCCGGGCCTGCGGCCAAAATGCGCATCTCTGCCGTGTAGCTCCCCCTCGACTTGCCTTGGGCTTGTGGCACCATCCACCGCGACCCTTCTCCCCACCGCACCCAACCGCTGGCGCCGATCAGCGATCAACGATACGGTGGCCAGAAGGCTCGATCCACATGCCTATCCCAAGCGAATGACCGGTGGACCCGGGCCGCACGGAGGGCACCTACCTCCTGAGCAACGAATCATCCTTCAACCCGCAAGTGGCACTGCGGAAAAACCGGGAGCGCATCACCATGGCCTGATCGATCCACGGATCACTCGTTGGGTTCAGGGCGTCCCAACTGTTTCTGCGATGCCTTCCATTGTTCCTCCTCAGCCTTGAGCACCTGCTTGAGGCTGTCGCTCACCTCCTTTTGTTCCAGGCGGTCCAGATCAGGCTGGCCGGCGTCCACCCAGGCACTGTACCAAAAACTGCCCACGGCGATGATGGAGGCGTTCATGCGCCGCTCCACCATGCCGCCCATGGCGGACTCGTAGGCTTGGATGAACTCCTTGGACTGCATCTGCACGGTGTTCCTTCCGCGTTGTTCAAAGGTGTACTTGGCATGCTCCGGAAAACGTTGCTGCAGCTCCCGCTCCATGCCGAACACGGTATCCAGTGCGGCGTGGCTGGCCACCACATAGCTCCAAGCGGCTTGCCGGGGATCGTTGATGTAGCGGGCACGGCCCGTGAAGTGGTCGTACTGCTCGGCGCTGGTCTCCGGAATGCGTGACTCCCAGAACGCATGGATGCCGTGCTGGCCGGTCAGTTGGCCGTTGTAGTTCTCGGTGGTGTGCAACGGCACATGGGCATCGGCGATGTAATGGCCGATCTCCGCGCTGTAGTACAGGATGCGGTCCACATCACCCCGTTTGAAGGCGCTGACCAGGCGGCGGTATTCCACCGGGATGTACCAGGGGACGATGCCGTAGGCCTGCAGGGTGTCCTCGGTGAATTTCTGCACGGCGAGGTCCCAATCTTGGGGCACCGCCTGGAACGGGTCCATACCGGGTTCCACATAGTGGTCGATGTCGATGAAATGCCGCGGGGCCTCACCTTGCACGGCATACCGGCGGCTGTCGGGGTCGGTGGCATGATCGGTGACATAGTCGATGTGGCGCTTGTAGAAGCCGAACATGGCCGGTGGCAGGGTGAAGACGGCCATGCGGTTGATGCGGCGGTGGCCGTAGAAGCCCCAAGCCTGGGCATCGCCTAGCAGGAGGAAGGGCCATAGGACGGCGAATGCCGCCACCAGGCACGCCGTGCGGAGGATCAGCAGGCGGCGCATGCGGTCAATGTTCCAGCGGTACCAAGCGGCCTTCATGCAATACCGGGATCACCTTGCTCTGGTCCGGGGTGAGGCAGTACTTCACGTCGTCCAGCAGGTGCAATTGCTGCAACCGCTTGCGGCGGGGCGCCGCCTTGAGGATGCTCATGATGTTGTCGCGGGCGGCCATGTACAGGTACTTGGAGGCGATGCTGCTATCCTCTTCCAGCCCGAACTTCCCGCTTTCCAGCAGGCGGTCCATCACGGCCCCGGCGAATACGCTGTCCTCCAAGCTGAACTTGTCGCGCCAACCGGAGCAGAGCAGCAGGATGTTGTCGTTCTGGTCCAATAGCCAGCCGGTGAGGGCGCTGAGGTTGAGGAAAGACCCGATGACCACCTGGCGGGCGTCGCGGCTGGTGTTGATGGCCTGGGTGCCGTTGGTGGTGCTGATCACGATGGTCTTGCCGCGCAGGTCCATGGCCTTGAACGCCAAGGGGGAGTTGCCCACGGGAAAACCCTCCACCACTTCGCCGTTGCGTTCGGCGGCGGCGATGTATCCGGGACGCCCGATGTACTGCCGCGCCTCTTCAATGGTGGCCACCGGGATGATGTCCTTC
Source organism: Flavobacteriales bacterium (assembly GCA_018057455.1). GTDB lineage: Bacteria > Bacteroidota > Bacteroidia > Flavobacteriales_F > PHOS-HE28 > PHOS-HE28. The sequence goes on along the minus strand of JAGPDT010000076.1, from coordinate 1,215 downwards.
ACGCCGTGCTCAAAGGCGGCCACCATGGCGCTGGTGGCCCGCAGGATGTCGATGACCACCACGATGCCCATGTCCTGCTTGTAGAGCGGATACTGGCCCGGGGTGTAGCACACCTCCACGCGGTATTGGTAGTCGGTGTTGCGGGAAACGGCTTTCATCGGCCAGGGGTTGTGGGGTGGTGGTCGGCATCACGGAAGCGCCATGGCCATCCGGGTTGCACGCGGGAAGGCAAGATAGGCACGGTGCACGGTGGACCGGCCGGCCAACGGACGTGCACGGCGATGGTTGTTCCGATGCGCCACGCCGCTTCAGCGGCCTGCATCAGGCACCCGTGGAGACGAAAGGCGTTTTCACCACCAGCGCCTTCAACACCTTGCCGCGCACATCAATGCGCAGTTCCGTGCCTTGTGCCGCCAACTCCTTGGGCACGTAGGCCAGGCCGATGGGCTTTTGCAAACTGGGGCTCATGGTTCCGCTGGTGACGCGGCCGATCACCTTTCCCCCGGCATCCACCACGTTGCAGCCATGGCGGGGAATGCCGCGTTCGATGAGCTCGAAGCCCACGAGCTTGTTCCTTACGCCGGCTTCCTTCTCGGCCTTCAGTGCGGCGGAGTTGGTGAATTCCTTGGTGAACTTGGTGATCCAGCCCAGGCCGGCCTCCAGGGGAGAAGTGGTGTCGTCGATGTCGTTGCCGTAGAGGCAGAATCCCATCTCCAGGCGCAGGGTGTCGCGGGCGGCCAGGCCTGCCGGTTTGATGCCATGGGGCTTGCCGGCCTCCATCACGGCGGTCCATGCCTTTTCCACCAAGGGGTTGGGCACGTAGACTTCAAATCCGCCGGCTCCGGTGTAGCCGGTGGCCGAAAGGAGCACCAGGCCCACGTCCTTCATCTCAGCATACGCCGCCGTGTAGTACGGCATGGCCGCAATGTCCTCGGCGAAAAGGCCCTTGAGCGTGTCCACGGCCTTGGGGCCCTGCACGGCCAGCAGGCTCATCTTGTCGCTGATGTTCTCCAACCGGGCATCGAAGGTGTTGCGGGCGTTGATCCAGTCCCAGTCTTTCTGGATGTTGCCCGCATTGACCACCAGGATGTAGTGCTGGTCGTCGCCATGCTGCATGTTGTACACCAGCAGGTCGTCCACGATCCCGCCGGACTCGTTGGGCATGCAGGTATACTGCACCTTGCCGGGGCCGAGCTTGGAGGCATCATTGCTGCA
>JAGPDT010000075.1 GCA_018057455.1 Flavobacteriales bacterium | reverse complement strand
CGTTGTCATCCACCAGATTCAGTTGCACCATGTACTCCCCTGGTTGGGCGTAGCTGTGCGTGGCCGTGGGTGAATCCACCGTGGTGCCATCATCGAACAGCCAGTTGTATTCCACGATGTTGAAGCCGGCGGCAGCATACGAGCCCGTGCCATCGAAGGCGATCGTCTCGCCCACGCATACCAAGGCAGGCGGACCCGGTTCGGACATGGTGGCCACGGCCGTGGGCCGTTCGCAGGGCGTATAACAGGTGATGCCAGCGGCAAAATTGCCCATGCCGCCACCGTTGGAGGTGAACTGCACCGTAAGGCAGCCGCTGAAGTTGTAGATGGTGGCCGAGCTGATCAGGCCTTGCAACTGGGTGCCGGTGTACTCACCCAGGAAGGGTGCCGAGATGTTGTCGCCGTCCCAGATCCGGATCCGGTCCAACGGGTTGGGCAATTGCTGGCTGAGGTTGAAGACGATCCAGTTCAGGGAGATGGCGTCGCCGGGAATATCGGGGCAAATGGTCACCGTGAAGTTCTCGTTGTTGCCGTACGTGCCTGTGGGGCCACCGGTGTCCTCCAACACACCCGAACAGGTGCTGATGTCACCATTGGCAATGTTGAACTGCTGTGCTTGGGCAACAGGTATGGTGAATGCGCCGAGGACCAGTGCGGTTAAGAGCTTGGTATGCCACATGGTGGGGTCTTGCAGGGTGCCGGAACCGAATCGCCGGGAAAGTTAGGTTCCGTTGGCGTGAGCCACCGGATTCGTTTGCATGACGCAAGGCACCCCGGTTGGGTGGCCTGGAGCAGGTGCTTGGCGGGAATGGGGGCGGCCTCAGTGGGCGGCACCTCCCGCCTTCCGGTACGTGTACACGGTAAAGATGTGCCGCCGCGCAAAACGTGTGTTCCCGTCGGTTCCAACGAACTTGTTGTACACCTTCTGCGGCACGCCGTAGAACTCGTAGTTGCTGCCATCGCCGAAGGTGATGTGCAGCGTGAGCGACTTGTAGTGCCAGTTGGAGATGTTGCTGGCCACCGTCTGCTCGAATTCCGCGCTGTCCTTGACGTGCGTTTCGGGATGGATGCTCTCAAGGAATTTATACGCGTCGATCAGGTGCTTGCTGAACTCCTCGGCCTCATGGCGTTTTTGCTCGTCATCGGGGAAGCGGTCCGGATGATGGCTTTTCATCAGGCCCTTGTACAAGGTGTTCAGCTCTTTCAGGCTGGTCGTGCCCGTAGCTCCGATGAGCTTGCGGCTGTCGGTGATCTTCTTCATGGGATCATGTGCTCCGGACTACCCGGCTGGCGGTGCCGGGCCCGAAAAAGCGCGCAAAGGTCGTTCTTTCGGCCTTCCCGGCCACGGCTTGAGCGTGAATGGCCACAAAACGGGGCCAGACCACTGCGCGCACTAGCGTTGGATGCCGGGGACCTCCATCACCTTGAACCCGGCCATGGAGAACACCGAGGGGTCCACATCACCGGTCCACAAGTCCTTCACAAAGCACTCCATGGTCTTTCTGCCTTCCTTGTCGGACATTTCGAATTCCAGCGGAAATCCGGGAAGGCCCTCCCAATCCTGTCCACCTTGGGCCGAAGCGCCGCGGTTCAAGCTGGGGGCGAGGTCACTGAACGGCACTGCGATATCCTTCGCCACCCAGCCGGTCCAGGTTCCGTCTTCCGTTGTGCCGATCACCTTGGTGCAGGAGTGGCCATCAATGATCCTGGTCTCCTTGGTCACAGTGAATCGGCCCTGCGGGCTGGTACCCCCGGCGTTGGTGATGAATTTCTTCTTCCGGCTCTTCATGGCCGTTTTGGTGCCCTTGGGGTCGGTCATCAGAAAGTAGGTCCACTTGCCCTTGAAGTCGGTGAGGACCTTCATGTCCGTTGTAGGGCCGGTGCTGGGATGCTGGGCGGCCATGCTCATCAAGGTCATCTCCGGGCTGCTCCAGAAGTGGATGTTGCCCGGTCCTTCCGGTACTTCCATCCCATCCTTGAACAAGTGCATTTCCATGCGGAAGCTCCCGCTGAATGCATTGGGCTGGAAGGGGTCGTTGTCATCCACCACTTCCACTTGGCCCGCCATGCCGGCCAATCCGCCAGCTGGATCCTGTTCCGGGTTGGTCTGAGCGGTGGCGTGAAGGCAAAGCAATGTTGCCAGGAGGGGCAGGGCGAGGCGCATGGACGTGAGTGGGTTTTCACCGGCCAAATTATGCGGCGCCGGGGGATCACCGGTAAAGTGTCGCGATCAAATCCACACGATCAGCGTCCAGCTTCCCCAGGAGCCGTTCCACCCGTTGTGGTTTTTTGGCCCGTGCCAGCGACCAGGCCCGGTCGGAAATGGATTGCAGGGCCTGGTACATCGGCGGTCGGTAGGGGTCGGGGTCGCTGTACTGCACCGCTGCGGCTATGCCCCTGTAGGCCGCACCTGCTCCCGGGCTGGTAGCATCGAGTGCAGCGGCAAGGCCATTGTACGCGGAGGCTGTGATCCAACCATCCTGTTCTTCCGGGAACACCTCCTTGAAGCGGTGGGCAAGGCTATCCGTGCGCAAGGACAACATGTTGGCTATTTGGCGCACCTCCTCCGGATTTGTGGCCGCATGCAAGGCGGTGACCTGTTCGCCGATCCATGGTTCTATGGTGTGGATGGCCTCGGTCACCGCTGCTGAATCCTCAGGGCAGGGTTGTGCCTTGCAAGGCTCGCTGGCGAAAGCGATCGGACCAGTGGCCAGCAAGATCCAACTGAACGCAAGGCGAATGGACATGTTGACCAAAGGTAAAGAATCCGCAGGGGGGCGCTGCGTGAATCCCTGTGTTAGGAAGCAAGGGATAATTCCTACTTCCCCGGATGCGTAAACAACAGGCGCCCGAACAGCAAGGCAAACACCGTGTAGATGGCGGTCAACACCCAAATGATCGTTCCGAAGCCGGGGTCAATAGCGGCTTTCAGCAACGCCAAGGCCCCCATGGTGAAATGCAGAAAATTGCCCAGCATGATGGCTCTTCCGTAGATGCCGCCAAGCACCATGCCCTTGGCCGTCCAGTTCATCAGCGCAAAGCCGAGGTAAAGCGCACCGGCCAGTTGCAGCAGCACAGGCACGGCACCCATAGCAGGCTGGCCTAAGTACGCCAAGGTCTCCTCCGGGGCGAAGGAGAGCAGTAGACCCAGCACGGCAAGAACAGCCGCGCTGGCGATCATCAAGTAGCGGGAGTTCATCGCGGCGAAAGTATTTCCATCATCCTTCGGGCACCGAAGCCTCTTCGCGAAGGCGTCTGATCATCTGATCATCAAATTATCTGATCGACCGATCGAACTCAGATCACCCCGTCCCGGATCACCAGCCTGCGGTCCGCCATCTCCGCGAGCTCCTCATTGTGCGTCACGATCACGAAGGTCTGGCCAAGTTCCGTGCGCAGGTCGAAGAAGAGCTGGTGCAACTCCTTGGCATGGGCTGAATCCAGATTGCCTGAGGGCTCATCGGCCAGCACCACGCTGGGGCTGTTGAAGAGCGCTCGTGCTACGGCCACGCGCTGTTGTTCGCCGCCGCTGAGCTGGTTGGGCTTGTGTTCCTTGCGGGCGATCACGTTCAGTCGCTCCAGCAGTTCTTCCGCACGGGGTGTGCAATCCTTCATGCTTTTGCCCGCGATGAGTCCCGGCATCATCACGTTTTCCAGCGCGGTGAATTCCGGCAGCAGGTGATGGAATTGGAACACGAAGCCGATGTGCTTGTTGCGAAAGGTGCTCAGGGCTTTGCTCCCGAGCTTGGTCACTTCTTCTCCGTTGATCACCAGCGATCCGCTATCGGCTTTTTCCAGTGTGCCGAGGATCTGCAGCATGGTGGTCTTCCCCGCGCCGCTCGCGCCCACGATGCTCACCACTTCGCCCCGTGCCACGTGCAGGTCCACGCCTTTCAGTACATCGAGTCCGCCGAAGCGCTTTTGGATGCCGGAGGCTTGGATCATGCGGTGCGGGGGGTGAGGTCCTTGGCGATGGTGCGCAGGTCGTCCGAGGCGGGCGATTCAAAGATCTCCAGGCCGAAGCTGGGCGCTGCGGCCAACAGGTGGTCGAAGATGTCGGCCATGAGCTCCTCGTAGGGTTTCCATTGGGTGTTGCTGGCAAAGCAGTAGAGCTCCAAGGGCAGGCCCATGTCGTCGGGTTGCAGTTGACGCACCATGCCGCTGAGGTCCTTGCTGATGCCCGGGTTGCCCAGGGCGTACTGTTCCATGTAGCTGCGGAAGAGGCCGAGGTTGGTGAGGTTGCGGCCGTTCACCAAGATGTCCTTGTTCACTTCGTGCATGGCATTGTAGCGGCGGATCTCGGCACGCCGTTGGTCAATGTGGTCCGTGAGCAGCTCGATGCGCCGGAGCTGGTCCACCTCGTGGTCCTGCAGGAAGCGCACCGAGCTCATCTTGATCCGCAGGTGCCGCTTGATCCGCCGGCCACCGGCCTCTTTCATGCCGCGCCAGTTCTTGAATGAATCGCCGATCAGGGCGTAGGTGGGCACGGTGGTCACGGTCATGTCCCAGTTTTTCACCTTCACCGTGGTGAGGTTGATCTCGATCACGTCGCCATCGGCGCCGTATTTGGGCATTTCGATCCAGTCGCCGATGTGCACCATGTTGTTGGCGCTGATCTGGATGCTTGCCACGAAGCCCAGGATGGTGTCCTTGAAGATGAGCAGGAACACCGCTGAAGCCGCCCCCATGGCCGCCAGGAACGTCAGGATGGATTGCCCGGTAAGCTGGGAGAAGATGGCCAGGCCCGCGAAGATGTACAGCATCAGCGAGATCACCTGCGCATAGCTCTCCAACGGCTTTCCCTTGAAGTTCTCCAGCTCCTTGAGCGTGTCGATGCCCGCGCGCATCACCGAGCGGATGATGCGGATGGCCAGCACCACGAAGAAGAAGAAGAAGAGCAGTTCCACGGGGCGGATGGCCCCGGGGAATTCCGCGAAGACAGACGGGATCAAGTTGTATGCCAACGACAAGGGGATGATCCGCCCCACGTAGCGCGGTGTTCCTTCCAGCACCAAGTTGTCGTCGAACCTTGAATCGGTGGTGAGGGACACCTTGCGCAGCAGCCCATGCAGGAGCCAAGTCACCAAGTGGGCCAAGAGCATCATGGCACCTGCCACCACCACCAGGCCGGCGGTCAAGCCCACCCATTTGATCGATCCGGCAGGGACGCCCCACGAAGCCAGCAGATCATGCAGTCCGGTGACCAGCACATCATAGAGAAAGGGAAGTTCTTGTTCCTGCATGGCGTGGGCGGCGCAAAGGAACGCACAATGCACCGCACCGGGCGGAGGGCCATGCTATGCCATCCGTCGCCCAACAGTTACTTTCGCGGCCCGCCCGGCCATGGGCCGGATCCCCTAGCATCCCCGAACCTACCATGAACCTCCACGAGTACCAAGGCAAGAGCATCCTTCAGAAATATGGCGTGGCCGTGCAGCGCGGGCTGGTGGCCTACAACGCCGACGAAGCCGTGGACCAGGCCAAGCGCCTCAGCCAGGAAACCGGCACCAAGTGGTGGGTGGTGAAAGCCCAGATCCACGCCGGTGGCCGCGGCAAAGGGGGAGGGGTGAAGCTGGCCAAGAACATCGAGGAGGTGCGCGAGAAGGCCGATGCCATCATCGGCATGATGCTGAAAACGCCGCAGACGCCGCCCCAGGGCAAGAAGGTGAGCAAGGTGCTCATCGCAGAGGACGTGTACTACCCCGGAGCCAGCGAGACCAAGGAGTACTACATGAGCGTGCTGCTGGACCGCGCCAAGGCCCGCAACATCATCATGTACAGCACCGAGGGCGGCATGGACATCGAGGAGGTGGCCGAGCATACGCCGGAGAAGATCTTCAAGGAGGAGGTGGATCCCCGCGTGGGCCTTCGGCCCTTCCAGTGCGGCAAGATCGCCACCAACTTGGGCGTTACAGGCCCGGCCAAGAAGGAGATGGTGAAGTTCGTGGCCGCCCTGTACAAAGCCTACGAAGGCAGCGATAGCGCCATGTTCGAGATCAACCCCGTGCTCAAGACCAGTGATGACAAGATCATCGCGGTGGACGCCAAGGTGCGCCTGGACGGCAATGCGCTTTACCGCCACCCGGACTATGTGGAGATGCGCGACAAGAGCGAGGAGGACCCCATCGAGGTGGAAGCCGGTGAAGCGGGCCTCAACTACGTGAAGCTCGACGGCGACGTGGGCTGCATGGTGAACGGCGCCGGCCTGGCCATGGCCACCATGGACATCATCAAGCTCAGCGGCGGCAGCCCGGCCAACTTCCTCGATGTGGGCGGCACCGCCGACGCGGCACGCGTGGAGAAGGGCTTCCGCATCATCCTCAAGGACCCCCACGTAAAGGCCATCCTGGTGAACATCTTCGGCGGCATCGTGCGCTGCGACCGCGTGGCGCAAGGCGTGGTGGACGCCTACAAGAACATCGGCGACATCAAGGTGCCCATCATCGTGCGACTGCAAGGCACCAACGCCAAGGAAGCCAAGGAGCTCATCGACAAGAGCGGCTTGAAGGTGCTCAGCGCCATTTCGCTGCAAGAGGCAGCGGACAGGGTGAAAGAGGTGCTGAAGTAGTGCATCCTGCGGTCAAGTTCCCCAGTGTGAAAACTTGATCGGGGAACTATGCCCCGAGTACTTTGGCGATCGCGCCCAGCAGCTCGTCCCGCCGGAATGGCTTGGGTACATGCCCATTCATGCCGGCGCGTATGCATTCATCCAGCTCGGCTTTCATCACGTTGGCGGTCATGGCAATGATGGGTACACGCGATCGCAGCCCCGCCAATGCACGGATGGCGCGGGTGGCGTCGCAGCCATTGAGTTCGGGCATCTGCACGTCCATGAGGATCACATCGTAGTCGTTCGCCGAGGCCTGCTCCACGGCAATGCGCCCGTTGGGGGCCACATCCAGCCGCACACCGGGGATTGCATCGTGCAGCTCGTCCCGCGCTACCAGCACGTTGAACGCGTTGTCCTCCGCCAGCAGGATGCGCAGGTCGCGCAGCACGGGGCAGCTATTGGCCGGAATGGCTCCGGTGCCGTTCAGCTGGGGCGCTACCGGGTAGGGGGATGTGTACCGAGAAGGTGCTGCCCTTCCGTTGTTCGCTGGCCACCCGGATGGTGCCGCCCTGCAGTTCGGTGAGCCGCTTGCTGATGGTGAGCCCCAGACCGGTTCCCCCGTATTTGCGCGTGGTATCGGTGTAGGCCTGGGTGAACTCCTCGAAGATCTTGCCGATGCGGTCCTCGGGGATGCCGATGCCCGAGTCGGTCACGGCGATGTTGAGCATGACCCAACCGGGGCGGTCCAAGGGGTCGGCGGTACTGTAGGCATGCAGGGTCACCGATCCGTGTTCGGTGAATTTCACCGCGTTGCCCGCCAGGTTCATCACGATCTGGTTCAGGCGCACGGTGTCGCCGATCAAGGTGGCCGGCACGTTGGGGTCCACTTCCATGCGCAGGGCCAATTGTTTTTCCTCCGCCTTGAACTGGAGCACCTCTTTCACGTTCTCCAGCACCCGGTGCGGCTCGAAGGGGACTTGCTCAAACTCGAACTTGCCCGCATCGATCTTGCTCATGTCCAGGATGTCGTTGAGGATCACCAGCAGGTTCTCGCTGCTCTGCTGGATGGCGCCCAAATACCGGTCCTGCTCAGGCGGATGCGCATTGCGACGCAGGATGCCTGTCATGCCCATGATCGCGTTCATCGGGGTGCGGATCTCATGGCTCATGTTCGCCAGGAAGCGCTCCTTGGCCTTTTCACTTTCCTCGGCCCGGCCCCGCTGCCGGTCGGCCTCTTCCTTCTTGCGCTGTAGTTCCTCGGTGCGCACCACCACGGTTTGTTCCAATTTCTCCTTCTGCCCGCGCAAGGCGGCGGTGCGCCGGCGCACGATCAATAGGATCGTGCCGATGGCCAGCACCACGTAGGCCGCATAGGCCCACCACCGGCGATGCAGCGGCGGCAGCACGGTGAAGTTGAATGTGGCGGGCAGGCTCCAACGGCCGTCGGCGCCCTTGGCCCGCACCCGGAAGCGGTAGGCCCCTTCCCGGATGTTCCCGAAGCCGGCGGTGGTCTCGCGGGTGGGTACGCTCCAATCCTGGTCATAGCCTTCCAGCATCCATTGGTACATCACGGCTTCGGGATGGGCTGTTTCGATCCCGACGAAACCGAACCCGATCCGGTTGTTGCCGTAATTGAGCGTGAGGCCTTGCGGCAGGGAGAAGAACGGCGTGATCCCATGGAAGGACACGCCGCGGTAGCGTTTGCGCACTTGTTCCCGCTCCCCGGTGGTTTGCGGACGCCCGTGGGCGATGGCCTCCTGCTGGGCCATGGTGGTGCTGTCCGCGGTTGGGTCCAGGCTATACCAGCTGATCGGCTGGTTGTTGATGGTTACGCCGAGCATTTGCACGGTGATCGGCAGGGTATCGGGCCGCAATGCACGGCGATCGAAGCGCACCAGGCCCGTGCTTCCGCTGCCCGTGGCGATCCAGATCACGCCATCGCTGTCCTCAAATAGCGTGTGTTCAGCCGTCTGCACGTCCTTTACCGGGAAGCCCGTGTTGGTGTTGTACACTTCCACCACCGGGTGGTACTGTACCATGCTGTCATTGGGCAGGCCTGCCGTGGCCTTGCTGCTCAAGGTGCCGTTGCCGTCCTGCCAATCGGCGATCACGGCCAGGCCGCTGAGGGTGCCCACGAATAGTTCCCCACCGGCCGCGCCGTCCGCTCTTGCCTGTGTACCAGGTGTGGCTCGGTCCACTGGAGCGCCGGAAGTGGCCGCACGGGTCACCAGCACGGCATTCACGTTGTCGTTCGGCAAGCCGTCCTTGGTGGTGTAGGTGAGGAAGCTCCGGCCGTCGAAGCGGCTGAGGCCTGCGAGCGTGGTCACCCAGAGGGTGCCTTCCGCGTCTTCGGCAATGCTCCACACCACGTTGTTGGGCAATCCTTCAGCCGTGGTCCAGGTGGTCACCGTGGTGCTGTCGATCCGCGAAAGGCCACCGCCGTCCGTGCCGGCCCATATTGCACCATTCCGGTCTTCCGCGAGGCATAGCACATTGGTGCTGGCCAGCCCTTGCGCGGTGGACCAGGTGGTGCGTTTGCCGCGGTCATACATCTCCACGCCGCCGCGTCCACCGGCCCACAACCGGCCACGCCGGTCGTACATCGTCCAAAAGGTCTCGGTCCAGGTGCGCTTGTCCGGCGAGGTGATCACCTGGTAGGTGCTCCCATCGTACCAACTGATGCCTTGCTGCGCGGGATCGGCCATGTTGTTGCCGAATACCACCCGGCCTTTCGGATCGATGCTGACCGAATAGTGCCAGCTATAGTCCTGCTGCGCCTGCCTGTGGAAGCGCGACCCATCAAACCAAGCGAGGCCGGTTTCCGTGCCCACCCACAGCTTGCCGGCCGGGTCTTCGGCGATGCTGATGGACTTGAAGCCCTTGAAGCACTCGAACATGTCGCCCCGGAAATGGGTGATCCCCGCGCCGCGCAGGCCGAACCACAGGTCCCCGCGCCGATCGCGCAAGGCGCACAGCACCTGGTCGGTGGGCATCCCTTCGGTGGTGGTAAGGCGTTTGATTGATGATGCGGCTCCGGGCGGGGCCATGTAGTGGAATACGCCGGCCCCGTTGGTGCAGGCCCACAAGTCGTTGGGGCCGCCGCGGAACAATTGGTTCACTTCCACGTCTTGGCCGGGGAGCAATGGCACGGGCAGCAGGGTGGAGGCTTCCGGCCGGTAGAGCAGCCGCGCCACGCCGTGTTTGCGCCCCAACCAGAGCGATCCATCGGCCTCGGGCAGGAGGTCCAATACGTCGCGGAGCGAATCGCTTCCCGCGGTGATGCGTTGGAACCGGAGCCGCCCGTTGCGTGCATCGATCGGCGGGCCGCAGCGCGCCAGTCCGCCCAAGGTGGCCACCCACAACGCGCCGTCCCGGGCGAAGGCCAGGTCCGTTACGATGTCCGCACCTTGCGGGTGCAAGACCGGCAGCACGTCAAAGCGGTCCTGTGCATAGCGGAAGACGCCATGGCCGCGCGAACCGAACCACAGGGTGCTGTCCGCGCCCTCAACGATGCGGTTGATGCCTTTGCCCAAACCGGTGGCACGGGCCGGGTCGTAGGTGGTGAAGCGGTGGCCATCGTATTTGCACAGGCCGCCGGTGCTGGTGCCCACCCACAGGTTACCCCTGCTGTCTCCGCCCAAGGAGAGGATCACATTGTCCGGCAATCCTTGGGCCATGGTGAAGTTGGTGAAGGCATGTCCATCATACCGGGTGATGCCCCCGCCATTGGTGCCGAACCAGAGCATGCCACGCTGGTCGAGGTAGCCGCACATGATGTCGTCCATCAGCAGGCCGTCATCCGTGGTGAAGTGCTCCAAGTGTGCCTTGGCCCCGGCATCTCCACCTTCCACGGGCCGGAACGGGGCCGCCTGTACGGTGATGGGCGCCCCCATGGGCGTGACCGTTGGCGGGTGCTCCAGCAGTGCGGTGGCCCTTCCCGGCGCTGGTACTACTTGCCTGGCCACCGGTGCGGCGGTACCGGTGGGCGGCGGGGTGCATGCCCCGATGGGGAGCAGGAAGCAGAACGGCAGGATCAGCCCGCGTCCCTTCATTTGGCTGACCGGCTTTTCAGTACGGCAGCGATGGCCTCGCTCAGCTCCTCGCGCTTGAAGGGCTTGGGTATGAAACCGTCCATGCCCGCGTCTTTGCAGCGTTCCACCTCGGCCTTCATCACATTGGCGGTAAGCGCCACGATGGGCACGCGCGCACGGGTCCCGGGCAAGGCGCGGATGGCGCGTGTGGCGCGGTAGCCGTCCATCACCGGCATCTGCACGTCCATCAACACCACGTCGTATTCCTGTTGGCGCACCCGCTCCACTGCAAGCGCCCCGTTCTCCGCCACGTCCACCTGTACACCGGGAAAGAGGAAGTCGAGTTCGTCCTGGGCCACCATCACGTTGAAGGCATTGTCTTCGGCAAGCAGGATGCGCCGCACCGTTGACCCGGAGGCGGGTTGTGCAGTGGCTTGGCCGTTGCCGCGTGGTGCTGGTGCTGCCTTGGGCTCCGTGCCGCGGCCGGCAAGTTCCGGGGCTGCACCGCCCGGGGGATGGTGGGCGCCGCCGTCCATTTCGGCATCGGTGCGCAGGCGCACATAGAACATGTCCATCCCGCCCTTGCCCTTGGCCTGCACAATTCCCCGTGGGGTGATCAGCAGGGCGGGTTCATGCCGGATCAAGGCATGGGTGGCCCCGCTGATGTTCACTTCCCCGGCTTCCGATGTGCTTTCCAGGCGGCTCGCGGTGTTCACCGTGTCACCCCAGATGTCGTACTGGAATTTTCGCCCCCCCACGATGCCCGCCACCACCGGCCCGGTATGGATGCCCACCCGCATCCGGAAACCGGCCAAGCCCTGCGCGGCACGCTCCACGCGGCGTTCGGCCATGATGTGCTGCATCTCCAGCCCGGCGTACACCACGGACAAGGGCGAACCGGTCCCGGGGTCCGGTACGCCGCCGGCAGCCATGTAGGCATCCCCGATGGTCTTGATCTTTTCTATGCCGTACTTCTCCATGATGCGGTCGAAGGCATTGAAGCATACGTTGAGTTCCTCCACCAGGTCGGTGGCGGACATGTGCTCGCTCACTTTGGTGAAGTCCTGGAAGTCGCTGAACAGCACGGTGACCTGCTCAAACTGGCGCGCCTCGGCCTGGCCCGTGCGCTTCAATTCAGCGGCCACGTTAAGGGGCAGGATGTTGTTCAGCAGCTGGTCGCTGCGGTCCTTGGCCCGGCTCAACTCCCGGGTGCGCACGGCCACCGTGCGTTCCAACAATTGTTTCTGCCGGCGCAAGCTGCGGATGTACAGCAAGGTGCCACCGATGCCCACCAGGCCGCAGAGCGTGTAGAACCACCATGTCTTCCACCACGGCGGGCGCACCGTGAGGGTGAATCGGGTGCCATGCAGGCCCCAGATGCCGTCCCTGTTCTGCCCGCGCACGCGAAAGGTGTAGGTGCCCGGGTCGAGGTTGGTGTAGATGGCGCTGTTGGCCGTGCCGGCATCGATCCAGCCCTGGTCGAAGCCCTCGAGCATGTAGCGGTAGCGGTGCTGCTCGGGGATGCTGAACTCCATGGCGGCGAAGGTGAAGGTGACCATGTTGGCGCTGTACGGGATGGTCATGCCATGGCTCAGGTGCACCGGTGCCTTCAGCGGGGAGCCTTCCGCGCCGAAGCGCACCGGCTTGTTCATGAGCTTGATGTCCGTGATCAGCACGGCGACCGGGGTGCTGTCCTCCACGAGCGTGCGCGGATCGAACCAGTTGAAGCCGGCCACACCACCGAAATAGAGGAGGCCTTGTGCATCCTTGCAGTAGGCGTACCGGTTGAATTCATTGCTCTGCAATCCATCGTCCACGCTGAAGTTCCGGAAATTCCCCGCCCTTGGGTCGAAGCGCGACAGCCCTTTGTTGGTGCTCATCCACAGGTCGCCCGCCGCATCGGCCAGCACGCCATAGACCACATCGTTCGGCAGGCCGTCCTTTGTGCTGTACCGCCTCACCGCCCCGGTCTTCGTATCGAAGCGGTTCAGCCCGCCGCCGTTGGTGCCCAACCAAAGGACACCGGTGGGGTCCACGGGGTCGGCGCACACGGAGAAGACCACATTCACCGCGAGGGTTGCGGCGTTGGCGGGTTGGTGCTTCCATTGCTGCCAGGCGCCCGTGGCCGGGTCCAGGCGCAGCAATCCGCTCATGGTGCCGGCCCAAACGATGCCGTCCGGACCTTGATGCAGCGCGGCCACGAAGTAGTACGGGTTGTTCACCACCGCCACGGGCCATGGGTAAAGGCTGCTGGCCAGCGAGCGCCGATCGATCTTCCACAGGCCGCGGTCTCCGCCGCTCCACAAAGTGCCGTCGCGCCCCGGCATCAAGGGAAACATGGCCCCTTGCGCTTCCCCTTCGGGTTGGACGATGCGTGGGTCACTTCCGTGACCCCGGTAGCGGATCACCGTGCCCAGTTGGGAGGAGTTCCAGAAGTACCCTTCGGCGTCCTGGATGCTCATGTAGCCGAAGCCCTCGCGCAAGGTGTCCGATCCGTGTCCCAGTTTTCCCACTTGATCGATCTCCATGGTGTACCGGCGCGTCCGCGTGTCGAAAACACGGAGGAAGTCCCCGAAGCGCCCCACCACCAGTTGGCCATCCTTTGCGGGCCAGAGCGAACGGATGCTGCCATCGCTCTTCCTGTTGAAGCGCTGCATGCGCGGGTCGTATTTCAGCAGGCCATAGCCGGAAGTGCCGATCCATAGTGTGCCGCCCTGCTCATACAGCGCATATTTCACCGTGCCCAGCATGTGCTCCAGCGAAGGGTCCGTGCTGCGCACCAGTTCCATGTGCCGCGTGGCCGGCTGGAAGCGGAACAGGCCGATGAACGTGGGGACCCATAGTTGCCCTTCTGGGCCTACAACGGCGCCATGGCTTTGCAACAAGGGCGCTCGTTCTTCCAACGTGTACAACGCGGTCCAACTTTTCCGGTCCGCGCTGAATTCCAGGATCGCGTTGTAGGTGATGCCGTACACTTTCCCACGGAGGCTGTCCTCAACCACGGTCAAGCCACTGATGTCCAGGATCGGATGGCCGGGTTCCGAAGTGGCCAACGTGTCGATCCGGTCCGTGCCATCATGCCTTGGGATGATGTGGAAGGCGAAGCGGCCCGAAGCACCCCACAAGGCACCGTCGCGGGTGCTCGTGACCGTGCTGAAACCCTGGTGCAACCAGCGCAGCGTGAAGCGGGGCAGGGGGTGGCCTTCCTCCACGGGCGTGGCGAAGGTCACTTTCACCAACCGCTCTTGGGTGGCCGCCCACAGGTCGCCATTTATGTCCAACCGCACATGTGCCACGCTGCCCCAATCGCCGTCCGGGTGCGCAATGGCCAGGTGCTGGAAGTGCTCGGTGGCCCGGTCGAAGAGGTCCACGCCGGTGCTGGTGCCCACCCACAGCCGGCCATGGCGGTCCACCGTGAGGCTGGTCACGTTGCTCTCGCGCACCGAGTTGGTGTCCGTGGGGTCATGCCGGTACACCGTGAACCTGTAGCCATCATACCGGTTCAATCCGTCTTTGGTGCCGAACCAAAGAAAACCTTGCGGGTCCTGCGCGATGCACTGCACCATGCCCTGCGAAAGACCATCGTTGATGGTGACGGCGCGGAACGGAAGTGCGATGGTATCGATCGGCGAGCTGCCCTGGGCCCAAAGGACACCTGCTGGGAACGACGATGCAAAGAGCAGCAGAATGGATCGCATCCAGCGGCTCATTGGTCCAGAAAAGCGCGCAGTTCGGCCGTTACCGCCATTTGCAGCACTTCCAATGTGGCGATCGGGGCGGCACATGCCGCAAGATCATCCGACCGGGCATGCTGTTCGATGGTGGTGAGCACTTCCAGGACCACTTCGGCACCCATGAAAGTGGATTGGGGACGCAGGCTGTGCGCCACCACGGCCACGCCTCGCGCATCGCCGTTCGCGAGCATCTCCTTCAACTGGGCCATGCCATCGGGCTGCGCGTCCATGTATGCCCGGATGTAGCGCTCCATGCGCGTGCGATCGCCCGTGCAAAAGGCGGTGAGCCGTGTGAGGTCGATCGTCGGCATCCACCAACGAAGTTATTGATTCGGCAGTAAATAGTTGACACATTGGCACGATTCTTGGATCCTGCTTTTCATGCGGGGGAACGACTCCAGAAAACTTTCGATACCGGAGCTCAATGAGCGCCGCAGGCAGGTGGTGGCCTGCTTGAAA
>JAGPDT010000074.1 GCA_018057455.1 Flavobacteriales bacterium | reverse complement strand
CTGGAAGAGGAAAAATACACGCTGGACCCCGATTTCTGGAACGACCAGAAGAAGGCCCAGGGCGTGATGCACAAGATCCGCGAGCTGAAGCGCTGGGTGGAACTGTATGAGGCCGTAAAGCGCGAGGTGGACGATACGGAAGTGACCTACGAGTTCTTCAAGGCCAAGGAGGTGAGCGAGGAGGAGCTGGAGGCACAGTTCAACAAAGCCGCGCATGCCTTGGAGGAACTCGAGTTCAAGAACATGCTCAGCGCCGAGGAAGACCCGTTGAGCGCGGTGGTGCAGATCACCAGCGGTGCAGGCGGCACCGAGAGCAACGATTGGGCCCTGATGCTGCTGCGCATGTACCGCATGTGGGCCGAGAAGGAAGGCTACCAGGTGAAGATCCTCGACTACCAGGACGGAGACGCTGCGGGCATCAAGCAGGCCACCATGGAGGTGGGCGGGGAATTCGCCTTCGGCATGCTCAAAGGCGAGAACGGCGTACACCGCCTGGTGCGCATCAGCCCGTTCGACAGCAACGCGCGCCGCCACACCAGCTTTGTCAGCGTTTACGTGTTCCCGTTGGTGGACGAGAGCATCGAGATTGACATCAACCCGGCGGACATCACCTGGGACACCTTCCGCAGCGGTGGCGCCGGCGGCCAGAACGTGAACAAGGTGGAGACCGGCGTGCGGCTGCGGCACGCGCCCACGGGCATCATCATCGAGAACACCGAAACGCGCAGCCAGCTGGACAACAAGAACAAGGCCCTGCAACTGCTGAAGAGCCAGCTGTACGAGGCCGAACTCGAACGCCGCCGCAGCAAGCGCAGCGAGATCGAGGCCGGCAAGAAGAAGATCGAGTGGGGCAGCCAGATCCGCAACTACGTGCTGCAGCCGTATAAATTGGTGAAGGACGTGCGCACCGAACACGAGACCAGCAGCGTGGACGACGTGCTGAACGGCGAGATCGATGAATTCCTCAAAGCGTGGCTGATGCAGCATGGGCAAAGCCAGAAAGCGTAATACGGATCGGATGATCGGCACCAACCATACCGTCGACCCGATGGGTCGACCCGACAGCCAATAGCATGGCCACCTACACCATCTACCACAACGCCCGCTGCAGCAAGAGCCGCTGTGCCCTGCAGCTGCTACAGGAGAACGGCATCGAGCCGCAGGTGGTGAACTACCTGCAGGAAGCGCCTTCCATCGAAGAGCTGGAGAAACTGGTGATGAAGCTGGGCATCCCGGCGGTGGAGCTGGTGCGCAAGAACGAGCCGCTGTTCAAGGAGAAGTACAAGGGACTGAAATTGAACGAGCACGAGTGGATCCGTGAGATGCACGAGAACCCGCAACTGATCGAACGGCCCATTGTGGTGAAAGGCCACAAAGCCGTGATCGGCAGGCCGGTGGAAAACGTAAAAGAGCTGATAGACCGCCCGTAGGGCAAGGGCGATGCATGCAGCGCCCCAACCAGAAGAACCATGGACTACCGCATAGAGAAAGACACGATGGGCGAGGTGAAAGTGCCCGCCGACAAATACTGGGGCGCGCAGACCGAGCGCAGCCGCAACAACTTCAGGATCGGCCCGCCCGCCAGCATGCCCAGCGAGATCATCCACGCCTTCGCCTACCTGAAAAAGGCCGCGGCCTTGGTGAACGCCGAACTGGGCAAGCTGCCGCAGGAGAAATGCGACCTCATCGGCAAGGTGTGCGACGAGATCCTGGAGCATAAGCTGGACGACCAGTTCCCGTTGGTGATCTGGCAGACCGGCAGCGGCACCCAGAGCAACATGAACGTGAACGAAGTGGTGGCCAACCGCGCCCACGTGCTGCAGGGCGGCACCCTCACCGACAAGGAAAAAGTGCTCGGTGCCAACGACGACGTGAACAAGAGCCAGAGCAGCAACGACACCTTCCCCACGGCCATGCACATCGCCGCCTACACCGCCGCGGTGAAGGTGACCTTGCCCGGGGTGAGGAAACTGCGCGACACGCTGGCGCGCAAGAGCAACGACTTCAAGGACATCGTGAAAACGGGCCGCACCCACTTCATGGACGCCACCCCGCTCACCCTGGGGCAGGAGGTCAGCGGCTACGTGCAACAGCTGGACAATGGCATCCACGCCGTGGAGAGCGCGTTGGAGATGGTGCGTGAGCTCGCCCTGGGCGGCACCGCCGTGGGCACCGGCCTCAATGCGCCAGCGGGCTACAGCGTGCTGGTGGCCAAGAAGATCGCCGACCTCACCGGAATGCCGTTCATCACCGCGCCCAACAAGTTCGAGGCCCTGGCCGCGCACGATGCCATGGTGGAACTCAGCGGCGCCTTCAAGCGCCTGGCCGTTTCACTGAACAAGATCGGCAACGACGTGCGCATGCTCAGCAGCGGCCCCCGCAGCGGCATCGGCGAGCTCATCATCCCGGACAACGAGCCCGGCAGCTCCATCATGCCCGGCAAGGTGAACCCCACGCAGCCCGAAGCGCTCACCATGGTATGTGCCCAAGTGATCGGCAACGATGTGGCGGTGAGCGTGGGCGGCATGCAAGGCCAGTTCGAGCTCAACGTCTTCAAGCCGGTGATCGCCGCCAACGTGCTGCATAGCGCCCGGTTGCTCGGGGATGCCTGTGTAAGCTTCAATGACCATTGCGCGGAAGGCCTGCTGCCCAACAAACCCGTGCTGAAGCAGCATTTGGAGAACAGCCTGATGCTGGTCACCGCGCTCAACACGCACATCGGCTACTACAAGAGCGCCGAGATCGCCAACAAGGCCCACCGCGAAGGCACCACCTTGAAGGAAGCTGCATTGGCCCTGGGCCACGTAAGCGCCGAGGATTTCGACAAGTGGGTGGACCCGGCGAAGATGGTGAGCGGGGGATAGACGGAGAACGACATGATCAAGAAAGGCACCGCCCTGTACAGCATCCTGCACTTCAAGTGCCCGTATTGCCAGGAGGGCCAGTTCTTCGTGGCCCATCCCTACAACCTCAGAAAGGCCGGCGATGTGCTGGACCGGTGCCCGAAGTGCAATGGCCGGTACATGATCGAGCCGGCATTCTATTTCGGCGCCATGTATGTCTCGTACGGCATGGGCGTGGCCATCGCACTCTGCATTTGGGCGGCCTTTGCCGTGCTGGCCCCGGAAGCTGCCCCGTTTTGGATCATCGGCACGGTGGCGGCGGTGATGCTGCTCACCGGCCCCTATCTGTTCGCGCTCAGCCGGATCATTTGGGCCAACCTGTTCCTGGCCGGCCGGGGGCCTGGCGGGAAATTGCCGGAGGAAGAGTGACCGTGCCGGGGTGGACCCGTGCTGCCAGGGCGGGCTGCCCCGCACAAGCTCACAAGTAGGGCTGCAGGGCTTGCTGCAATTGGGCGGCGCTCAGCACACCGCTCTGCCGCCACACGATGCCTCCGTTCTTGAAAATGGCCAAGGTGGGCACCCCGCGCACGTTGTAGGCCTGTGCCGCCGCAGGGTTCTTGTCCACGTCCACTTTGAGCACCACCGCTCGGTCGCCCACCTGCTCCTTGAACTCGTCCAGAATGGGCTTCATCATCTTGCAGGGCCCGCACCATTCGGCGAAGAAATCCACCACCACGGGCTTATCGCCGTTGATCAGTTCCTTGAAGTCGGGTTTGGTGTCCATGGTCAGCGTACTTCTTCGTAGTTCACATCATCCGCAGCGCCTGCTTTGTTCCGGTTTGCCGGAGGTGTGGCGCAGGCGGCGCCGCAACAGCCCACATTGAACAGGGCTTGCACACCGAAGAACACGGCGGCAGCCCAGGCCATTGCCTCCCCTTCGGCGATCGCCGCCCACAGGAAGGCCACGGCCAGCCCCAGCCGCAACAGGCGGGCGCCATCCCAGGGGCCAAGCAGGCGTTCCATCATCCTTCCAACGTGCGTTCCAGGGCGCACCAGCCGCCACCGTTGTACGCATCGTATCCATTGGCCTTCAACAGGGAGAGGGCGCTTCCGCTACGGCCACCGCTGAGGCAACAGGTGATCACCGGTTTGCCTTTGGGCAGCTTGTTCAGGCGGTTGGCCAGTTGGTCCAAGGGGATGTTGATGGCACCCTTGATGTGGCCGGCGGCGAATTCGCCCGTGGTGCGTACGTCCAGGATCGTGGCGCCTTGGGCCTTGATCTCCTTGAGGTCCACCTTGGGACCCATGCCGAAAAGTGTGCGGAACATGCGTTGTGGTTGGTTGGTTGCCGTGGACTTGCGTTGTCCGCAGGACCTTGGCCGCACAAAGTTCAGGTGGTTCCGGCCTACGCTCTGTGATGTTGCTCACCGAGCCATTGGCAGGTGCTAGGCCACGGCCTTGCTGCCGCAGGCAAAGGCCGTGGCGGGCAGCTCGGTGCATTGGATGGCGTTGAACCCGCCGGCCACGTCCACCACATTGTGCAGGCCGCGCGATTTGAGGATGCTGGCGGCGGTCATGCTGCGGTAGCCACCGGCGCAATGCAGGTAGCAGGTGTCGCTGCGGTTGAAATCAGCCAAGTGGTCGTTGATGAACTGCAAGGAGGTGAACTTCGCGTCCAGCAGGTGTTGGGCTTCCCATTCGCCGGGCTTGCGCACGTCGTAGATGTGCAGGCGGCCGGCCTTGGCCCTGCGGCAGAATTCAGCGGCGCTGATGCTTTCCACGCTATCCGTTTCGTGGCCGGCGGCCTTCCACGCTGTGATGCCCCCGTGGAGATGGCCGAGCACGTTGTCATAGCCCACGCGGGCCAGGCGTGTTACGGCCTCCTCCTCGCAACCGGGTTCGGTGATGATCACCAGCGGTTGCTTCACATCAGGGACCAGAGTGCCCACCCACGGGGCGAAATCGCCGCGCAGGCCGATGTTGATGCTGCGCGGCACAAAGCCGTCCTTGAACGTTTGTGCGGGGCGTGTGTCCAACACCAGTGCGCCTTCGCTTTCCACCATATGTTCCAGTTGCCCGGGCGACAAGGCACGCAGACCGGTCTCCTTCACCGTGGCAAGGCTGGGGATCGCACCGCGGTTCATGGCCACGTTCTGCGGGAAGTAGGCCGGTGGCGGCAGGATGCCCTCGGTGACCTCCTTGATGAACTGCTCCTTGGTGGCGGCTTGCAGTGCATAGTTCACCTGCTTTTGGTGGCCCAGGGTATCGCTGGTCTCCTTGCTCATGTTCTTGCCGCAGGCACTGCCGGCGCCATGCGCGGGGTATACGATCACGTCATCGGGCAGGGGCATGATCTTGCTGTGCAGCGAGTCGTGGAGGAATCCTGCGAGGTCTTCCTTGGTGAGGCTGCCCGCTTTCTGCGCCAGGTCCGGCCGGCCCACATCGCCTATGAAGAGCGTGTCGCCGCTGAAGATGCAGTGCGGCTTTCCCTTTTCATCGAGCAACAGGTACGTGGCGCTTTCCATGGTGTGGCCGGGTGTGTGCAGCACCTTGATCGTCACCTTGCCCAGCTTCAGCTCCTCGCCGTCGGAAGCGATGTGGGCGGGGAAGTCTGTTTTGGCCGTGGGGCCGAAGACGATGGTGGCGCCGCTGCGTTCGGCCAGGTCCACGTGGCCGCTGACGAAGTCGGCATGGAAGTGGGTCTCCAGCACGTATTTGATCTGGGCCCCGCTTTTTTCCGCGCGGTCGATGTACGGCTGGCTTTCGCGCAGCGGGTCGATCACGGCCGCTTCGCCCTGGCTTTCAATGTAGTATGCCCCTTGGGCCAGGCAGCCGGTGTAAATCTGTTCGATCTTCATGGTCTTGGGGGTTCAGGAATGGGGTCCGTTCAACTGGTAAAGTTCGCGCAAGAGGATATAGGTGCCCATGGCCAGCACGAACCAGCCGAAGGCAGGGCGCAGTTTCTCATTGCTGATGCGTGTGGAGAGCCGTGCACCAACCACGATGCCGATCAGGGCCAAGACCAGGAAAGGCAGCAGGATCGGCAGGTGGTCGGCCAAACGGACATGCCGGTCGCCGAGAAAGCCGATGAACGAATTGAGGGTGATCAGGAGCAAGGAGGTGCCCACGGCGCGTTTCATGTCCACCCCGGCCAGCAGCACCAGGGCGGGTACGATCACAAAGCCGCCCCCGGCCCCCAGCACCCCGGTGAGCAGGCCCACCAGCAGGCCGATGAGCAGCAAGGAAGGCAGGTGGAGGGCACCCTTCTCCGTTGGTGCGGCGATCTTTTTACCGCGGATCATGGAGGTGGCGGAGATCAGCATCACCATGGCGAAGAGCGCCAGGATCGCTTCGCCTTTGCCTACGTCCACGTCACCCATGTGGAGCAGGGGGTCCGGCAGGGCCGGTACCAGCCAGTGGCGCGTGGCATACACACTGAGGATGGAAGCCGCGCCGAAGGCAGCGGCCGTGCGCCACTGGATATTGCCTTGCCGGTGGTGGGAGAAGATCCCCGCGCCGCTGGTGGCCCCTACAATGAACAGCGACAGGCCCGTGGCGGTGATCGGGTCCAACCTGAAGAGGTAGACCAGGATGGGCACTGACAGGATGGAGCCGCCACCGCCGAGCAGGCCAAGTACCAGGCCCATCAGGACCGCACCGGCGTAGCCGAGGAGTTCCCAGCTCATCTCAACGGACCGGCAAAGGTTGAGGCATGGGTGCAAACGTACCGTGCGGAGACGGGATGGAAGGTGAGCCAGGTGACTCAGGGACAAGGACGGGCCGCAGTGCATGCATGGTCGGCCAGCCGGCATCGGGTGGTGCCTTGGCCCGGGCCAGGGGGCTCCCGGAGCTGCGGCCAGCACGGAACGGAACAAGCCCTTACACCACGTCCAGCAGCTCCCGCCCGAACTCCTGCACTTGGTATTTCCGGATGCCGGGAACGGCCAGCAGTTCGGTTGCAGTGGCGGGCTTGGCCCGGGCGATGTCGGTGAGCAAATGGTTGGGGAACACCACGCCAGGGCGAAGCTCCAACCGGGTGGCCAGGTCGTCCCGCACGGCTTTCAGGCGTTTCATGCGTTCCTCCAGCAGAGGGTCGCGTGGGTGGCGTTTGGGCCGCTCCACGCGGGGCCATTGGTCCTTGGGTGCAAGTAAACCCTGCTGCAGGGCCTGAAGGATGTCCGGGCCATACCGGCTTACTGCTGTTTGGCCAACGCCCTTGAGGTTGCCAAGGTCGGTCAAGGTATCCACCGGCTGGCGCGAAAGTGCGATGAGCACATCATTGCCCAGCACCATGAAGGAGGCGCGATCGAGCCGTGCGGCCACACCGTCGCGCCAAGCATGCAGTTCGCGCAGCACGGCCAGTTCCTTGGGTTTTAGGGCCTTGGCGCCTTTGAGGCGGAGGAAGGCGGGGGTGTGGGCGTCATTGGTCTGGAAGGGGACTTCCGTGAGCAGGGCAAATTCCTCTTCCGCCCAGGCCATCCTTCCAAGGGCATGCAGCTGTTGGGCCAGCAGGTCGCGCAGGGCGATCAAATGGCGGGTGTCCATGGCGGCATACTCGAGCATGCCTTCGGTGAGGGGGCGTTTGGTCCAGTCGGCCTTTTGGTACCGCTTGTCCAGCTGAATGCCGAAGTATTTCCTCAGCAGGGAAGCCAAGCCCAGTTCCGGCTCGTTGATGAGCTCGGCGGCGATGAGCGTATCGAAGATGTGGCGCACCCGGAAGCCGTACATGCGCTTGAGCAGGCGCAGGTCGAAGTCGGCATCATGCACCACGGTTTCGCCCTGCACGGAGCCCAACAACTGCCCCAACCCGTCCATGTTCTGTACGGCCAGCGGGTCGATCAGCCAGGTGTCCTGCCGGTTGGACAACTGGATCAGGCCAATGCGCTCATGGAAGCGGTGGAAGCTGCTGGCCTCGGTATCCAAGGCGATGGTGGTCTCGCCGACGAGGCGGGCCATCAGGTCCTGGAGGTCGCCGGCTTCGGCGATGAGGGGGGCTTGCGGCATTTCGCGTGCAAAGGAAGGACAGGATGGAGCTTCAATGGCAATGGGGCGTAGGGAAAGGCGTTGCAGGGTGGAAAGGGGGCCAGGCGGGAGCTTTGATCATCAGGGCATAAGGACCAAGCTTGGACCGACACCCGGCCTATTGGATCAAGCCACAAGGGCGAACCACGGCCCAACGGCCCTGCGTGCTTGCCTGCTTGCCGTGGGTGTCTCAACGCTTCCACCGGGCCGTTCGGGCCACGTCAGATATACCGTTCGCCGGTGTCCTTGGTGAGGTCCCCCACGAACTGCTTGATCTTCTGCTCGTCGTGCTTGCGGCATACCAGCAAGGCGTCAGGCGTGCTTACCACAATGAAGTCCTCCAGGCCCTGGAGCACCACCAACCGGTCGTCCTGCACATGCACCATGTTGTCCTTGCCGTCGTAGATGCGCACGGTGGTGGTGGTGCCGGTATTGCCCTGGCCGTCCTTGGGCAACTGGGTGTAGAGGCTGCCCCAGGTGCCCAGGTCGCTCCAACCGAAATCGGAGGGCACCACGAAGACATTGTCGGCTTTCTCCAGGATGCCGTAATCGATGCTGATGTTCTGGCAATCGGCGTAGATGCGGTTGATGAAGGCCTGCTGGCGGCCGGTGCCATAGACCTCGGCGCCGGTGGCGAAGAGCGCCTCCATGGCGGGCAGGTGCTTGCCAAAGGCGTTGCGGATGCTTTGAAGCGACCAGATGAAGATGCCGCTGTTCCACAAGTGATCGCCGCTTTCCAGCAAGCGGAGGGCCGTGGCGTGGTCGGGCTTTTCGGTGAAGTTCCTCACGCGTTTGGCCTCGGGCCGCCCGGCCGGTGCCTCCGCACTGAAGCGGATGTAGCCATAGCCGGTGTCCGGCCGGTCGGGCTTGATGCCCAAGGTGACCAGGCAATCCGCCGCCGCCGCCTGCTCCAAGGCGATGGCCAGGCGCGCATGGAATTCCTGCTCATCCTTCACCAAGTGGTCGCTGGGGGCGGTGATGATCACGGCCTTGGGGTCGCGTTTGGCGATGACGTGGTTGGCGAAGGCAATGCAAGGCGCGGTGTTGCGGCGATCGGGTTCCAGGAGCACTTGTTCGGGCCGCAGCGCAGGCAATTGCAAGTGCACCAGGCCGGCATAGCTGGCGTTGGTGACCACATAGATGTTCTCCGGCGGGCACGTGGCGGTGAAGCGGTCGAAGGTCTGCTGGATCAGGGTACGGCCGGAACCGAGGAAATCCAGGAACTGCTTGGGGCGGTGGGTGCGGCTCATGGGCCAAAAGCGGCTTCCGATGCCGCCCGCCATGATGACGCAATAGGTGTGGGGGTTTTGCATAAACGGGTGGCTAGGGTCGATCAGGAGGCTTTGCGCGTGGCCAAAGCCTGCTCCAGATGGACTTCGGCGGTGGGGTCGATCAGGTAGATGCGGCGGTTGTTGAGGCAACGGCAGCGGTAGCGCTTGCGCAGTTGGCGTCCCTTGATGAAGATCTTGTCGTTGAAGCGGAACACGGTGTTCTCTTCCAGTTCCTCCAGGAAAGGCTTGGGGTCGCGGTCATAGCGGCGCAGCACGCGCATCAGCCCGTGGTCGGTGCAGCTGCTGCTGGGGGCGTCGTGGAGGTGGAGGATGAGCACGCGAAGCACGTCCGCCGGAAAGATCTCACGACTGAGAAATGGGCGCATCAGGCGCTTGTACTCGGCCTTCCACTCGGTGCCGTGGGGTTCATGCCGCCGGAATTTCTGGAAGGTGGCGTAGTGGGCGAACTCGTGCACCAGCACCACCAGGAAGGCGTACCGGTTGAGGTCTTCGTTCACCGAGATGCGGTGCGCTTGGGAGCGTGTGGCCGTGCGGTAGTCGCCCAGCTTGGTGGTGCGCGGCGTACTGATGCGCACCCGCACGGGATTGCGCCGCAGCCATTGCTCCACCACCGGCCAGGCACGGCGCGGCAAGTGGGCTTGCAGGCGGAGGATGTCAGTGGTGGGCAGCATGGTGGTATGCTACGGGCTCGGGTTGTTCAGGGTGGTGGTATGCGCGCCGCTCATCGCTCCGGCCTGCGGGGAGGGCATTCCATTTGGGGCAATCGCAGCCGCGCTTTTTCCGGGGTGGATGGCCATAGGGCGGCCGTTGGCCGGAACAACCGGCCAAGACCAGGATGATCCCCGAAAGAAGGAACAACGGACGGGCATTGGAAAGGCGCATGCTGGATCGGCGGGCCGCCATGGGCGTGGTGCTGGCAAATGTAGGCGAAGGCCCAGCGGGGCGAAAGGCGCGGGGAAAGTTATTCGGTAGGGGCAGGGACCCTACATTAGCCAGCCTTTTCAAGGACCATGGCCCTGCTGTTCCACATCGGGAGGTACTTCATGCTGCTGGGGGAGGTATTCTCCAAGCCGGAGCGCCGCAGCGTGTACTGGAAACGTACCGTGGAAGAGATGGAGCTGCTGGGCGTCAAGAGCTTAGGTATCGTGGCGCTGCTTTCCCTGTTCATGGGGGCGGTGATCGCGATCCAGACCAAGACCAACATCGATTCGCCCCTGATACCCTTCTATGTGGTGGGTTTCACCGTACGGCAGAGCACCATCCTGGAGTTCAGCCCTACGATCATCTCGCTGATCCTGGCCGGCAAGGTGGGCTCCACCATTGCGGCGGAGATCGGCTCCATGCGGGTGCGCGAGCAGATCGATGCCCTGGACATCATGGGGGTGAATTCCGCCGGCTACCTCATTCTGCCCAAGATCATCGCCACCGCCCTGATCAACCCCTTCTTGATCATCATCAGCATGTTCCTGGGCATCTTCGGTGGCTGGATGGCGGGGGTGTTCACCGGCATCATCAGCTCGGAGAACTACATCGCCGGGGTGCAGTACGATTTCGACCCCTACATCGTGAGCTATGCCCTGGTGAAGACCGTGGTGTTCGCGGTGATCATCGCCACCGTTTCGGCCTACCAAGGCTACTACACCCGGGGCGGCACCCGTGAGGTGGGCATCAGCAGTACCCGGGCCGTGGTATACAGCGATGTGGTGATCCTCATTGCCAATTACCTCCTTACCCAACTGCTGTTGCTATGATCGAGGTGCGCGGGGTGTACAAGAGCTTCGATAAGGTGGAGGTGCTGCAGGACATCTCGGCCACCTTCCGCAAGGGCAAGGTGAACCAGATCATCGGCAAGAGCGGCAGCGGCAAGAGCGTGCTGGCCAAGTGCATCGTGGGGCTGTTGCCGCCCACCCAAGGCGAGGTGCTGTACGATGGCCAGTCGTTCCAGGCCATGGACAAGGACCGCAAGAAGCTCTTGCGGCAGGAGATCGGCATGCTGTTCCAAAGCAGCGCCCTGTTCGACTCGCTCACCGTGCTGGAGAACGTGCTGTTCCCCCTGCGGATGTTCGCCACCATGAGCGCGCAGGAAATGCACGAACGGGCGGACTTTTGCCTCAAGCGGGTGCGGATCGAAGGTGCCGATGCCAAGTACCCCGCGGAACTCAGCGGCGGCATGCAGAAGCGCGTGGGCATCGCCCGGGCCATGGCCATGCAGCCCAAGTACCTCTTCGTGGATGAGCCCAACAGCGGGCTGGACCCCCAGACGAGCATCGTCATCGACAACTTGATCAAGGAGATTACCGAGGAGTTCGACACCACCACCATTGTGATCACCCACGACATGAACTCGCTCATGGGCATCGCCGATGAGGTGTTCTTCATCCACAACAAGCAGCTGTGGTGGCAGGGCACGCGGGCCGAGCTGGCCATGAGCGACAACCAGGAGCTGCAGGATTTCATCTTTGCCGGCAGCCTGATGCGGCAGGTGCGCAAGGCGCTGCGCGGGGAGTGAGGCACGCACCCGGCGGGCTGCGTGGAAATGGTCCCGGAGCCGCGCGGAATTGGACTACGGCCAACAACAAACGAAATAGGCCGCCCCACGGTGGTGAGGCGGCCTTCTCTTGTACGCTGCGGTGGTCAGGCTTCCACGGACTGCTCGGTGTAGTCCTCGATCGGAGGGCAGCTGCACACCAGGTTGCGGTCGCCGTAGGCATTGTCCACGCGGCTTGCCGTGGGCCAGTACTTGGCGTTGCGCAAGCCGGCCACCGGGAAGGCGGCACGTTCACGGCCGTACGCGTGGTTCCACTGGTCGGCGATCACCTCTTCGGCGGTGTGCGGGGCCATCTTCAGCGGGTTGTCGGCCTTGTCCAGCTTGCCTTGGGCAATGTCCTCGATCTCCTGGCGGATGCTGATCATGGCTTCCACGAAGCGGTCCAGTTCGGCCTTGCTCTCACTCTCGGTGGGTTCCACCATCAGGGTGCCGGCCACGGGGAAGCTCACGGTGGGGGCGTGGAACCCATAATCCATCAGACGCTTGGCGATGTCTTCCACTTCCACCCCGGCGCTGCGCTTGAAATCGCGGCAATCCAGGATCATTTCGTGCGCCACCATGCCCATGTCGCCTTTGTACAGGATGGGGTAGTGCCCTTCCAGCTTGGCCTTGAGGTAGTTGGCATTGAGGATGGCGTAGCGGGTGGCATCGGTGAGGCCGTTGGCGCCCAACATGTTGATGTAGGCGTAGCTGATCAGCAGGATCAGGGCGCTGCCGTACGGGGCGGAACTCACCGCCGGAATGGCCTGGAGGCCTCCGGTGGCCACCAGCGGATGGCCCGGGAGGAACGGCTTCAGCTTGTCGTTCACGCAGATCGGGCCCATGCCCGGGCCGCCACCGCCATGCGGAATGGCAAAGGTCTTGTGCAGGTTCAGGTGGCACACGTCCGCACCTACCTCGCCGGGTGAGGTGAGGCCCACTTGGGCGTTCATGTTGGCCCCGTCCATGTACACCAGTCCGCCGTTCTCGTGGATGGCGTTGATCACCTCCCGGACGGACGCTTCATACACGCCGTGGGTACTGGGGTAGGTGATCATCAGGCAGGCCAGCGTGTCCTTGTGCTCCAGGGCCTTGGCCTTCAGGTCGGCCAGGTCCACCTGGCCGTCGGCCGTGGCCTTCACCACCACCACCTGCATGCCGGCCATCACGGCGCTGGCGGGGTTGGTGCCATGGGCGCTGCTGGGGATCAGGGCGATGTTGCGGTGCTGTTCGTTGCGGCTGGCGTGGTAGGCGCGGATGGTGAGCAGTCCGGCGTATTCACCTTGGGCGCCGCTGTTGGGCTGCAGGCTGGTGGCGGTCATGCCCGTGAGGTCGGCCAAGGCCCGTTCCAGTTCGGTGATCAGCGCTTGGTAGCCGCCGGCCTGTTCCTTGGGCACGAAGGGATGCAGCCCCGCCCATTCCGGCCACATCAGGGGGATCAGGGTGCTGGCCGCGTTGAGCTTCATGGTGCAGGAACCCAGGGGGATCATGCCATGCACCAGGGAGAAGTCCTTGTTCTCCAAGCGCTTCAGGTAGCGCATCAGCTCGGTCTCGGTACGGTGGGTGTTGAACACCGGGTGCGTCATGAAGGCTGATGTACGCTGCAAGGCCTGGGGAATGGCGATGCCTTCGGGCACGGTGGTGGTGGAGGCCTTCTTGCCACAGGCTGCGGCCAAGGCGGCCAGCAGGTCCTGCACGTCTTTGGCGCCCACGGTCTCGTCCAAGGCGATGCTTACTGAATCGCCGCGGTAGGTGAGGTTGATGGCGCGTGCTTCCATGGCCTCCTTCACCTTGGCCGAGGTGGTGCCCGCAGGCAAGCTGAGGGTGATGGTGTCGAAGAAGGAGGTGCTCCGGAGGCCATAGCCCAGGGCTTTGGCTCCTTCGCCCACTTGGCGGGCATGTGCATGGATGCCCTTGGCGATGTGGCGCAGGCCGTCGGGGCCATGGTACACGGCATAGGCGGAGGTCATCACGGCCAGCAGGGCCTGCGCGGTGCAGATGTTGCTGGTGGCCTTCTCGCGGCGGATGTGCTGCTCGCGGGTTTGCAGGGCCATGCGCAGGCCTTGGCGCCCACGGCGGTCCTTGCTTACGCCGATGATGCGGCCGGGGATCAGGCGCTTGAACTCCTCGGAGGTGCTGAAGAAGGCCGCGTGGGGCCCGCCGTAGCCCATGGGCACACCGAAGCGCTGGCTGTTGCCCACGCATACGTCGGCGCCCCATTCGCCGGGCGGGGTGAGCAGGGTGAGGGCGAGCAGGTCGGCGCATACGGCCACCTTCATGCCGGCGGCCTTGGCCTTGGCCGTAACCGCGCGCAGGTCGTGGATGGTGCCGTCCATGGCGGGGTACTGCAGGGCCACGCCGAAGCAGTTGGCCGGCAGGGGCTGGTCGATCGCATCGCCCACCACCAGGCCGATGCCAAGGGCTTCGGCCCGCGTGCGCAACACATCGATGTTCTGCGGAAGCAGGTTGCGGTCCACGAAGAAGTGGTTGCGCTCGGCCTCGTCCTTGCGCGGTTCGTTGTAGAACATCAGCATGGCCTCGGCAATGGCGGTGCCCTCGTCCAGCAGGGAGGCGTTGGCGATGGGCAGGCCGGTGAGGTCGCTCACCATGGTCTGGTAGTTCAGCAGCGCCTCCAGGCGGCCTTGGCTGATCTCCGCTTGGTAAGGCGTGTAGGCCGTGTACCAGCCGGGGTTCTCGAAAATGTTGCGCCGGATGGGTGCAGGGGTGATGGTCCCACTGTAACCCATGCCGATGTAACTGCGGAAGACGCGGTTCTTCAGGCCCAGTTCCCGCATGTGCTCCAGCTGTGCACTCTCGCCCAACGCGGCGCCGAGCCGGTGCGGCTCCGTGGAGCGGATGCTGTCCGGCAGGGTGCGCTCGATCAGCGCGTCCAAAGAGGGTTGCCCGATGGCATTGAGCATGGAGGCCAGTTCGTTGGCATCCGGTCCGATGTGGCGTGCTTGGTAGGCGTTGGGTGACATGGTTGAAGGTTGCTTGGCTTGAAAAAGCGGCCAAAGATACCGGGAGGCGGGGTTGATGGAAGTCAGGGTTCAACGGGGCCCTGCGGGTGTCTTCCGGCTCATGCTCCAAGGCCCGGTCCTTTTGATCGGCAAGGAGCGCCGGGTCAGGTGGAA
>JAGPDT010000019.1:14382-51656 GCA_018057455.1 Flavobacteriales bacterium | reverse complement strand
GTGTGCTTCACGATCTCTTCCCAATGCTCCACCAGCACGCGCACAATATCCCAATGGGCCTCCTTGCCTGAAGGCATCTTCAAGAAAAAGATGCCGAGCTTGTTCTGCTGGCACAACTGGAAGAGCATCGTGGTTCGGATGCGGATATCCTTGGTGATGAGTACGCCGTGCTTCTTGGCCACGATGGGGATAAGGTCCGGATCCTTCACCCCTGGTCCCAAATCCTTGTCCTGCTTGGTGGAGAGCACCTCGATGTCCCGGTAGTGTGCGCGGCTCAATAGTTGAAGCCCTTGGGCCACGTACTCCGAAAGATTCTCATCGAGGTAGATGTGCATGCCCTCATGCGGCCTTGGCCGGTAATTCACGGCCGTGGAAGTTCAGTGCATCCTTCACCGCATTCAGGGGTATGTCAAACATCTCGGCCAGCACTTCGGGCGGTTCGCCGCTGCGGAACATGCCCCGCAGCGTATGGGTATTGATGTTGGTGTCCGCTATGGTGGGCATGCCGAACTGGTGCAAAGGGTCTACTACCACCTTATGTTCCTTGCCCATGGGCCAGTACCGCACGGCCAGGTCATTCCCATTGAAGTCGATCTTCTTCGCATAGTCGCGCACCATGCGCTCAAAGTTGGTCTGTCGGCTGCCGTCGGCATCCACAATGCTGTCCTTGAACTCGTACCAGATCTTCTTGCCGTTGCTGAGCAGCTTGGCCATGGCAAAGGGATGGTCGGAGCCCAGGTCCTTCCGCATGGCATTGCGGGTCTTGATGATCCTCTGTGCGCTCACTTTCATGTCGCGCAACTCGAAATACACGTATAGTTCAATGAGCGTGTGGAAGTTGACGAACTTATGGTCTCCGATGGTGATGGAGAAGGTGTCACCGATCAGGTCCTTGCCCAGGCGTTCATCCCAAACTTGGTTGAGCATTCGGCGCACCTTGCCTTGGGGAATGTCAAGGATCAAGGCGATATCCGGTACCGAGAAGGCACCCAGCCCCAAAGCCGGTTTCAGGTTCGTGGTCACAGCGGGCCCAAATTACGCCCTTGGCGAGGACGGTCGCAAACCTGTGCCTGGCGCGGGTTCCGGGGCGCATTCCCTACGAACCTGCCGGTCCTGCCACGTCCGAACGTGTGTATCCATGGGTGGTGAACATACCCTCACTCCCATGTTCAGAACCATTCTTGAACATGGCAACCTTCACTTTTCGCGAGCGTGCAGGACCATGTGTAATGAGATGATAAGGCCCCACGCGCCACCCGCAGATCATCTGATCGACAAATCATCTGATCTTTTGATCCCTCCTTACCTTGCTTCCATGCCCTCCCCGCCCCTGATCGGCATCAAGGAGACCTGCCTCTATGTGGCCGATACTGAGCGCACCCGTGCCTTCTACGCGGATCAACTCGGCTTGGAATGCTTCACGCATACACCCGAACTGCTGGCCTTCTTCCGGGCCGGAAATTCCGTGCTGCTTTGTTTCAACGCCGAGCGGACAAAGGACCAGGAAGGAGTGCCGCGCCACTTCGGGTCCGGTGAGCTGCACTTTGCGTTTGAGGCCGCTGCCAACCACTATGAAACATGGCGCGCCCACGTGGTGGCGGTGGGCATCGCCATCGAACACGACCATGTGTGGCCCAACGGCCGGCGCAGCTTCTACTTCCGCGACCCCGACCGGCATTGCGTGGAGGTGATCGAGGCGGGGATGTGGGAAGCGTGACTGCCAAGGGTCACCTATCGAATACCTTTCCACCGATGAACGAGCAAGACGGAAAATTCCTGCGCGAGGCCATTGCCTTGTCACGCGCCGGGATGGAGCGCGGCGATGGCGGGCCGTTCGGCTGCGTGATCGTGAAGGACGGCGAAGTGGTGGGCCAAGGCAATAACCGCGTGACCAGCAGCAACGACCCCACGGCCCACGCCGAGGTGGTGGCCATCCGCGATGCCTGTGCCAAGTTGGGTTCCTTCCAACTGGAGGGATGCTCGCTGTACACCAGCTGCGAGCCTTGCCCCATGTGCTTGGGCGCCATCTATTGGGCGCGCCCGGACCGCATTGTGTACGCCGCCACGCGGGAAGATGCCGCCGATGCCGGTTTTGATGACCAGCTGATCTATGACGAGCTTCCCTTGCCCCCGGACCAACGGAAATTCCGCATGGAACGGATGCTGGGCGAAGAGGCCGCGCAGGTGTTCGCCGCGTGGAAAGCGAAGGACGGCAAGTTGAAGTATTGAGGCGCGATCGATCCTCGTGGCTGGCTCTATGCCTCAGGGTCCCCACCAGTGGCTTTTCAGCCACTGGCGGGAGACCGCTGAGGGAGCAATACAACAAAAAACCCCGCTTTCGCAGGGTTTCGTTGTTGGCCGACCAGGGCTCGAACCTGGACTCTTCTGAACCAAAATCAGACGTGTTGCCAGTTACACCATCGGCCAATACCGCTTCCAAAAGCAACCAACGCCACCCCGGAAGCGCGGCAAATTTAGAAAGTTCCGCAATACAAAAGCACCTCCTGCGCCGGATGCATCGACTTTCGGTAGCTTCGCCGCCATTCGCAGCTATCCAACCCCATGAATTTCAACAAGCTGAACGTCCTCACCGGCTGGGCCGTATTCCTGGTGGCCGCCTACACCTACCTCGCCACCATCGAGCCCACGGCCAGCTTTTGGGATTGCGGGGAATTCATCGCCACGGCCTACAACCTGGAAGTGGGCCACCCGCCGGGCGCTCCGCTGTTCATGATCCTGGCCCGCGTGGCCAGCGCCTTCGTATCGGTGGAGAACGTGCCTGTGGCCGTGAACGTGCTCAGCGCCCTGGCCAGCGCCTTCACCATCCTCTTCCTCTTCTGGAGCATCACCCACATGGCCTGGTATCTGGCCGTGCGCAAGGGCGATGAAGAACTCACTTCCGGCAAGGTCGTCGCGGTGCTGGGCAGCGGCATCGTGGGCGCATTGGCCTACGCCTGGAGCGATTCCTTCTGGTTCAGCGCGGTGGAGGGCGAGGTGTACGCCCTTTCCTCCTTCTTCACGGCCATCGTGTTCTGGGCCATCCTCAAGTGGGAACGCGAAGCCGACAAGCCCCACAACACCCGCTGGCTGATCCTGATCGCCTACCTGATGGGCTTGAGCATCGGCGTGCACTTGCTGAACCTGCTCTGCATCCCGGCCATCGCCTTCGTGTACTACTTCAAGAAGTACCAGGTCACCCGCAAGGGCATCATCTACACCTTCATCATTTCGGCCCTGATCCTGGGCGCCATCCAAGCGGTGATCATCCCGGGCCTGGTGAAGATGGCCGGCAGTTTCGAGCTGCTCTTCGTCAACGACTTCGGGCTGCCCTTCAACACGGGGACCTTGATCTACACGACGCTGATCCTGGGCTTGGTGGCCTGGGGCCTGGTGTGGACCCAGCGGCATGGCAAGGTGGTCCTCAACACGGTGCTCCTGGGCGTAACGGTGATCCTGGCCGGTTACAGCACCTACGCCATGATCGTGGTGCGCAGCAATGCCAACCCGCCCATCGACGAGAACAACCCGGAGAACGTGTTCAACCTGCTCAGCTACCTCAACCGTGAGCAATACGGCGACCGCCCGCTGATGATGGGCCAATTCTGGGGCAGCCAGCTGGCCAACCAGCGCGAGGACGGCAACCCGGTGTACACCGCCACTTGGAAGGTGATGAAGGGGAACCGCACGGCCAAGGTGTTCTACGACGGATGGAGCGCGGACCACTTCCTGGCCGAAAACCCGGGCCATACTTTGGAGAATGAATACGTGGTGACCGATGCCCGCAAAGGCACCGAACCGGTGTACGACCCCGCCACCACCATGCTGTTCCCGCGGATGTACAGCTCCCAGTCCAACCACATTGACGCGTACAAGCAGTGGAGCGATTTCAAGGGCGTGGCCGTGCGCACCACCGACCGCGAAGGCAAGCCCACGGTGATCCAGAAGCCCACGCAGCTGGAGAACCTCCGGTTCTTCACGGACTACCAGGTGAACTGGATGTACTGGCGCTACTTTCTCTGGAACTTCGCCGGCCGGCAGAACGACATCCAGGGCCACGGCGGCATCACCGACGGCAACTGGTACACGGGCATCAAGGCCATCGACGCCCAGCGTTTGGGCAACCAGGACACCCTGCCCCCGAGCATGACCCGCAACAAGGGCATGAACAAGCTTTTCCTGCTGCCGATGCTCCTGGGCCTGATCGGCCTGGTGTACCAGCTAAGCCGCGACGTGCGCAACGGGAGCGTGGTGCTGCTGCTGTTCTTCTTCACCGGCCTGGCCATCGTGATCTACCTGAACCAATACCCCTTCCAACCACGCGAGCGGGATTATGCCTATGTGGGTTCCTTCTACGCCTTCGCCATCTGGATCGGCCTGGGGGTGTACGCGCTCTTCGACGCGGCACGCTCGGTCACCCGGCGTGAACTGATGGTCGCCGTAGGCGGCACGCTCGCCATCGGTGTGCTGAAGTTCCTGGCGGAGATGCTGGCCGGTGGCGACCACGCCATCTCCTACTCCCTCTTCTACATGGGCATGGCGGGCGGCCTGGCCCTGGGTGCCATGCACCTCCTGGGCAGGCTGCGCAATGACCGGTCCAGCGCGTTGGCCGCCACCCTCATCGGGCTGGTGGTGCCCGTGGTGATGGTGCGCGCCGAATGGGACGACCATGACCGGAGCAACCGCTATCCCGCGCGCGACCTCGCCGCCGACTACCTCAACAGCTGCGCCCCCAACGCCATCTTGTTCACCAATGGCGACAATGACACCTTCCCCCTGTGGTACGCCCAGGAGGTGGAAGGCATCCGCACGGACGTGCGCGTGGTGAACCTCAGCCTGCTGAACACCGATTGGTACATCGACCAGATGCGGCGCAAGGCCTACGCGAGCGAGCCGGTGCCCTTCACCATGGACCCCGCCAAGTACCGCCAAGGAACGCGTGATGTGGTGGCCCTGATCCCCAATGAGAAGATCCCCGGCTACCTGGACCTGAAGCGGGCCATGGGCTTTGCCACGGACGACCGCAACCTGCAGCAGATCTTCCAGCTGGGCAAAAAGGACGCCTACATCCCCGCCCAACGCTTCCGCATCCCCGCCGACAGCGCCTTCGTCTTCGGTCCGCAAGGCATGCTCACCGCCAAGGACACCGCGCTCTTCACCGGCGATGTGCGCTGGACCGTGAACCGGCAGTACGTGATGAAGAACCACTTCCTGATGATGGACCTGCTGGCCAACAACGACTGGAAGCGGCCCATCTACTTCGCCGTCACCACCGGCCCGGACAGTTACCTGAACCTGCAGGACCACTTCCGCTTGGAAGGCCTCACCTACCGCCTGGTGCCCGTGGCCGGGAAGTCCTCCACCGCGAACACTTACGGCAGCGTGGCCACGGACATCATGTTGGACAACGTGGTGAACAAGTTCAAGTGGGG
This sequence comes from Flavobacteriales bacterium, assembly GCA_018057455.1. Classification (GTDB taxonomy): domain Bacteria; phylum Bacteroidota; class Bacteroidia; order Flavobacteriales_F; family PHOS-HE28; genus PHOS-HE28. The sequence goes on along the minus strand of JAGPDT010000019.1, from coordinate 46,227 downwards.
CGGCATGGACCACGGACCGGGCGTATACCTGGATGAAAACGTGCTGCGCATGACCACCAACCTGCGCCTGCAGATCGCCACACTGGCCACCGAGCTGGCCGCCGAAGGCCGCAAGGAGGAGGCCAAGCAGGTGCTGGACCTGGCCCAGGCCAAGATGCCCGAGCACAACGTGCCCTACGACCGCATCATGCTGCCCATCATCGAAGCGTATTACCAAGCAGGCGATACGGCATCGGCCAACCGGTTGGGCGAGCGCCTGTTCACCATCATGGACGAGAACATGGCGTGGTACCTGAGCCTCTCGCCGGAGTTCGCCCAGCGGGTGGAGGACGACATGGGCTTGAGCAAACTGGTGATGGACCGCTTGGCGCGCACGGCACAGGTGCACGGCCAACAGCCCCTCGCCACCAAGCTCCTGCTGCGTTCGGCGGAAGTGGACACCCTCTACCAGATGAAACTGGAGGACATGGCCACCCAGGGCCGGCGTACGATCAACGCGCGCTTCTGATGCCGGCCCGGCTGGCCATGCGGCTGCTGGCCGCACTGGACCGCCGGCTGCTGTGGCGGGTGGCCCACGCGGGCAACAAGGTGTTCCTCACCTTCGATGACGGCCCTTGCCCGGGAATCACCCCATGGGTGCTGGACACCTTGGCCGTACACGGGGCGAAAGCCACCTTCTTCTGCCTGGGGCAACAGGCGGAACAACACCCGGAGCTGATGCAGCGCATCCGGGCGGATGGGCACTCCATCGGGCACCATACGTGGGACCATGCCGATGGTTGGCGTACCGCCAAGCGGCCCTATCAACGAAGCGTGCTGCGTGCTGCACGATCAACCGGGAGCATGCTGTTCCGTCCGCCGTACGGGCATCTTCCCCCGGGGCAATTGCGCTCGATCGGCCGGCGGTACCGGGTGGTGATGTGGGACGTGATGGGCTACGATTTCAAGCCGGGCCGCCGCGGTGGGGAGTGTGCGCGGCATGTGCTGCGGCATGCCCGGCCGGGCAGTATCATCGTCCTGCACGACAACCCGAAGAGCGCGGCCTGCCTGAAGGAGGCCTTGGTGCCGATCCTGCAAGGTTTCCGGTGCAAAGGCTACGCCTGTGCGGCCCTGGGACCGATCATGATCCGCTGATGGCGGTCACCGCATACTCCACGCGTTCGTTCCGTTGGTGCTCTCCGGCGGTGCATTCCACGCCCGGCCCGCAGGGCACCAGCGGCTTGGTGATGCCATAGGCCTTCACGGCCATTTGATCGCCGCGGATGCCCTTGGTGCGCAGGTAGTCCGCAATGGCCGTGGCCCGCGCCTGGGCCAGTTTCATGGCGGCATCCGGGGCCAGGCGGGTATCCATATGCACGGCCAGCTCGAACTTCAACGAAGGGTTCACTTGCACCCGCTCGGCCACCTGGTCCAGTTCGGCCAATGCCGAAGGCGGCAAATTCCCGGTGCCTTCCGTCCACTTCACATGCTTCAATGGCAGGTACCGGCCCAGTTGTACCGGTTCCATGGCCAGGTCGGCCACTTCGCCCAGGTCCAGCACGCCCCGCTGCATGCCCATGGTGCTCACCGGCACGCTGATGGTGAACAGATCGGGCTTTTCCAGCACCACTTCAAACTGTTCGTTGGGCTGCATACGGAACAGGAAATCGCCGCCGTCCTCCGAGAGATGCACTTCGCTGAAGAAGCTGGTGAGGTTCACCACGCTCACCTTCACCCCTTCCACGAAGCCGAGCTGGTCCTTGTGGCGCACCACGCCGCGCAGCCAGATGCCCGCATCCGGTACCAAGTGCACGTCGCGCACAAGGATCTGTGCCTGCTTGATGTGCTCGGTGCTCAAGTGCACAAGCCCATCGTAACGGCCCTGCATGCGGGCTCGCACCGCGTACGCCATGTTCTCTTTCACCGGAAAGGAGTACCGGCCGAGCGTATCGCTGACCGTGCTTTCCACCACCGCCCCCCCGGCATCGAGGAGTTCCACGGCCACCCCGGCAACAGGCAGGGCGTTGTCGTCATCGATCACCGTGCCGGTGCACAGGTAGCGCTGCTCCAGGGCGTAGTGCATGGTGAAGGCAAAGAGGTCATCGCCCCCTGGACCACCGGGCCTGTCGCTGGTGAAGTAGCCGGTCTTCCCGGCGGGGTCGATCACGAAGGCGAAGTCGTCCTTGGAGCTGTTCACCGGCGCGCCCACGTTCACCGAGAAGGCAAATTCACCATGCTCACCCGCCCTGCTGGCGAAGATGTCCAGTCCGCCCAGTCCCGGTGGTCCGGCGCTGGCGAAATACAGGGTACCGTCCGCCGCCATGAACGGAAAAAGCTCATTGCGGGGGGTGTTCACCCCGGGGCCCAGGTTGCGTGGCTCGCCCCATTGGCCTCCCCGGTTCTCGCACAGGTAGAGGTCGGTGCCGCCGTAACCGCCGGGCATGTCGCTGATGAAGAAAAACCAACGGCCATCGGCGGAAATGGCGGGGTGGCCCACGGAACATTCCGGGTTGTTGTAGAGGAAGGGGTCGGCACCCTTCCAGCCCTCCCCATCGCGCTGGGCATGCATGATGGCCAGCCGGTGCACCCCGTTCTGGCCCTTGGCGGCGTTGGTGCGGGTGTACCACAGCGAGCCGTCGGGGGCCACCACGGCGGGGCCGTCATGCAGGCGAGAGTTCACATTGCCGCGTACCGGGCGGGCATCGATCAGGTCGCCGTCCGGTTGCCGTTTGGCGGTGAACAGGTCCAGGAAGGGTTGGTCGTTCCAAGCGGCGCGCCGTTGCACGCCAATGGAGGAATCCTTGGTGGAGCAGAAAACGACGCGCTCCGGTCCGTCCCAGGTGGCGGCCATGTCGTCCAGCGGGGTGTTCACCGAGACACGCTTCACGGTGAAGCGGTCCGGGTTGGCCGCGAACTTGGCGGCAAAGTCCACGATGTTGCTTTGGCCGGGCTCCCCTTCTTTCGGGCTCATGGCCAGGTAGCGGTCCATCCAAGTTTCAGCCTCGGCGTACTTGCCGTTGCCCTTGAGGGCCTGGGCGTACATGTACAGGTCGATGGGCGCCCGGTTGAGGTACTTCACCACCTGGGCATACCAGAGTTCCCCGTCCCGGGTGTCGCCCAGCTTCATGGAGCAATCAGCCAGCCGCTTCACCACGTGTTCATTCACCGCGCCCAGGTCCGCTGCGATGCGGTACTCGGCTTTGGCCTGGGCATAGGCCATGCGCGCATAGTAGCGGTCGGCCAAGCGGGTGTGCGTGTCCGCCCGGCCTTGGCCCAGGGCCACCACCCCAGGCACCAGGAGCAGCCCGTGCAGCAGAAGGAGGCGGATGGCATTGATCATCAGAAGTAGCGCGGCGAAACGGTGCGCCCCTTGGTGTACTTGAAGTCGTAGCCGATCATCAGTTCGTGGGTACCGGCGTTGTAGGCCCCCAAGGTGGTGGTGGTCATGTCGAAGGCATAGCCCAGCCGCAATTGTTCATTCACTTGGAACTGCCCCAGCAGCCCGAAAGCATTGCCCCAACGGTACAGGGCGCCGAACCAGACCCTTTCGCGCACGAGGAAGCTGGCGTTGAGGTCCAGCGAAAAAGGGGCACCTTGCACCACGCGCAGCATTGCGGTGGGCTTGAACGCCACGTCTTGAGAGAGTTCGAGCACCAAGCCGGCCATGAGAAAGTAGTGCCTGAACTCCTGGGCGGTGACCACGGCCCCGTTCTCGCCGATGGTGTTCTCCAGCAGTTTGGGCGCGCTGAGGCCCACGTAGTAGCGCGGGGCGTGCCAGTACAGGCCGAAGCCGAAATTGGGCAGCAACTTTCCGCTGATGTTGGCGTTGTGCGGATCGGGTGACACGGTCTCCAACGCGGCCAGGTCGGCCTGGAAGAAGTTCACCCCTCCGCTGAGGCCAAAGGCCAAGCGGGTGTTGGCGCCGGTACGGATCCGGTAGGCCAGGTCCAGGAATGCGCTGCTCTGCTTGGCCGGGCCGGCCACATCGTGGATGAGGTGGCCTCCCAGCGCCAGCTTGTCGCCCGGCAAGGGGGAGTGCAATGCAAGCGTCTGCGTGCCCGGTGCCCCTTGGAACCCGAGCCATTGGTGGCGGCTCAGCAGCATGGCGGTGAACACATCGGCACTGCCCGCGTAGGCCGGATTGAAGGCCAAGGTGTTGAACATGTACTGGCTGTACATGGGGTCCTGCTGGGCTTGCACCTTGGGCATGGCCAGCACCATCAACAGGGCCGCGGTGGGCAGGTATGTGCGTGGCAGCCTCATCGGTTCAAATAGACAAAGCCCTTGAGCGGCTCGGCCCCCGTGCCCAGGTCCAGCACATAGTAGTACGTTCCGGTGGACGCGTCACCGGGAAGCAGCGCCCGGGGCGAACTGCCATCCCACACGGTGCGCACATTGTCATACCCGGTGGCGGAATAGACCTGGCCGCCCCACCGGTTGAAGATGGTGACCGCATTGTGGGGATAGCCCTCAATGCCGGGGATGGTGAACAGGTCGTTCGCCCCGTCCCCATTGGGCGTGAAGGACTCAGGCACGAAGACCGCATCGGTGAAGCCGCAGGGGCTTGTTCCTTGCACCAGTACGGGCGTGCAGTGGTTGTCGTCATCCGCAAGGAAGGAGAACGCTTGGCTGGTGGGAAGGGGAACACTTGTGAACAGAAAGGGTGCCGCGGTGCTCATTGTCCCGTTCCCACCCGTAACGGCATAGCTGCCGGGGATGCCACCTGAGAGGAGAAAGCTCACCACATAGGTCCGGTCTTGTTCGTTGCAGGTGCGCTGTATGTCCGTCACTTCCACACCGTCCACCAGGTTCAGGGTAACTACCGCGCTATCGGCAGGGCAGCCGGCCGAGAGCACCAGGTAGCTGAAGGCATACTGGCCTACGCTGAGCTGGCCCAGTTCGACGGTTTCTCCCGTCAAGGCCCCTGAACCACCCAGGTCGGTCCACATGCCGCCTGGTTGCGGGTTGCCGCCCAGCAGGGGGAACAGGTCCACTTCACCGCTGTTGCAATACTGCGCGCTGGCATCGGTGCCTGCGTCGGCCGGCGGGTTCACCTGGATGGAGAGGCTTGCGGCGGTATCGCCGCAAGCCTCATTGCCGGCCAGGAAATAGCTGTAGGTGCCCGCAGGCCCGGTGGCGGGATTGAAGAGGCTGTCCGTGGGTGCCCCGTTGGGGCCAAGCCATTGCCCGCCCGGATCGGCACCGCGCAACAGCAGGGCCAGATCGAGGACGCCGCTGGTGTTGCACAACGTGATGCTGGTATCCGGTCCCGGGTCGGGGAAGGGAGCGATGTACAGGAGCACCACGCTTTGTACCTGTCCGCAGGCCGGGTCTTCCAAGGTGTACACCATGGGGTAGGAGGCATCAGGCACCAGCAAGGTGGCGTCCAGCCATTGGCCGGTGATGGCTCCTATGCCGGTCTGTTCACTCCAAATACCCCCCGCGTCAGGCGTGCCGCCCAATGATTGGAACAGGTCATATTGGGTCCGTGAACCGCAGAGGGTGTCCAGCCCACCGATTCCCGTATTCAGGCCAGCGCCCACCACCACGGTCACCAAGGCCGTGTCATGCGTGCAAGGAGCCGTGCCCTGCACCACGTACATGAACTGGTACGACCCGAACGGGACCAACGCGGCGTTGAACAGGCTGTCGGGCAGTGGATCATCATTCGCATCGAACCAGGCACCGGTGCTGTCCGGATCCCCGCCCAAGGCGGCGAACAAGTCCACCTGGGAATCTGTTGGGCACACCTCGATCGATGCATCGCCACCGGCGAGCGGTGCCCTTGCTTCCACTACGGTCAGCCGGGCGGTATCGCTGGCACAAGGGCCGTTGCCCAAGCGGATGTAGAGGAACACGCCGCTGCTGTCCACCGTGGGATTGTAGATGGCACCATGCGTCGTGGGCGGTGTTCCGTCCCGGCGCCAGGTACCTCCGCTCTCGGGATTCTGGAGCAATGCCGTGAACATGTTGAAGGCGCCATCACTGGAACAGAACGTATAGGTGTTGTTGCCGCCGGCAAATGGGGCGGCGGTTTCGGTCACCAGCACGGTGGCCGTGGCATTGGGGCAGGGCCCCGAGCCGTTCACGGTATAGAAATAGTTGCCGCCTTGGTCAGCGGCGGGATCGTAGGCGGGGCTATGCAGCGCCGGGGGGTTGCCGTACGTCCATGTTCCATTGGGGTCGGCCCCTCCGCCCAATCCCGCGCCCAGGGGGCCGGGCATTCCATTGGAGCAGAAGGCAAGCGATCCACTGGTGCCGGCATTGGCGGCCTGCACGATGCTTACCTCCACGGTGGCCGATGCTGCGGGGCAGTTTCCGATGGCGGGCACGGTATACAGGTACGTGCCAGCGGGATCCACCGCAGGGTTGATGATGGACGAAGGCAGGACCGCACCGGTCACCGGATAGTGCCATTGCCCGTTGGAATCGAAAGGTGGGCTGAGCTGGTTGAACAGGTCGAAGGAGGCCACATTGGAACAGATGGATGCCGGCACGCCGCTACCGGCCTGTGGCCCGTTGAGGATGGTCACCGTCAGGATGGCGCTGTCCGGGGCACAAGTGCTGGAACCGCCCACTACATACCGGTAGTGGTGGGTGCCCACCCCGGCTTGGGCGCAATTGAGCACGTCGTTGAGCAATCCGTCCTGGGATTCCAGTCCCGTCCATGTTCCGCCGGGCTGCGGATTGCCGGCCAGGAACGGGGTGAGCAGCACTACTTCACCCTGGCAGAAAGACACGCTGGCATCCTCCCCGGCATCCAGTTCCGCGGACACCGTCACCAGCACGGAGGCGGTATCGTTCGCACAAGGCCCCATGCCCGCCACCGTGTAGCGGAAGCGGTAACTGCCGGGCAGCACGCCGGTTGCATCAAAGATGCCGTTCACCAGCTGGCCCGTGGCGTTGATGTCCTGCCAGGTCCCGCCGGTCTGCGGCGAACCGGACAGCCCTGCGAAGAGGATCACCTCGGTATCGCTCACACAGGCGCTGATCGTGCCAAAGGACCCGGCATTCGGCTCAGGCACCACGGCGATCTGCACCGTGGCCGAACTGTTGGAGCAAGGAAGCGTACCTGCCACGGTATACACATAGGCCCCCGCGGGGTCTGTTCCCGGTGCGAAGGTTCCATCACTGGGCACCGGCGGTCCGATCAAAGGCTGGTATGCCCAGCTGCCGTTGGCGTCCGGGGTACCGCCCAAGAGGCTCTGCAGGGCGACCATCGGCCCGTTGGAGCAGAGTTGCGGGGCGGTGCTCACCCCTGCATTGGGCTTGCGGTTCACCGATACGGCCACCCGGGCGGTATCGTTCTCACAGGGTGCGTCACCCGTTACCACGTAGCGGTACACGAAGGTGCCGGGGCCGTGGCTGGAAGGGCTGAAGAGCGCGGTCGCTGGCGCACCGTCCGCATCGATCCAACTGCCGGCCGGGTCGGCAGCGTTGCCCAGGAGGGCGAGCAGGTCCATGTTGCCACCATCGGAACAGAGCGTGGTGGATGCGTCATTGCCCGCAACGGCCTTGGCATTCTGTATGATGGTTGCCTGCGCGTTGGCCGCCGGGCAAGGCGACTGCCCTTGCACGGTATAGGTGAAGCTGTGCACCCCTGCGCCGAAGTTGGTGGGCAGGTAGATGTCGCTGGCCGGGAGACCGGTACCGGAATTTGTCCACGAGCCACCCACGTCCGGGTTGCCACCGAGCACCTGGCGCAGCACAATGGCGGCCAAGGTGTCGTCGCAAAGCACCAACACCCCATTGCTGCCAGCATCCGGGGCCTGGTTCATCATCACCGTGACCCATGCGGTGTCATTCATGCAGCCACCGGTGCCTTGCACGGCATAGGCGTACAGGCCGGGCAGGTCCATCGCGGGATCGAAGCTGCTGCCGTGGCTCGTTCCGTTGAAACTCCACGTACCGCCGGTTTGCGGGCCGCCCGTCAAATAGGGGAACATGGGTGAAAGACCGCTGGTGGAGCACATGGCCAAGTTCCCGTCCACACCCGCATTTGGCGCCGCCGTCACCTGGATGGTCAAGGTGGCCTGTGCGGGAGTGCACGGGGAACTGCCGGATGGCGGCACGGTGTACTGAAAGGTGAACGTGCCCGGTGTGCCCGGGTTGAAAATGCCATTGCTGGGCTGGCCCGAAGGCAAGCGGACCCACGAGCCGTTCAGATCGGGCGTACCGCCCAAGCTGTCCACCATGGCAAAGAGGCCGGCCGATGAACAGACGTTGATGCTCCGGCTCAGGCCGGCCGATGGAGGCAAGGCCACCGAAACGGCCACGGTGCTGCTGTCCGCCGGGCATGGCGGAATGCCGTGCACTTTGTAGGTGTACACGCCGGGGGCACTGCTCCCCGGCTGGAAGGTGCCGCTGAAGTAGCCGCTAGAGGGGGCTGGGCCAGTCCATGTACCCGTGAGGTCATGCGGGCCGCCCAAGAGGTTCACCAGTTGCACTGCCGGGCCGTTCTGGCACAAGGCCACGGTGCTGGCATCCCCGGCATTGGGCGCGGTGATCACCGATACGGTGACCGTGCCTTCGGCCATTCCGCAAGGTGGAGCTCCGATGATCCGGTACGTGTACAAACCTGGTGTACTGGTGCCCGGGCTGAAGATGCCCGAAGGGAACGGTGCCATGACGGGATCGAACCAGGAACCGCCCGGTTGGGCACCGGAAAGTTCGGCGAAGAGCAGGAGATCCGGGGCACTGCTGCACACGGTCCTGGAGCTGGCGCCGCCGGCCTGTGGTACGGGGTTTACGTTCACGGTGAGGGAACTGGTCTTGTCCGTACAAGGAAACACGCCCGCTACGGTGTAGAGGTACACGCCCGGTGGATCCACACCCGGCACGAAAGTGCCCGGATGGACCTGGCCGAAGGGATTCTTCCATGTTCCCCCGGCATCGGGGCTGCCGCCCATGGCAGCGGCCATCTCAAAGGCCGGATCACTGGCACACTTGGTGACCAAGGCCGATTGCCCTGAATTGGGCCCGAGGGTCTCACTGACATGCAACACGGCCACGGCGGCACTGCATGGCCCGCTGCCGGTGACCGTATAGGAGTAGTCGCCGGGCGCGAAGGTCGCCGGGTCGTAGGTACCGCTGAAGACCTCATTGCCCGGTGGCGGTTTGCGCCAAGCACCTGCGGGATCGGCCGGGCTGATGTACGGGAACAGGGCTACGGGCGGTCCGTCCGAGCAGAACATGGCGAAAGCCTCGTGTCCGGCATGTGGACCGGCGGTGACCTGCACGGTGGCCACGGCCGAATCCGAAGCGCAACCGAGTGCGCCGGTCAATTTGTACTTCAACTGGTAGGTACCCGGGCCCGCGCCTTGGGCGTTGAAGAACTTGCCGGTCACCTGCCCGGTGGCGTTCAAGTCCTGCCAGTTGCCGCCGGGCTGCGGGTTGTCTTCCAATGCGCTGAAAAGGTCCACTTGGGTTTCCGTGTCGCACACGGAAAGAGTGCCATCATTCCCGGCGTTCAACACGGCCACGATGGTGACCCGGACCGTGGCCGTGTCGCCATTGCACGTGCCGCTGGGCGGCACCACATAACGGAAGTCATAGTTGCCCGGAGGCAATTGCGTGGGGATGCCCGGATTGAAGGTGTGGCCGCCCAACCGGCCGGTCACCGTTATCTCGGTCCAAGTGCCATTGAGGTCCGGTGCGCCGTCCAGCCCATCGAAGAGGTCCACGGTAGTTTGGCCGGTACAGATGGTGAGGGTTCCGCTGTTGCCGGCATTTGGTGCCTGCGAAACGAGGATGGAGACCGTGGCGCTGTCCGGCGCACAGGGCACCGTTCCGACCACTTTGTATTGGTATGCATAGGAGCCCGCCAGGCCGGGTATGAACACCCCGTTGCTGGCGGCACCGCCCGGTCCGGTCCAAGTACCGCCGGCATCCGGGGTGCCGCCCAGGTGATCAAAGAGGTTCACCGCGGGATCGGTGCTGCAAAGGCCCAACGACGCACTTGTTCCGGCCATGGGCCGGAGGTGCTGCGTAACGCTGACCACGGCGCTGACATCCGCACAGGGGCTGATGCCGGTCACCAAGTAGGTATACCCACCTTCCAATGCACCAGGGCCGGGAACGAAGGTGCCGCTGTGTGCAATGTTGTCCGGGTCGGTCCAAGTACCACCCGATTGCGGTGTGCCGCCCAGCTCCGCAAAGAGGTCCACGGGGGCACCGTCGCTGCACACCACCTCAGCACCGTTGGTCCCTGCTTTCGGCGCGGTGTTCACCTGCACAGTGAGTTGGGCCGTATCGTTCAGGCAAGGTGCTTGGCCGGAGGCCACATAGCGGAAAATACCCGGGGGCGTGGTGCCCGGTGTGAAGGTGGAGGCCACCGGCGCGTTCAAAGAATTCAACCAGACCCCGCCCACATCAGGCACCCCGCCAAGCAAGGTGGCCATACTGAACGGGGGGTTGGTGCTACACAGGATGGTGGAGCCATCCACACCCGCTTCCGGCGCCTTGTTCTCCACCACTTGCACCAGGGCTGAAACATCCGGGCAGGGTGCGCTGCCGTTGACCGTGTAGCTGTAGCCTCCGGCCGGATGTGCTGGATTGGAGGGCTGGTAGAGACCGCCGGACAGATTGCCGCTCCCCGGCGGTGGAATGGCCCACTGCCCTCCTGGATCGGGTGTGCCGCCCAAGTGTGCGAACAAGTCTTCATCGGGGCTGGAACTGCACAACGTGACCGATCCGTTGCTGCCCGCGTTGGCCGCGTTCACCACCGTCACGGTCACTGTGGCCGTGGCGTTTGCGCAAGGCGCCGTGCCGGACACCAGATAGGTGTACACCCCGGGCAGGTCCGTGCCCGGAATGAAAGATCCCGAAGGCACCGGACCGGTCGGGCCGGTCCACGCCCCTCCCACATCCGGTGATCCGCCCAAATGGCTGAACAGGGCGAAGGCGCCCTCACTGCTGCACACGGTGTGGCTGCCATTGATACCGGCCTTGGGGGCGGCGACCAAGGAAATGTTGATGGTAGCAGTAGCCGGCCCGCAGGGTGCCAGGCCGGGCACGGTATAGGTGTACAAGCCCGGGGTGTTGGTGCCCGGGGTGAATGTGCCGGAGGGAAAAGGGCTGCCCCCCGGGCCGGTCCACGCGCCGCCCGCGTCCGGCGTGCCACCCAACTGCGACAGCAGGTTGAAGGGCGCCTCATTGGAGCATTTCACGAGGTTCACGCTGGTGCCGGCGTCCGGCGCCGGCCTCAACACCACGGTCACCGTTGCCGTGGCCGCAAGGCAGGGCGCTTGGCCCGGCACGCTGTACACGTATGCCCCGCCCGGGTCGGTGGCCGGTTGGAACAGGCCTGAATGGGCGCCCAAGGGGCCGGCCCAGGTGCCACCGGCATCGGGGCTGCCGCCCAATGAATCCCGCAGATTGAAGACGGCCGCATCGCTGCAAACCTCCACGGACCGGTTGCTGCCGGCAACAGGAGCCTCGCGCACCGTGGTGGTCAGCCGGGCCGTGTCGTTGGCGCACGGTGCCGTGCCCGGCACCACGTACGTGTACACTCCGGGGGTGGACAGGCCGGGCGTGAAGGTGTCCGATCCACCGGGTGTCCAGGTTCCGCCCAAGTCGGGAGCACCCGGCAACTGTGCACGCATGCTGAACGGTGGATCGCTGCTGCACACGGTGAGGCTCCTGTCACCGCCCGCATTGGGGGCGGCCACCACGGACACCACCACGTCCGCTGTGGCATTGGTGCAAGGCGGAACGCCATTCACGGTGTACGTGTAGGTGCCCGGTGATGAGGAGCCCGGGGAGAACAAGTTGGATACGGGATTGCCGCCCAAGGTCCAGCCGCCACCCGGATCGGGCGTGCCTCCCAAGAGGGTGAAGAGGTCCACCGCCGGCGAGGAGCTGCACGTGGAGAACGAGGCTGCGATTCCCGCGTCCGCCGGAGCCTGCACGACCACCGTAACGGTGGCGCTGGCCACCGGCGGGCCGGCGACGGTATAGGTGAATGCACCCGGCACATCGGATGCCGGATCGAAAAACCCGGGGTGGGGCGCCGGCCCGCTCCAAGTACCACCTGGGTCGGGCGTACCGCCCAAGTGATCGAACAAGGATACCATGGGACCGTTGGCACACAGCGTGGCGGTGCCATCCGCCCCGGGTCCGAGCCCTGTTGTGGCCGTGTGCAAGGCACCTTCCACCGCCGGTCGCACAACGTTCGGCAAGGCCAAGGCCAAACCAACAAGCAACAGGTTCATGGCCACCGATCTCCTCATCACCGAATTGTGCAGGTGAATCCCTCCGCGCTTGATCAAATCAGCGACCAAGATAAAATACCCGCTTGGGCCGGGCCCTTCCGGAAGGCCCATGGGGCATGGGCACTTCGGCAAAGAGCAGCACCGGGCCGACCAATGCGCCCACCGCTCGGACCAAGGCAAGTGCTATTTGCTCTTTTATTGTGCCGTTGGGGGCTGCTGTTGGGCCTTTCCGGGATCCTTCCCGAAGGTGATGCCCAGCATCACTTCATGGGTTCCGGAGGTGTATCCTTTCAACGCTGTTGTGGTCAGGTCGTAGCTGTATCCGAATTGAAAGGTCTGCTTGAGCCAGTAGCCCACCATGAAACTGAGGGCATCTTCCGTGCGGTAGGTGGCGCCCAGCCATACCATGTCGCGATAGCGCACCGTTGCGGTGAGGTCCACCTTGGGCGGTACCGGGCTGACGTACTTGAGCAAGAAGGACGGTTCCAGCTTGATGTCATCCCCAAGCGCGAACCGGTAGCCGCCCATGGCATAATAGTGGGCCGCCAGCAAGCTGTTGGTCGGGTCATGCACCTCGAAGAACCGGACCTTGTTGCGCAGGAGCTGCGGGGCGGTGGCGCCGAACCACCAGTTCTCATGGTAGAGGTACGCACCAAAGGTGGCATCGGGCATGAGCTCACCGCGCACCTGGTCATCCATCAGGGGTTCATCGGGGTCGTGGAACTGGATCTTCGACCCGTCCATGAGGAACTGGAGCAAGCCGAACGACAGGCCCATGCCCAGCCTGATCTCCTCGTTGATCCGCAGGTGATAGGCGTAGCTGAATTGCACGCCGGTACGGCGTGAAGGCCCCACATGATCGGTGAAGATGTATCCGCCCAAGCCCATGTTGGCGGCCAACGGGGTGGTGGCGCTGAGCATGAACGTGCGCGGAGCGTCCTGTATGCCCACCCATTGGTTGCGGTGGGCACTGCGGAGCTCGAACCACGGGCGACTGCCCGCCACCGCCGGGTCGTACAGGTAATCAAAGCTGTTGTATTGGCTCAGCTGCGGCAGTTGCTGCGCGTGCATGGCCTGCGCACATGATCCGGCGAACACGAGGAGGAGGAGATGTCGCATGGGGGCCATCGGTTAGCGGATCACGGTAAGCGGACCGGTGATCGCCTCGGGGAACCGGTCGTCATGGAGGTCCACGACGTAGTAATACGTTCCCATCGGCACAGGGTTCCCGTCATACTTCCCGTCCCAAGGCACCCTGTAGCCCACGCTATGGAACAACGGTTCGCCCCATCGGCTGAACACGCGTACCTCCAGATCGGGGAAGAGCCCGGCGAAACCAAGGACCCACGTGTCATTGTGGCCGTCGCCGTTGGGGCTGAAGCCACTGGGCACCTTCACCTCGGGCACCACGGTGACCAGCACGGAATCCACGCTGGAGCATCCGTCGGGGGCCACCACGGTCAACTGGAACCAAGTGGTGGTGCCCACGGTGGCCATGGGATTGGGAAGGCTTGCATTGTTGAGCAGGCTGTCCGGCAGCCAAGCGAATGTGCTTCCCGGCGGACCGGCCGGGGAACCGCCCAGCGCGGTGGTGCCTTGCACATAGATGGTGCGGTCCTCACCGGCATCGGCAACGGGCAATGGCAACACCGTGACCACCACGGTATCGGCATCGCTGCACGGACCGTCGGTAAGGGTGAGGATGAAGGTGTGCGTGCCATCCGCCAGGATCCCGGTGCTCAGCAGGGTATCGTTGCCCAGCGGATCTCCTTGCCCGTCGGTCCATTGGAAGGTGCCGTTCCCTTGGCTGGCGGATCCATCCAAGGTGATGGCCACCCCGGAGCATTCCACCAGGTCGGCTCCGGCATCCGCGACCACCGACACCAACGCGGCCACATCAATCGGGGCTGATACCATGCAGTTGTTGGTGTCCGTGACCGTTACCACATAGGTGCCGGGCAACACTCCGCTGATGTCCTCTTCCGAGGATTGATACCCGTTGGGGCCGCTCCATGCGATCGCGTACCCGGGTGTTCCACCCGCTATGGAAATGGCGATGGCACCATCACTGGCGCTGGTGCAGCTGGCGTCGGTCACCCCGTCGGTGGTGACCACCAGGACCGGTGGTTCGGCCAGGCCATGGGTAACGGTGGTATCGCAACCGGCCGCATCGGTGATCACCACGGTCCAATCACCCGGACAAAGCCCGCCGATGGCTGGGGTGCCTTGGCCGCTGGCCGGTTCGGGGGTCCACAGGTAAGTGAGGGCCCCAACCCCTCCGGTGGTGGCCAAGGAGATGCTGCCGTTGCAATCCCCATGGCAAGCAATGTCCTGCACGGTGGCCGTGGGCGTGATCGGCTGGAAGGGGTCGATGACGAACGCATAGGTGGTGTCGCAACCCGCATCATCGGTGAGGGTCACGCTCCAGTTTCCGGGGCAGAGTCCGTTGACCTGATCGGTGCCTTGGCCCACGGGGTTGCCCGGTTGCCATAGGTAGGTGTAACCCACGCCGGTCCCGCCGGCCGGCGCCACCAACGCGGTGCCGTCACAGGGTCCGTTGCAACTTTCGCCCAGCACGCTCAGGTTGGCTTCAATGGGCGCACCGGCGCTGATGGTGAAGGCCGTGGTGAGGCTGCAGCCGTTGGAATCGGTGACCAGCACTTGGTAGGCCCCGCCGCACAGCCCGGATACCTCCACCGTGTCCTGGTCGATCACACCACCGCCCGCCGTGGTCCAGAGGATGGAGAATGGTGCTGTTCCTCCGGACATGGCCACCTGGGCCATGGCCAGGCAATCATCAAAGCATACGTTGTCCGTGTGGGTGAGGTCCACCGTGAGCAGCGCTGGTTCGGCGAGGGTGAACGAGAAGGTGGTATCGCACCCGTTGGCGTCGCTGATGGCCACGGTCCAAGCCCCGGCACACAGCCCGGACAATGAGCCGGAGCCTTGCTGGCCAGCCGGCGGTTCGGGGGTCCATTGGTAACTGAGCGTTCCGGTGCCGCCCAGCCCCAGCACGATGATGCTGCCGTCACAGGCTCCATTGCAGGAAATGTCCTGCGCGGCAACGGTGGCCGTGATCGGCTGCGGGGCCGTGATCAGCACGCCCTGCGTGATGGAACAGCCCCCCAGGTCGGTGATCTCCACGGAATAGGTTCCCGCGCACAGCCCGCTCACCTGCGTGCCGGTGGACAGGGTATCGGCGCCCTCGGTCCATACATAGGTGTAGCCGCCGGTGCCGCCTGTGGGCGCCACGATGGCCGTACCATCGCAGGCATCGGCACAGGTTACCGCGGTGGTGCCAAGGTTGGCCAGGATGGGCTCCGGTGCGAGCACGCGGGCCGTGTCGATGGCCGTGCAGCCAGCGCCATTGGACACTTGGACAAAGTACAGGCCTGCACACAGGTTGGCCAAGGTGGGTCCCGGTACGTTCAGGTCCATTCCGGTGGCATCGAACCATTGGATGGTGCAGGCCGGAACCGAGCAGTTGAATGACACATCCACCATGCCATCACAATCCGCAGGGCAGTCCAGCATGAAGTTGGTCGTGGCCAATTGTTCCGCACCCGCATCGGTAACGGGCACGGGAAGCTCCACCACACAACCATGGGCATCCGTCACTTGCACCAAATACAGTCCGGCGCACAACCCGGTGACCGTACTGTCGGCACCCACCGCCCCCCCGTTCAACGACCAGGAGATCACGTAGGGAAGCGTACCACCGGTGGGCACCACCGAGGCCGTCCCGTCGCACACATTGCAATTGCTCAGCGTGGATGTAGTGGCGGCCTGCAAGGAATCGGGCTCGGTGATGGTGAACGACAAGGTGGTATCGCAACCGCTGATGTCCGCGACCGTCACGGTCCATGTGCCCGGGCAGAGGTTGAAGGCGCCATTGCTGCCTTGGCCGTTGGGCGGCACTGGGGACCATGTAAAGGAGTAGAATCCGTTTCCGCCCGTGGGCGACAGCACGATGGTGGCATCACACGCCCCATGGCACGAGACCTGGGCCACTTGTGCATCCACCGCAACCGGTTGCGGGGCGGTGATCAGCACGTTCACCACGGTATCACATCCGGTGGAATCGGCAATGGCCACTTGGTAAGTGCCGGCACACAGTCCGGTGGCCATCGCGGTATTCTGGCCGCTGGCCGGTTCCGGGGTCCACACGTAGGTGTAAGGCGGTAAGCCACCCACCGGACCTACGGTGGCCGTGGCGTCGCAAAGCCCGTTGCAGCTCGCTGCGGAAGTGGCCAAGTTGGGCATGATCACATGCGAAGGCACTACCGTTGCGGTATCCACGCTGGTGCATCCGGCAGCATTCAGGACCGTTACGAAATAGGTTCCCGTGCAAAGGCCGGCCAGGGTGTCCTGCCCTTGCGCCAGTTGGTTGCCCAGCACGTCGTACCACGTTATGGTGCACGGTGCATCCACACAGGTGTAGGCCACGCCCACCCCGCCATCACAGGAACTGGCGCAAAGCGTCTGGCCGTCCACGGCCTGTACTTGTTCGGCGTTGTCGTCGGGTACCACCAGCACCATGGAAGCAGCGCAGCCTTGGGCATCCGTAACGCCAGCGGAGTAGATCCCCGCACACAGGCCGGTCAAGGCGTCACCGGTGCCTACCGGGGTACCGGCCAAGGTCCATTGGGTGGTGTGGGCACCGGTGCCACCGCTCACCTGGACGGCGGCCGTACCGTCGCACAGGGCACAGTGGCTCATGGTGGCCGATCCGCTGAGCACCAAGGGTGCAGGCTCGATGATGTTGAAGTGGAGCGTGGTATCGCAACCGTTTGCGTCCACAACCTCCACTTGGAAATTCCCCGGGCAGAGGTTGCTGATCACGGAGGAACCTTGCCCCGCGGGCGGTGCAGGCGTCCATGTGTACGTATGGGGCCCGGTACCCCCTTGCACATCCAGGCTGATGCTTCCGTCGCACTGGCCGGCGCAGGTGATGTTGGCCACCACAGCCGTCACCAGCAGTGGTGCCGGAGCGGTAATGAGCACGCTGAAGGTGGCATCACATCCGCCTTGGTCATGCACCAGGATGTCGTAGCTGCCCGGGCAAAGGCTGGTGGCTTGGGAGGTTCCTTGTCCGGCACCCGGTGCGGGACTCCAGGTAAAGTCGAACGGCCCCACCCCTCCGGTGATCCCGATGGTGGCCATTCCGTCGCAGCTGCCTGCACAGTTGGCCGCGGTGCTGCTGATATCCGCAAGGAACGGCACGGGGTCGGCCACGGTCACCGTATCGATGCTCACGCAGCCGATGCCGTTGGTAACGGCCACCAGATAGCTGCCTGCACAAAGGCCGCTGAGCGTATCCACATCCTGGGCCAGTACGTTGCCCAGCAGGTCGGTCCAGGCCACGGTGCAGGGTCCGTTGGCGCAGGTGTAGGCCACGGAGACCACTCCGTCGCAGATCCCCGGGCAACTGGCGGTGCCATTGGCCCCGGTCAGTGCTTCACCATCCACATCGGCAACGGCCAAGGCCAGTGCGGTGGAACACCCGGCCGCATCGGTGATGGTGAGGGCGTAGAGACCTGCACACAGGCCGGTCATCAGGCTGTCGGTGGTGGACGTGTTCACCGGCGGCCCCCAATTGAAGGTGTACGGAGCACTTCCGCCCGTGGGGTGCAACTGCACCTCACCGTTGCAGGCTCCGCAATGGCTTGAGGTCACGTCCGCCGATGCGGCCAACGGCACGGGTTCCAGGAGCGTGAAGGTCACCGTGGAGTCGCACCCGTTGGCGTCCGTGATCACCACGGTCCAATCGCCCGCACAGAGCTGGCTTACATGGGCGGTGCCTTGCCCATTGGGCGGGGCCGGTGACCAGGTGTAGCTGAACGCACCCGTCCCGCCTTGCGGCTGCAGGTCGATCGCCCCGGTGCATTGGCCTGCGCAGGCCAAGGGTGTCACTGTTGCCTGTGGATCGATCGGCGCAGGTGCCAGGATGGAGAAGGTGATCACGGAATCGCAGCCATCCTGGTCGGTGACCACTACTTGGTAGTTGCCCGGGCACAGGCCCGTGGCCGCGTTGGTGCCTTGGCCGCTCGCCGGGGCCGGATCCCAGAAATAGGTGTAGGGCGCAGACCCTCCGGTGGTGCCGGTGATGGTGGCGGAGCCGTCACAGGTGTCGGCACAGGAAGCCGGGGCCAGCACCAAGGTGGGCTCGATGGGCACGAACGCCGGGACGGTAAAAGGAATGATGGTGTCACAGCCGAGTCCGTCGGTGATGGTGAGCGTGTAGTTGATCCCTGCGCAGAGGCCCGTGGCCACATGGGTGCCTTGGCCCGCGCCGGGTTCCGGTGCCCATGCATACGTATAGGTTCCGTTTCCGCCCACGGGAAAGGCACCGGCTTCACCAGTGCAGCCCCCCCCACAGGTTTCCGGCACCACCGTGAAGCTGGGCTGGATGGGCGGGTACTTGAAGATGATGAAGCCGAGCGTGGTGTCGCAGCCCGCTGCATCGGTTATGGTCACCGTGCCCGGACCTTGGCACAGGCCGGAGACCGTGGCGGTGCCCTGCCCCGCTCCGGGCGCTGGCGACCATTGGTAGGTGTACCCGCCGGCGCCACCGGCTGCCGTTGCCGTGGCCATGCCGGTGCACGCATTCCAGCATTGGCCGTCCACGGTGGCCACGCTGGCGGTGATCGGGGTATTGGGCAGCAGGGTGAAGCACCAGGTGGAATCGCACCCGGCGGCATCGGTGACGGTAACGCACCAATTGCCGGGGCAGAGGTTGCCCGCCGTGGCCGTGCCTTGGCCCACGGGCGGGGCCGGCGCCCAGAGATAGGTGTAGCTGCCAGCCCCTCCGGTGGGTGCCACGGTGGCGGTGCCGTCGCAGGGGCCATGGCAGGTTTCGTTGGAGAAAGAGCCGTGCGGATCGATCGCATCGGGTGCATCAATGATGAAGCTAAGGGTGGTGTCGCAACCGGCTTGGTCGGCCACGGTCACTGCCCAAGTTCCTGGGCAAAGCCCGCCCACGGAAGCCGTGCCTTGGCCGCTACCGGGCTCCGGGCTCCAGGCCCAGGTATAGGTGCCCATGCCACCGGTGGCCGTGGCCGCGATGGAACCGTCGCAACTGTTCGCGCAGCCGGCCGGCGTGACCACGGCGGCCACATCAATGCCTGCGGGGCGTGAGACCGTGAACGACACGGTGGTATCACAACCGGCGGCATCGGTGATGGTCACCGACCAGTTGCCCGGGCAGAGCTGCCCGGCCGCGGCGGTGCCCTGGCCGGTTCCCGGTGCAGGGGTCCATACATAGCCATAACCGCCCCCGCTTCCGCCGGTCACGGTCACTGCCGCGGAGCCATCGCAGGCTGTCCCGCAGGAAGCATCGGTCACCACCACCGTTGGCACCAAGGGCGTTGGGGCGAGGATGGCGAAGGCGATCAGCGTATCACAACCGGCGGCGTTGGTCACCAGTACCGTATGGTTCCCGGGGCAGAACCCCGAGGCATTGGGTGTTCCCTGCCCCACTGCCGGTGCCGGTTGCCAGTTGAACGAGAGGCCGGCCAGGGAGCCTGCGACCACGGCGGTTCCGTCGCAGGCATCCACGCAGGATGCATCGGTGGAGGACAAGCCCACATCAAGAGCGGGGGGCTGGCCGATGGCAAAGTCCAGCAGCGTATCGCAGGCCCCGCTTGAAACCAGCACTTGGTAGTTGCCGGCGCAGAGGCCGGTAGCCGAGGCACCGGTACCGGCTGAGGCCGGCGCCCACACATAGGTATAGGCACCATTGCCACCGCTCGGGGCCAGGATGATGGAGCCATCACACGCGCCGTGGCAGGTGGCATCGGTGACCGTGGACGCCACATCCAGCGCTGGGGGTGCGGCGATGTTGAAGTTGATCACGGTATCGCAACCCAACGCATCGGTGATTAACAGGCTGCCTGCTCCCGGGCACAAGCCGGCAGCATTGGGCGTGCCTTGGCCCATGGCCGGTGCCGGCGACCAGAAATACGTGTACGTCGGCAGGGCTCCGCCCACCACCGCTTGTGCCGTTCCATCACACACATCCGGGCAGCTGGCAGGCCCCAGCGTGAGCACCATATCGAAGGGAACTGCCGGTAAGATGGTGTAGTTCTGCACGATGGAGCAGCCGTTCGCATCGGTGACGGTGAGGGACCATGTGCCGGCACAGAGGCCGCCGGCCGCGTTGGTGCCTTGGCCGCTACCGGGTGCCGGCGCCCAGAGATAACTGTAGGATCCCGTACCACCGGTCACCGCGGCCGTGGCCGTTCCATCACAGGTGGAAGAGCAGGTGACATCCGTTTGGGCCGGGGTGACTTGGAGCGGCAGCGGCTCAGCAATGGTGAACTGCAGGGTGGAGTCGCAATTGTTGGCATCGGTGATCGTCACGCTCCAGGTGCCGGCGCACAGGCCTGTCACCGTTGGGGTGCCGTCACCCATGGGGTTGCCGGGCTGCCAATCATAGGCCAGCGTGCCCGTACCACCGGTGGTGTTGACGGAGGCCGTGCCGTCGCACTGGCCGGCGCAGCTTGCATCGGTGGCCATGATCACCGGATCAAGGGACGGCGGCGCGCCGATCACGAACTGCACGGTGGTATCACAACCGGCTGCATCGGCAATGGTGAGGCTGTACGTGCCCGGGCAGAGCAGCGTGGCATTCGGGGTACCTTGCCCGGTAACGGCCGGCATCCAGGCGTAGGTCAACGCACCGGTACCGCCCGTGGCGGGCGCGCTGGCCGTTCCATCGCAGCTGGTGGCGCAGGTGGCGTCGGTGACCGCGGGCACGGGCATGATCTGCGCCGGCGCGTCGATGGTGATGGCGACCGAGGTGTCGCAACCCGTGGTGGCATCGGTGATGGTCACCATGTACACGCCTTCACACAGGCCGGTGGCGGAGGCCGTTGCGGCGCCACCTCCCGGCGCCGGAGCCCAGCTGAAGGCATAGTTGCCGGAACCACCGGTGGGCGCCACGGTGGCCGTGCCATCGCAACTGCCCCCGCAGGTGGCATCGGTATGTGATTCATTGGGCGCGACCGGTTGCGGCGCCGTGACCTGGAACAGCAAGGTGGTATCGCAGCCGTTGGCATCCTGGATGGTCACCGTATAGTTGCCCGCGCACAGGCCGCTAACAGCCGGTGTACCGTCCCCGGTGGGGCTGCCCGGCGACCAATTGTAGGAAAAGGCGCCCGTGCCACCGGTGGGCGCCACTTGGGCCGAACCATCGCAGGAATTGGCGCACAGGGCGTCCGCCACCGTGAGGTTGGCCTGAATGGGCTGCACCGGGAAGCTGAACGTGGTGTCGAACGCACAGTTGTTCGCGTCGGTGACGTGCAAGGTGTTGCCCACGGCGCACAACTGGCTGAAGCTGCTTCCGGTGCCGGCACCGTTGTTCCAGGAATAACTGTAGCCGGACACACCGCCCACGGCGAACACCGAGGAGGTGCCGTTGCAGACATCGGCGCAGGTGGGTGCTTGCACCCCGGTGAAGATCACGCTGAGCAACGCGGGATCGGTGACCTGGACGGTGGCGGCACAGCTCACCCCTTGGCCCTGGTCGGTAACGATCACGATCTGGTTGCCGGGGCACACGTTGTTCCAGGTGGCGCTGGCCGGTCCGCCCACCCAACTGTAGGTAAAGGGGCCCACGCCACCACTGACCGTTACTTGCACGGAACCGTCGCATACACCATGGCACGAAACGCCGTAACCATTGAAGTTGCTCATCAACTGCGCGTCGATGATGAAGGGCGTTTGGCCCACGCCCGTGGCGCACACGTTGGCTCCCCGCCCGCTCTCCCGGGCCTGTTGGCCGGAACCCCAATGGGCAGGTACCCCATTGACCAGCAACCGCGACGTGCCGGGCTCCACCGCGTCTGTCGCAGGTGGCACGAACGGTTCAGCCAGCAGCACCACGGAAGCCCCGGCCATCAGTTTGGCCCCGTGTCCGGCCATGATGAGCCGGCCGGCCCGCACCATGTTGCCATTGGTCACCAGGGTTGCATTGGCCAGGTGGATGCCCGCCCGATCGCCAAGCACCAGGTCGCTGCGCATGGACCACGTGCCCCTACCGCTGAAGCGCAGATCGCCGCCGAGCGGTATGCCGCGCAGGTCCACGTGGCACACGGGCTTTCCGGCGAAGAGTTCCACGGCCACCGGGCTGTTCCACACCACGCTTCCATGGAGGACCAGGTCGCCGCCTATGCGCAAGCCGCCCTGCGCGCCCTCAACTTGCACGGTGCCCCGGCGGGCATCGATCTGCAGGTCGCCCACGGTGAACGACCGGTCCAACTGCACCACCACCGGGCCATTGGCCGGAGCGATGACCACGGCATCGCCGTTGCCAGGCACCCTTTCGCCCCCGGGACCACCGGCCGTGGCCGCCCAGTGCGCGGGATCGCTCCACAGTCCGCTACCGCCCACCCAGAAGCGTTGCTGTTGGGCCAGGACAGGCGGGATGAGGGCCAGGCAGAAGATCAGGGCCGCAAGCAGGGGCATGGCGGATCGCCGGGGCCGGGAGGGGCTCATTCGAAGATGGGGCATCGTACGATCGCTTTATCGGGATCCAAAGGCACACAGGGATAGATGCCCAGGATCACTTCGTGGGTATTGGCACCGCCGGCCC
Source organism: Flavobacteriales bacterium (assembly GCA_018057455.1). GTDB lineage: Bacteria > Bacteroidota > Bacteroidia > Flavobacteriales_F > PHOS-HE28 > PHOS-HE28. Next base: position 23,442 of record JAGPDT010000019.1, on the reverse strand, counting down.
TGAGCTTGCTGGTGGTGATATCATAGCCATACCCCAAGGAGAAGTACTTCAGGAAAGGCACTTTCACCAGGAAGGCCACGGCGTCCTGGTTGCGGTAGCTCACACCCAGGCCCAGCTTGCGCCTGTACTCCAACAGCACGTTGAGGTCCATGGCCATGGGCGATCCCGGGGAAAGCTTGAAGAGCCCATTGGGCACCACGCTGAAATCCTTGTTGACCCGGAACCGGTGGCCTGCCGTGGCGATGTAATGACGCGTAAGGGCCATTTCCAATCCGATGCCCTCGAGCTTGTTGCCCAGCAACTGTTGGATGGAAAGGCCCGCCCAGGAAGACTTGCCGTACAGCCAGATGCCGGGGGTGATGTCCGGCACCACCAGGACACTGCCGTTGTTGGCCAGGGCCGGGTCGTTGTTGTCCATGGCATTCACGTCGCCCAGCGAGAGCTTTTCCTGAAGCAGCCCGGCGTAAAAGCCGAAGGACAGGAAGACGTCCCGCTTCAACTGGAGGTGGTAGGCATAGGCCAGTTTCAGGGTGGTGTAGCCCAAAGGCCCGGTGTTGTCGGCTTCCACCAAGAGGCCGATGCCGTGGCGGTTGGCCTGAAAGGACCTGCGCTTGGGCTTGATCACGCTGTTGATGGTGGCCCAGCCGGTGACCGGCGCCCCCGGGAAGCCCGTCCACTGCTGGCGGTAGCCCAAGCGTACATCAATGCAATCCTTGCTGCCGGCCACCGCCGGGTTGATGGCGAACATGTTGAACACGTTCTGCGTGTACTGTGCGGTCTGCTGCGCGAACAGGCCGGTGGCGGCAAGCGGGAAAAGGAGCAGGGCCAGGCAGCGCATCAGCGGACAATGGTGACGTAACCGGTGTAGGGGTCCGACTTGCCGCCCAGGTCATTCACTTGGATGTACCAGTAGTAGGTGGCCGCCGGGAGCCCGGCACCATCAAAAGGTTGTTTGTAGCCGATGCTGTGGTACACGCGCTGGCCCCAACGGTCATGGATGCTCACCTCGGCCTGCGGGTAGTTGGCCAGTTCCGGTACTTCCCAGGTGTCGTTGATGCCGTCACCATTGGGCGTGAAGGTGTTCACCGGGGCCACCAGGTGCTTGACCTCCACGGTAAGGGTGTCCACATAGGTGCAGCCATTGATCACCGTGGAAACCGTGTATACGGTGGTCTCCGTGGGCTGTGCCACGGGGTCGGCCACGGCGATGCCGCTGAGGCCCGAGGTGGGGCTCCATGCATAGGTGGTGCCGCCCGTGGCCTGCAACTGGGTGCTGGCCCCGGCGGGAATGACCACATCGGGTCCTGCATCGAACACCACGTTCACCACATCCATACCGGGTCCGCTAATGGAGATGTTGAACCCACATTGGGCGGCAATGGTTGCACCGTTGTCCTGCATGCCCCCCACCATGGCCCAGTACGGGGTGTTGGGCAACAGGGGCTGGCTGCTGGTGGCGGTGAAGGGGAGCGAGTCCCATTGGCAGGCCGAGGCCACTTGGAAGGTGGCGGGGTTGCACGAGCCGTCACCGCTGAGCAGTACCACGCTCAGGGCGTTGTCCATGCCGGCCAGGTCGGGGCAGTTGATCTGGTCCAAGGACACGCTCACCGGCCCGCCCACGCTGTTGGTGGTGAAGGAGTACCAGAGGGCCATGCCACCGGGCTGGCAGTAGGCGGGCATGGTGTTGATGGCCGCGGTGTTGTTTCCGGCCACCGGTTGCCGGGCACAGAGTTCCACGGCCTCGGAACAATCATCGTTGGCGGGTTGCGCCTGAAGCAAGCATGCGGATACCAGCAGGCAAAAGGACAATAACAGGCGGAACACGGGCATGGGCACACGGCGGGTTGCGCCGAAATTAGGCGCGTCCCGCTCCCGCTTGCCGCGCAAAAGCGCCAGTTTCACACACGTTGATGTTGGCGCCCTGGCCCGGCCGCAGGGTGCATCCCGACGGCATTGGACCGGCTCGACCCCTGCGCGGCAAGGGTCCGGGCCGTGTGGTGGTGGCCTCACCAGGAATCGAACCTGGATCTAGAGTTTAGGAAACTCCTATTCTATCCGTTGAACTATGAGGCCGGCAAGACCTTCACGGCGTGGTGAAGACGGGCGCGAAAGTAGCCCCTGCAGGGCTTGGCGGACCCGGTTCGTACACGTCATTCGCGGAACAGCCGCCGCAGTGGCACGTTCGAGGAGCCCACACTGGCCTCCCGTCAAGCCCGCTGCACCGGCCCATGGTCCGTGCCGCACCAGGCCGTCCAACATCCAATGAGCCCGCCATCGGACCGGGCCGGTGGCCGCCCATCGGCTACCGTCATCCCCTTCCTTGGCCCCGATCGGTGGGTTCTGCACCTTCCGCTACCTATTCCCTTGGGAATGATATACCTTGCATTCAAGTTGAACCTACCAGATGCATCCGCAGGAACGTCTCATACGGGATTGTTACGCGGCATTCAACGCGGGCCAGTATGAACGCATACCGGCCTACTTCGCCCAGGATGTGGAATGGCCGAACATGCTGGAGGGAACCACCTTGCGAGGGCCTTCGGCCGTGGTCGCCTATTGGATCCAGTTGCGCGAAGTGCACCGCCACACTTATGATGTGAAGCACTTCCAGCTCAAACCTTCGGGAACGGTGGTGGTTTCTCTGTTGCGCACGGTCCATAGCACCGGGGGTGAAATGATCTCCCAAGGCCTGATCCGGCATGTGTTTGAGTTCCGCAACGGCCTGGTGAGCAAAATGCACGTGCTGCTTTGAGCTGGGTGGTGGAGACCGGTGTTCCTTCATCGCATTCATGCCTACCTGCCCGCTTCGGACCCGTGCACCGGAACGGCTGCACCCGAAGTTTCCGCCATGGACCTACTTTTACCACCTGTTCCATGGTGTCGGCGTGCGGCACCGTCAATCCTCCATCATGATGAAGAACGTTATGCTCAACCCGTCTTTCCGCGTGCACCTGCATTTGGTGGCCGGATGGCTGCTGGCCCTGTGGACCATGCAGGCCCATGCGCAACAAGTGCTCACCTTCGATTTCGCCGGTGCGGTGGGCAATGAGGCCACCTGGTCCTCCAACTTCAACGACCCGGGGCTCACCGGCTCCATCATCAGCAGAGGCCCGGGCCTCCAAGCCCTCGCGGATGCGGACCGGTTCAACGCCAAAGGATGGACCACAGCGACGGTACCGAACATGAACGACTACATGGAGTTCACTTTGACTCCGCAACCGGGCAAGCAGTTCACGATCAACAAAGTGACCTTCAAATTGCAACGCAACAACCGGGGCCCCTTGCGCTATGTGGTGCGTACCAGCGCCGATGGATTCACTGCCAACCAAGGCGGCGTGGCCAAAATAACGGACAATACCACCACCCAAACGCGATCCTTCAACTTCACCGTGGCCAACCGCATTGCGCCGCTCACGGTGCGTTTGTACGGTTACAAGGCTGAATACTCCACTACGGGCCATGGTGGCCCGGGCGATGCCGCCGGTGCCGACATCATCGTGCTGGGCACCACGGCGGACATCACCTACTACAGCCAGTCCAACGGGAATGTGGGCGACCCCATCTGGTCGCTGAAGCCCGTGGGCACCCCCGGGCCGGCCACCTTCAGCGCACTCACGCACATGGTGGTGCAGAACGGCCATACCGTGACCACCACGGCCGATGTGGACGTGAAGGACCTGGGCGTGGCGGGCGGAGGCACATTGGTGCTCAATGCCGGCACCACGTGCACGGTTCACGGCGATGACGTGAACATAGGCGGCCTGGTGAACGGTGCGGACAACAGCACGCTGGCACTGGCAGGCAGCGCGGCCACCACCCTGGTGAACGCTGGCGGCAACATGGACCTCTGGGACCTGACGGTGAACACGCCCGCGGGCACGGCGGCCCAGGCAGCCATCGGCATCCGTGGCACCCTGCAATTGGTGGACGGCTTCTTCGACGCCAGCACGGGCAATGTGGCCCTGACGAGCAACGCCACGGGCACCGGCCGGTTGGGCCCCGTAGCCAGTGGTGCCAGCTATGGGGGCAACCTCACGGTGCAACGGTACATCCCGGCAGGCCATACCAATTGGCGCATGCTGGGCAGCCCCGTGGCCGGGCAAACCGTGAATGAGTGGAAGGACGACTTCTTCACCGCGGGTTTTCCCGGTTCACACTACCCCAACTTCTATGACCCCCCGGCCAGCGGCATCCTGTGGCCCAGCATCCGCTGGTATGATGAGACCAACACCTTCCCCAGTGCCGATTCCGGCGAAGTGGGCGTGAGCTCAACGGCCCAGGCACTGATCCCGGGCCAAGGCTTCCGGGCCTGGTGCGGCGACACCTTCACCGGCACCAACGCCTTCACGGTGGACCTCACCGGGGCGCCTACCATCGCACAGAGCCCCTTCACCCTGCCCCTGAGCTTCACTTCCTCGGGCAGCGTGCCCGCCGACGGTTGGAACCTGGTGGGCAATCCGCTGCCCAGCCCCATCGACTTCACCGCCATCAGCCGTGGAAGTGACGTGCAGAACGCCTACTGGATCTTCGACCCGGCCACCGGCACCACCAAGGCGTGGTCCAACGGCGTGGGCCAAGGCGGTCTCAACGGCATCCTGCAGAGCAGCCAAGGCTTCTGGATGAAGGCCGACGGTACCAGCCTGACCACCACCGTGGATGAATCCGCCAAGGTGGCCGAGCCATTGGGCGGTACGTTCGGTGGCAGCCTTCAGCCGGTGCTGCCCATGCTCAACCTCACCATCGCCAGCAACCTGAACACATACAGCGACGAAGCCATGGTCATCTTCGCCCAAGGCAGTCCGGCCCTTGATGGCGTGGATGCCCTGAAGTTGCCGTTCAAGACCGCGGGCGCGCCGCAGATCGGGATCCTGAGCAGCACCGGTGAACGGCTGGCCCTGGACTTCTTCGGCAGCTACGACACGGCCATTCAGGTTCCCGTGATGGTGGACGTGGACATTACCGGCACCTATACCATCACCGCGGGCATGGCGGGCATCCGCGCCCTCTCCTGCCTGAGCCTCACCGACCTGCAGACCGGTGCGGTGACCCCGCTCACCGATGGCGCCAGCTACACCTTCACGATCAACGCCGGGGATGATGCCGGCCAGCCGCGCTTCTTGTTGAACGGCACCAAGCCTGTTCCCCTCTATGTGGAGAACGCTCCGTGCCCTGATGGGGAAGGCCGCGCCACGGTGGTGGCAGCGCAAGGCCAACTGGGGATCACATGGGCGGGTGCCGCTGGCATTCCTCTTTCCAGCTTCGTGATCGGCGAAGGAGATGTGTGCATCTTCCCGGCCCCCGCGGGCACCTACCAAGTACGCATCACCCCGGGTGGTGCCTGTGGCGAACTGGTGAGCGACTTCACCATCACCGCGCCGGAAACCATCCACATTGAAGTGCTGCAAACGGCCACCAGCTGCCCCAACAGCACCGACGGTAACCTTGAGCTGCTGCTCCACGGAGGCACGGCGCCATACGATGTGCTCTGGAGCACCGGTGCCACGGGCCATGTGCTCAACGGTCCTGCGGGCAGCCAATCCGCCACCATCACCGATGCAGCAGGTTGCACCACCACCATCGCCGCGGAGATCCCCGCCGGTGAGGGCACGTTCGCGCAATTCGCCCTGTTGGCCAGCACCACGGTGGGCACCCCTGTGGAGTTCAACAACAACTCCGTGTTGGCCGACAGCTACACGTGGGACTTCGGCGACGGCACCGCCAGCAGCGAGCACACCCCGGTGCACGCCTACGCCCAGCCCGGCACCTACAGCGTGACCCTGACGGCCACCAGTGCCGATTGCTCGGACAGTTACACCCAACAATTGGAAGTGGATGCCACCACCGGGGTAAGGGCCGCGGAAGCGGGCAACACCCTGGCCGTGTGGGCCACGCCCGAACAGTTCATCATCGAGCACGGCTTCGGGAACGCACCGGTGGACGTGGACGTGTATGATGCCACGGGCCGCCACACCCTGGGCCGTGGCGCCGTGGTGATGCCCGGGCGCATCACCATGGACGGCCATGCGCTGAACGCCGGCATTTGGTTCGTGCGGGTCGCCAGCGGTGATGTGCAACGCACCTTCCGCGTGCCACTGGTGCGGTGAACCCCGCTCCTCAAGGAATGAGTGAGGCCGTCCCGCAACGGGCGGCCTCGCTGCATTCCAAAACAAAACGCTCCGCAGCGCGCCGATCCCGAACGTTCCCGCACAGGTTCTCATTGGTGCAGCTGCCGATGGTCTGACCGGTGAGCGACTCCAAGAGCCGCATCCCCAACGTGTTGTTCGCGCGGAAGTTGATCGGTACTCCGTCGGTAGTGCCCAAGAAGCTGTTGGCAGGCAAGCCAAAGATCCCAGCGCTGTTCCAATCCGGTCCTACCACATTCAGATGAGCGCAGGCCACAATGGCCACAACTCCCCATACGACGTACTTTTTCATGTTGGCGTTCTTGCGCCCAACACTACCCGACCGACCAAACGAACCGTGCGGAACCCCTTCCTTCCCTTGACAAGATCGTGAGCATGTAACGCCCGTTGGCCATGCCGAGAACGCCCAGGAACAGTTGGACCGTCCCATTCGTTGAGCAGGCCCCTATTCCCACCGGTCCGGCGCTCGGCTGTTGCTGAGTGCCCATTCAACTTCGGCCTCTGGCCATGAACAAGGTGCCACATGATCCGCGCTTGATCGAGATGCGCGAAACCGCCGCCCTCCAAGGGCCTCAGGGTCTGGCGGAACGGGCAGAGGCACTCCGCAAACACCCGGGCGCCGGGAAATTGGAGACATTCGGCAGCGGTGAACTCTCCGCGCCTGACAACTGACAACTGTACCCAACAGCAACAACACTACCGCACCTCCGCGCCCGGAGGCACTTCCCTTCCCGGCTGCACAAACACCAATTTCCCCTCGGCATCCTCGGCCATCAGCACCATGCCCTGGCTTTCCACGCCGCGCATTTTGCGGGGTTCCAGGTTGCAGAGCACCAGCACTTGCTTTCCGGGCAATTCTTCCGGCGTGAAGTGCTGTGCGATGCCGCTGACGATGGTGCGCGGCGTGCCCTCGCCCACGTCGATGGCGAGCTTCAGCAACTTGTCCGCCTTGGGCACACGCTCGGCGGCGGTGATGGTGCCGATGCGGATGTCCAGCTTGGTGAAATCATCGAAGGCGATGTTCGGCTTTGCCTTCACCTCTTCTTCATGCTCTATCCTGGGCGGAGCCGAAGGGCTATCTTCATCAACCTTCTTGTACTCCCTGGGTTCATTGGCTTTCAGGCGTTCCACTTCGGCAGCGATCTCGGCATCGGTAATGGGCTTGAAGAGGTGTTCCGCCTTGCCGATCGGCGCGCCGGGCACGATCAATCCTTCGCGCAGCGCATCGGCCCATTTCAATTCACCCAAGCCCAGCATGGTGCGCAGCTTTTGCGCCGTGAACGGAAGAAAAGGTTCCAACACCACACTGAGCGCCGCCGTGATGCGCAGGCCGTTGAAGAGCACGGTGCGCACGCGGTCCGGGTCGGTCTTCTCCAGCTTCCACGGCTCGGTGTCGGTGAGGTACTTGTTGCCGAGGCGTGCGGCGTTCATGGCCGTGAGCAGCGCATCGCGGAAGCGGAACTTGCCGATGTCCTCGGCCACTTTGCCCGGTATGGCGGACAGCTCGGCCCAGAGCACGGTGTCCTGTTCGCCTTGTGGAGCGTTGGAGGCCGCCGGTTCCGGCACTCTTCCTTCGTAGTACTTGTTGCAAAGCACGAAGACGCGCTGCACGAAGTTGCCGATGATGGCCACCAGCTCATTGTTGTTCTTGTCCTGGAAGTCCTTCCAGGTGAACTCGCTGTCCTTGAACTCGGGCAGGATGGTGGCGAGCGCATAGCGCAGCTCATCTTGCCTGCCGGGCCAGCGTTCGATGTATTCGTGGAGCCACACGGCCCAGTTGCGGCTGGTGCTGAGCTTTCGGCCTTCGAGGTTGAGGAACTCGTTGGCGGGCACGTTCTGCGGGAGGATGAAGCCGCCGTGTTCCTTCAGCAGGATGGGGAAGATGATGCAGTGGAAAACGATGTTGTCCTTGCCGATGAAGTGCAGCAGGCGCGTGTCTTCTGCCTTCCACCATTTTTCCCATCCCGGGCTTGACCCGGGAGCTTTGGCCGCTTGGTCGGCCGCCCATTGCTTGGTGGCGCTGATGTAGCCGATGGGCGCATCCAACCACACATAGAGGGCCTTTCCTTCGGCCCCGGGCAGCGGCACGGGCACGCCCCAGGTGAGGTCACGCGTCATGGCGCGGGGGCGCAGGCCCTCTTTGAGCCAACTGTTGCATTGGCCCAGCACTTGGGGCTTCCACTCGGCGGGGTCGTGCTGTTGCGCACCATCGAGCATGCCGGTGTTGATCCACTCCTGCATCCAGTGCTGGCTGCGTTCCATGGGCAGGTACCAGTGCTTGGTGGGGCGCAGCACGGGTTTGCTGCCGCTGAGGGTGCTGCGGGGATCGATGAGGTCCTTTGGGCTGAGCGCGCTGCCGCATTTTTCGCATTGGTCGCCGTAGGCATCGGGGTTGCCACAGGTGGGACAGGTGCCCATGATGTAGCGGTCGGCCAGGAATTGCTTGGCTTCGGTATCGTAGTACTGCTCCTCGGTGTTTTCCGTAAAGGCGCCGTTGGCGTTGAGTTGCAGGAAGAACTCCTGGGAGGTTTCGCGGTGCAGCTCGCTGCTGGTGCGGTGGTAGATGTCGAAGGTGATGCCGAAGTCGGCGAAGGCCTTGCCCATCAGGGCGTGGTACTTGTCCACGATGGCCTGCGGGGTGGTGCCTTCCTTGAGGGCGCGCAAGGTGATGGCGGCGCCGTGCTCATCGCTGCCACAGATGAAGAGCACCTCCTTGTTGCGGGCGCGCAGGTTGCGCACGTAGATGTCCGCAGGCAGGTACGCTCCCGCGATGTGGCCGATGTGGAGCGGGCCGTTGGCGTAAGGGAGAGCGGCGGTGACGGTGGTACGGGCGGGGGCTTTCATGTTGTGGCGTGGTTTAGCACTCGCGACACGCGAGCGCCAACCACGGGTAAGGGAGAGCGGCGGTGACGGTGGT
>JAGPDT010000019.1:0-14282 GCA_018057455.1 Flavobacteriales bacterium | reverse complement strand
AGCACTCGCGACACGCGAGCGCCAACCACGGGTAAGGGAGAGCGGCGGTGACGGTGGTGCGGGCGGGGGCTTTCATGTTGTGGCGTGGTTTAGCACCCGCGACACGCGAGCGCCAACCCCGCGCGGCAGGGGAAGCCGCGAAATTACACGGCTTCGGCACTGCGTTCCCAGCAGGTCGCAAGGATTACCTTCGCGATCCCTTTCGGCAACGCATTCCATGAAGCACATCCGCAATTTCTGCATCATCGCCCACATCGACCACGGCAAAAGCACCTTGGCCGACCGCCTGCTGCAGATGACCGGCACAATCGCGGACCGCGACATGCAGGCGCAGAACCTGGACGACATGGACCTGGAGCGCGAGCGTGGCATCACCATCAAGAGCAAGGCCATCCAGATGAACTACTCGCTCCATGGCGAGCAGTACCTGCTGAACCTGATCGACACCCCGGGCCACGTGGACTTCAGCTACGAGGTGAGCCGCAGCATCGCCGCGTGCGAGGGGGCCCTGCTGATCGTGGACGCCACACAGGGCATCCAGGCGCAGACCATCAGCAACCTGTACCTGGCACTGGAGCACGACCTGGAGATCATCCCCATCCTCAACAAGATGGACCTGCCCAGTGCCAACCCGGAGGAGGTGAAGGACCAGATCGTGGACCTGATCGGCTGCAAGCTGGAGGACATCCTGAGCGCCAGCGGTAAGACCGGGCTGGGCGTGGACAAGGTGCTGGAGGAGGTCGTGCACCGCATTCCGGCGCCCAAAGGCGACCCCTCCGCACCGTTGCAGGCCTTGATCTTCGACAGCGTGTTCAACCCCTTCCGCGGCATCATCGCCTACTTCCGCGTGATGAACGGCACCATCCGCACCGGTGAAAAGGTGAAGTTCTTCAACACCGGCGTGGTGTACGACGCGGACGAGATCGGCGTGCTGAAGATGGACCTGCTGCCCAAGAAGCAGCTCGGCGCCGGCGACGTGGGCTACATCATCAGCGGCATCAAAACGGCCAGCGAGGTGAAAGTGGGCGACACCATCACGCATGTGGACCGCTCCTGCGCCGAGGCGATCAAGGGTTTCGAGGACGTGAAGCCCATGGTGTGGGCGGGCATCTTCCCGGTGGACACCGACGAATACGAGGAGCTGCGCGACGCCATGGAGAAGCTCAAGCTCAACGACGCCAGCCTCACCTGGACGCCCGAGAGCAGCGCTGCGCTGGGCTTCGGGTTCCGCTGCGGGTTCCTGGGGTTGTTGCACATGGAGATCATCCAGGAGCGGCTGGAGCGCGAGTTCAACATGACGGTGATCACCACCGTGCCGAACGTGGGCTACGTGGTGACCAAGACCGACGGCGAGGTGGTGGACGTGCACAACCCCAGCGAGCTGCCGCCGGTGATGAACATCGAACACATCGAGGAGCCCTACATCAAGGCGCAGGTGATCACCAAAAGCGAATACACCGGGGCGATCATGACCTTGTGCATCGAGAAGCGCGGCATCCTCGTAGGGCAGAACTACCTCACCACGGACCGTGTGGAGCTCACCTTCGAGCTGCCGTTGGGCGAAGTGGTGTTCGACTTCTTCGACAAGCTCAAGAGCATCAGCCGCGGCTATGCCAGCTTCGACTACCACCCCATCGGTTTCAAGGAGAGCGACCTGATCAAGCTGGACATCCTGCTGAACGGCGACAAGGTGGACGCCCTGAGCGCGTTGATCCACCGCGACCACGCGCACGAGCTGGGCAAGAAGATGTGCGCCAAGCTGAAGGAATTGCTGCCCCGCCAGCAGTTCGACATCCCCATCCAGGCGGCCATCGGCGCGAAGATCGTGGCCCGTGAAACGGTGAAGGCCTTGCGCAAGGACGTGACCGCCAAGTGCTACGGCGGCGATATTTCACGCAAGCGCAAGCTGCTGGAGAAGCAGAAGGAAGGAAAGAAGCGCATGCGCTCCGTGGGTAGCGTGGAGATCCCGCAGGAAGCTTTCTTGGCGGTGCTGAAGTTGGATTGAGGATATCCGCTCCTGCGCTTCGCCATCTTTGAAACATGGATTGGCGCAAGTACATCACCAGCGACCCTAAGGTCTTGTCGGGTAAGCCCACAGTCAAAGGCACGCGACTGTCCGTGGAATTCATTTTGGGTCTGATGGCGAAAGGTTGGACTGAGGAAACACTCTTGGAGAATTATGAGCGCCTCAGGTCCGCCCACATCAAGGCGATCTATGGGTTCATGAGCGAGAACATCGCGGCAGGCCGGTATAATTGACCACCGTGGCTGAAGGCAAGGTGCGCCAGCGGGCTTGCTAATAGCGCATTTTCGGGCCCTCGACCAGCAAAAACGCAAGCTGCTGGAGAAGCAGAAGGAAGGAAAGAAGCGCATGCGCTCCGTGGATAGCGTGGAGATCCCGCAGGAGGCTTTCTTGGCGATGTTGAAGTTGGATTGAGGCGGGTTGCAGAGCCAAATGCGAAGCCCCGCAAGGCGGTGAGCGCATTCACTGACAACGTGGAGATCCCCCAGAAGTCATTTTGGGCTGTGCTGAGAAGTTGGATCGCGCAAGCGCTTTGACCAAAGCGGCTCGTTTGATCTGTACACGCACACCCAATATGAGGTGTGCAATGGCCACCCCGAGAGGTGCCGCACCTACATGTCTGTAACCGATCGGCCAGGCGTGCATCCAATGATCAAAACCATAAACCCATCATGAGAAACACATCCATCCTCCAACGCGGTACGAGCCTCTTCGCGCTCTCCGCATTCCTCTACGCGGGCGCCTTCGCACAGGACGCCCCGAAACTCTCCGATCCCGAGATCGCCCACGCAGCGGTAACGGCCAACCAGATCGACGTGGACTACGCGGCGATCGCCAAGGAAAAATCCACCAACAAGGACGTGCTCCACTTTGCGGAGACCATGGCCCGCGACCACACCGGGGTGATCAAGCAGGCTACGGAGCTCGCGGCCAAGCTGGGCGTTACCCCTGAGGATAACGCGATGAGCAAATCCCTGAAGGAAGGTGAGGTGAAGACCACCAAGATGCTCCGTTCACTGAAAGGCGAAGCCTTTGACAAGGCCTACATCGACAATGAGGTGGCCTACCACAAAGCCGTGATCGATGCCGTGAAGAACGTATTGATCCCCCAAACGCAGAACGCCGAGCTGAAGAACTTGCTGGTAAGCGTTGCACCCGTACTGGACTCGCACTTGACGCATGCCGAAATGGTACAGAAGGAATTCGCCAAGAAATGATCACTACTGCCGGAATACGGATCGCGCTACCGCTTCTTCTGGCTTGCGCTTGCATGACGGCCTGCAGCACCCCGGAGACAAAGAATACTGGTGCTGCGATACCCGAGGTCGCGAAGGAAGCACATGTGCCTACTTCGGTGAACGTGTCCATCGCACAGATGCAGTTCAATCCGGACACGGTCACTATCCAGCATGGCGACACGGTGGTGTTCACCAATAAGGACCTGGTGGACCACGATGCCACGGCACTGCCGGATTCGGCATGGACCTCCGGTCCCCTGCATCCGGGCGATAGCTGGAAGTTGGTGCCCGGCACTTCCACGGAGTATTTCTGCAGCATCCATGTGGTAATGCGCGGCGATATCGTCGTGGAATAGCGGACGTTGCCGAATGCTCCAAAACGGCAGGGCGGCCTTGGGGTCGCCCTGTTTGTTTGTCCATGCTTTATGATAGTCCCAAAATGGGGAGTTGATGGGAATGTCACGCCCCGTGAAAACATGCTTTTCACCTCAAATGACCTTCCATGGTCCATGGCATACGGTTGGCAGAGGGCTGTATAAAAAACCATCTACATGAAAAATTCATACCTGTACCTAGTGACCGTATGCGGGGCGCTTCTCCTCGCTGCACCAGCGTTCTCACAAGGTCCGGTCTTCGGAGTGAAGGGAGGACTGAACTACACCAACCTCGCGGGCGTGGATGCGCAGGATGACAATGCGCGCATCGGATTCAATGGCGGTGTGTTTGGCCGAACGATGCCCGATCAACCTGTAGGTCTACAAGTGGAACTGCTGTACTCAACCAAGGGAAATCACACCTCGTACCATGCCTTCTTCGGTCTGGTGGACCAGGACGTGGATTTCAACCTGAACTATTTGGAACTGCCCGTTCTGGTATCCATCCGCTTGATGGATGTGGTGGACCTCCAGATCGGTGGCTATGCCGCTTATTTGCTTTCCGCCAAGGTGAAGACCTCCGGGGATCTCGGCAGTGGCTCGGACACCGTTGACAAGGATAACTTCAAGTCCATCGATGCCGGTATTGCTGGTGGCGTGGGCTTCAACGTCGGGGAGAACCTGCAAGTAGGGATCCGCTATCTCCACGGGCTCACCGACGTGGTGGATAACTCGACCCTTCACGATGTGGTCGGCGATGCACAGAACAGGTGCGTGCAACTGTACATCGGCATAGGGGTTGGCGGATAATAATTGAGAGGTCCACTGCTGTGGGACTATTCCACGATCATGCGGGCGGTAAGTACATGGCCGTCCGCATTGCGTGCTTCCAGGAAGTACATCCCACGCGCCCATCCGTCGGTGCTGAATTGAAGACGGGCAGTCCGTTCGCTCAAGGCCAAGACCAAGCGACCTTGTGCATCTATCACGCGCAACTCATCCAGCGCCCTTCCATCGGTGCGGAACAGGGTGGAGAGACCGCTCACCGCGCTGACCACCAAGCGTGCATCCATTACTTCGGGAACGGATTGTGCCACTTCGATGCATGGGCTGTAAAAGTTGAAGGCCACGACTGAGGGCGTGGTCCAGGTCACGGGTGCGCGCGGCCCGGGTACCGCGTAGCCCATTCCCACGCCGAACGAGGACTGGCCGCCAGTGGGGCCTTGTTGCGGAATGAGCTCCATGAGGTAATTCCCCGGTGGAAGACAGATCGTATCCTGATCGTACTGCTGTTCATCCGTAAGAATAAATGTACCGGTGGCAACCGTTAAACCGGCTTCCCGGACCGTGTACAAGTACGACCCTGTTGCCAGCCCGGAACCAAAGTTCTGCATATCCAAGATCACCTCGGTGCAACTTTCCGGCGGGCAGAGATCGACGGGAAGGTCCCAGGTACAGGCCAATGTATCGTAGAAGAGGGTCCACAATTGCAGGGTGCCGTTGAACGGTGAGGACGGCATGTTGGTGCCCGAGGGGATGGTGAGCGTGTGGTAGCTCTCCCCCGCGATCCCGAAGAAGTTCACCGTTTCCTGGGCGAGGGTGTCGCCATTGTCCGCCAACAGGAGGAAGCCGGGATAATCGAAGAGCATGGAACTCTGATTGTACACATGGACCAACAAACCCGTGTCGCTGAAGGGCGCCCAGGTGAGGCTGGCGAAAATGAGCGAGTCACAGGCGGAAGCACTTCCGGATACCGTGAACACATGTTGGTCGGATGGGGCTAAGTCCTGCACACCGAAGCCTGTGACGTTCACCGTGTATGTTCCGGCCGCCAATAGGCCCAGGTCAACGGGCTCCGTATGTGGAACTATCACGGTCAAGCCCGTCGTGTTCTCTGTTAGCAAAGCGACATTGACCGTGTATCCGTTCACATCGGCACTGGCTGATGTAATGGACGAACCCGTACTGGACAAGTTGCCGATAAGCTGCAACTGCACTTGGTCCTGGTCCGTGGGCGCTACGGGAACCACGGCGATCTGACCCAAGTAGAAATAGGTCTGGGCCTTTACGCTTCCGGCGGTCCATGAGATCCATACAGTGAGCAGTACGATCAGGAGGGTAGTTGTTTTCATTTGAAGAGGTCCTTGGCCCGTCCGGGGCGTTCATTGAGGTGAAGGTACAAGTACTATGACGCGGGCGGAGGTCAATATGCTGCCTCGGGTCTTCAGCCTTCATTGCTCAGGGACCGATACGTACCGATCCTGTGCGGAAGGGGCTTGTAACTTTCGCCAAAGCAGCCCGTCACATCTTCAGTACACCCTCATTCCGTGACCCTCACCGACTACAATAGCGCCGTGGACCAGCATGCGGACGGCATTTACCGTTTTGCGGTAAAGCACCTGCGCGACACCGATACGGCGAAGGACGTGGTACAAGAGAGCTTTGCACGGCTGTGGCAGAAGGTGGAGGACGTGGAGGGTGCGAAGGCCAAAAGCTACCTTTTCACCACCGCGCACCACCTTCTGGTGGATGAAGTGCGCAAGGGATCGCGCAGCACGCGCATGGAGGCAGAACATGACAACCTGCGATGGAGCGGGCAAGCCCAGCCGGACCTGAAGGAGGTGCTGGACGCCGCGCTGGCCACCTTGCCGGAGGTACAACGCAGCGTGGTGCTGCTGCGCGACCTCGAGGGATACAGCTATGAGGAGATCGCGGAACTGACGCAATTGAACATCACGCAAGTGAAGGTGTACATCTATCGCGGACGCACCGCGTTGAAGAACTACATCGGCAGCTTGGAGAACGTGCTATGAAACCGGACCGGGATACATACGAGGCTTGGCTGCTGGACCGCATGGAGGGCCGCTTGACCGCTGCGCAGGAAACGGCGCTCGACGCCTTTCTGCGCAACAACCCGGACCTGCGGCCCTACGCCGGTGACCTGCCGAACACGGAAGGTGAACCCCTTGAATTCCCCGGAAAGGACCTGTTGCGCAAAACCTATCCGCCAACTGGAAAGATCGATGCCATGCGATTGGATGACTTTCTGGTGGCGCGCTTGGAAAAGGACCTGGGCACGGTGCAGGAAAAGCAACTGGAGCGCTATCTCTACGAACATCCGGAGGCGGAACGGCTTGCGGCGTTGATGGCGATGGCCAAGGTGCCGAACACCGCGATCCCGTTCACGGAAAAAGAAACCGTGGAGCGCCACTTCCCGCCGAAGGGAATGCCCGATGCGCACCGCCTCACGGACTTCCTGATCGCTGAGCTGGAAGGCGATCTTTCCACGGAGCAGCAGCAGGCGTTGAGGCAATTCATCGCCGACAACAACGAAGCGCAGCATCAACAAAAGCTGGTCACTGCCACGCGTGTTGTGCCCGAGGCCCTGGTGTATCCGGACAAGGCCGGATCGAAGAAGCGCGAGGCCCGCGTGGTGGCGTTGTGGCCCAAGTTGGCCGCGGCCGCCAGTATCGCGTTGCTGCTTTCCGCAGCTTGGTGGCTCCTGCGTGAACGACCAACGGACATTCCCGAAACGGCCCGTGCGGAAACAACGGTGAAGTCCGTTGCACCTCCGCCACATGATGGAGCAGTTGCACCGGTGGATGTTGTGCAGCCAAGCAGAACAGAGGTGCCCGAAAATGCGACCGGGGAAAGTTCCAACGCTGGCGCCTTGCCGAAAATGAAGCCGCACGACGCGTTCACTCCGAAGGAACAGCCTCGCTCAAATTCCTCCGGACAAGAACCGGAACAGTTCCAAAGCCCTATTCCCGTGCCACAGCGCGTGCCTTCACCCCTTCCCATCATGGAACCGGAATTGGCGCAGCGAACACCGGAACTGAAAACACTTCCTGCCGATACCGCACAACTTGAATACACAAGCACGGCGCGACCGGCCGAGGATGAACTGGCCATGGCGGGCACGCACGGCACGGACCAGTCGCTCGGTGCCTTCGTGGCGAACGCCTTCCGCAACGATGTGCTGGACAAGCCACAACGAACGGCCACGCTGGATGGCGACGATGCGCTCGCCTTGGCGGACAAGGCGCTCGGCGCGGTCACCGGTGGGCATGGCGGCGTGATGGTGCAGCGTACTTCCGAGCGTGAGCGCTTCCGGCTGCACTTGGGGCGGAATTTTTCGATCAGCGCCAGCCGGGAGAGGTGATCTGCCGCAGGTACGGTGTGAAACGCTCCGCAGATCTTAGCCCAATTCCCGCAGATTGAATTTCACGCTGGCCGCATTTCATTTCCAACCGCGATGCGCAATGGACGCAACGTTCCGGGAGTGCATAGCCTCCGTGCATTTCGTTGCGTTCTTGGCGGTGATCTCTTCCGCCCATCCCCGCATTCGCGCCGCTCATCACGTTCCGCTATTCGCGATGTAACAATCCGGTGGCTTGCGTTGTCCTATGGCAAACAACCAACGGCCTTGGGCCAAAACACCGAACGCCATGAAAACCGTGATCCTCCGCTACTGGATAGCTGCAACTCTGTTACTACTTGTTTCCGGCACCCGCGCAGCAGATCCCGCCAGGTCCGTTCCCTCCCTCCACACCAGCAACTCCATCGCCATGGAGCGCGCCGTGGAGCACCAGATCAACCGCTACGTGATCTTCCCGCTGACCGATGAGGAAGAGGCGATGTTCGGAACGGTGGAGGTCCAGTTCGTGGTGAACACGGAAGGCCGACTGGTGGTGACCGCCGCGAATTCGGAGAACGCGAAACTGTGCGACTATGTGGTGCGCAAGCTCGGCAGGATCAACGTGGGTCCCAATCCTTCCGGGCTGTGGAAGACCTCGCACGTCAGGTTCAACTTCCGCCCTGAATAAGCCCGCCAACAAGCTGCGGTGAAAGCACCTTGAGGGCTGTAACTATTGGAACCGCGACCCGTCCTACTCCCAAAGACGACATCCCCGATGAAAACCTGGACCCTCTTCTCCCTACTGCTCCTCCCTTTCTCCGTATCGGCCCAGCAGGACAGCATCCCCAGCAAAACCGGCGCCGTTCCTCCGGACCAACATACCCTCTCCGTCACCGCAGGCACCAACGGTCTAAAGGTGAAAGTTGAGAACGCGGACACCAACTACGCGCAGAAAGGCGACACCATCCGCATCACCTCCAAGCGAAAGCTCATCCGCATCATCACCACCCCGCGCACTGGTTTGGACACCACCAAAACCTTTGAGGAGAAGCTGGCCGACCTGAAGCGCGAGCGCCGTAACCTCTTCTGCCATTGGGTCGGCCTGGAGTTCGGCATCAACAGCTTCGTGACCACGGACGGGCGGATCGGTGATGGGCCGGAAAGCGGGCCACTACAGCTGAACAACGCCCGGAGCCGCTTCTTCGCGATGAACTTCTGGGAGCGGAAGATCGAGTTCGGCACCAACCACATGGGGCTCTTCACCGGCATCGGCATCGAGTTCAACAGCTACAAGCTGAGTGAGAATAACACGATCCAGTTCGATGGCGACAGCACTTGGGCGGTGGCCATGGACAGCCCGGACCTGCGCAAGAACAAGCTGCGCCAGATCGGCCTCCGTGTGCCGTTGATGTTGGAATTCAACACCAACCGGGCCAAACTGCCCGCCAATGAAGAGGAATTGAATGCCAAGCCGGACTGGTCTTTCAGTCGGAAGCACAACTTCCACTTGGCCGCCGGTGTGGTGGGCAGCTGGCTGTTCGACACCATGTACAAGCAGAAGTACACCGAGGACGGACATATGGTGAAGCAGCGCAGCAAGGACCATTTCAACCTACTGCCCTACCGCGTGGCAGCCCGGGCGCAGATCGGCTACGGACCATTGAACCTCTTTGCCGAATACGCGCTCACGCCAATGTTCGAGGAAGGAACCGCACCGGACCTGAGAGCGCTGAACGTGGGGGTCACGGTGGTCGGGTTCAACTAATGCCGGACCTCAGGGTCCCCGCCGAAGCGGCGGAGACCACTGTGGGAACCTAGGGGAAAACAGTTCGCTTTTGCCCGTGCGGGGCCGTCGCTTTGCGGCGGCCCCGCTTGTTTCAACTCACCACCGCATTCCCACAGGCTCGCTCGGCTCGCTCTCCGTGCCGTCCGGAAGCACCAAGCGCAGCACGTACAAGTGCAGCGCTCCGTCGATGGTGGAACCGTCGGTGTATCCCGAAGCATCGATCGGCAAGGACTTCAGGAGCTTGGGTTCTCCGTTGTCCACGGCACGGTACAGATTGAGGCCCTTGCCATGCCGTTCCCTGGCTGCCCATTCCAAGGCGATGCCCTGCGCCGTACGATGCGCCATCAACATGCGCGGGCCTGAACCGGCGGTGCTTTTAGCATTCAGAACAACGGACGCGGACGGAACACCACGCGTGCCATCAAGCGTCACCCCCACAATGCGGTAGCGGTAGGCGCGCTCCGGTGCTGCGGTGGAGTCCGTGAACACCGTCACTCCGGGATCCAAAGATGTTTTGTTCAGCGCGGAGAACGCCTCGCTTCCTTCATCGGCGCGTTCCACCACGGCATGGAAGGCACCCGGCTCACCGGCCCACGGATTGCGCCAGGAGATGACCACGCCCTGCGCTCCCATGCGCCGAACGGCAAGCTCCGTTGGTGAAGTGGGGATGCGCCGGTCGAAGGTCTGCACCTCGACACGTTCCGAGGGCTCACTGATGATGCCCCCGATGCTCACCGTTCGCACCCGGTAGCTCACCACCGTATTGCTGGCCGCCGTGCTGTCGTTCCAGTACACGGCCCCGCTGCTGTCCGCCCGAAGGCCATCGCCCACCAGCACGAACGCATCCGATCCCGGAAGCCCGCGTTCCACCTGGTAGTACGCGGCATCCGGCCCGACATGCGGCCAGTTCAAATGCACCCCATTTCCTTCGGCACGGATCATCAGTGCCGTCGGTGCGGCGGCTGCGGGTTCCGCATCGCTCAGGCCCTGCACCGGCATGCTCACGGTGGAAAGACCCACGACATCGATCACCTCGAGGCGATAGAAGTAGGTCTCCTTCACGCGTTGAACGCGATCGGTATAGCTACTGTCGGAAGCGGGAACTTCGGCCAGGCGCTCGTACGGACCGTCATAGCGCACGGCGCGATGCACCGTGATCCCGCGTGCGCGCACTGCGTTCTCCAGATGCCAGGTGATCTTGATCGCGCGTTCGCCGGGCAGGTCTTGCGCGTGGATGGAATGCATCCAAGGCTGTGCTTCGCTGTTCAGGTTGTGCGCCGCGATCCATCCCGATGAAGCACCTTCCGCGCCGAGGCTGTCCACCGGCACGATGCGGTACTCATAGATGCCCAGTTCGGTGAACGCGCTGTCCCAGCACAACACGATGGTCGAGTCGTTCCGCGTGCCCGAAACGACCAGCGGATGGATCTCCGCTTCCTCGCCGATGTGCTGGCGGCGGCGGTACACGCGCACCTTGGCCACCGTGCAGGCCGGTGACCACCAGCCGATGCGTATGCGTTCCCCTTCCGTGGCAGCGGATAACGGGGTCAGTTTGCAGGCCTGGACCGAAGGGGTTTTTGTTCCACCGGTCGAAGTGCTTGTCACGGGTTGTTGAGCGAGGCAGGGGATCGCGAGGATCGCCAGAAGGAGGCTCAAGGTTTTCATGGTCATTCGCTTTTTCATTGTCCGCATGATCCACTGATCCGTGCCAAGGTGATCTTGCCACCGGAGTTCACGCTGCCCTTCACGGTGAGGTCCACGCTGTCCCCAACCCCGCAGATGGATGCGCTGGCGGAGGCCGAGCCACAGGCGGTCATGGTGAGTTGGCTGTTCTGGTAAGCTGCCTCGAACAGCATTTCGACACCGGCGGAAACGTTGGCCGAGGAACAGCTCGGTATGGGGCTGAGCAACCAGAACTCCATGCCGATATCGGCGTAGGCCATGCCGCCCATGCCGAGGCCGCCGCTCAGGTCCACCCAGGTACGTCCTTCCACCTTGCAACTGGCGTGGCCTTCCACGCCGAGCACCAACAGATCGATGCTGGGCACTGAGAAGTCGAGGAGGTCAAGTCGGTTCTGCAGGTAGATCCCGGAGATCTTCTTGCCGGCCATGTGCGCGGGCAGCGTCTTCAGGCGGTAGTCCTTCATCATGTTGGTGAGCAGCGTGTCGGGGATCGCGTTGTGCGCACCGAGCAGGAACGCGGGATGGTGGTCCTGCAAAGGCCACGGCGCGGCAGGCACAGATACATGCGATTTCGGGACGGACACGAGGAAGCCGTCCTTGTCCACCAACATGCCCACGGTGGCCTGCAGGATGTTCACGGCTCCGAAGGTGACATTGCTGATCGACGTGCTGCCCACGAGACGTGCGTGTTCAAAGTCGTAGGACAGGCTCATGTTCCCGAAGGGCGTGCCGAGCTGCGACATGGAGATCTTGCCGTCGCTCAGGGCCACAGCGCCTTTCACCACGAAGGAGAGCTCGTTCTCCGGCGCATCATCGATGCCGCCCATGTTGAGCAGGTTCCCTTTGAAGGCGAGTTCGTTCCATTGGGTGCTGGCCATGGTCTGCCGACCGCTGTTCAGCAGCATCTTCTTGTCCGACGAACCGCCAAAGCGGATCTCCTGTCGGGTGTTGCCCTTGTGGTTCTGGGCATCCACGCGGATCACATCCATGTAGGTGTTGTTCAGTTTGTGATCGAGGTATCCGTAGGCATACACCGGATC
Organism: Flavobacteriales bacterium; assembly: GCA_018057455.1. Taxonomy (GTDB): domain Bacteria; phylum Bacteroidota; class Bacteroidia; order Flavobacteriales_F; family PHOS-HE28; genus PHOS-HE28. The sequence goes on along the minus strand of JAGPDT010000019.1, from coordinate 2,000 downwards.
ACCTGAGGCACCATCCTCCGGATCGATGCGGAACTTTCCATAACAGGTGAACTGGCCGGGCTTGATCTCTTGGTCCCCTGTATGATCGGCCATTTTGAAGTACACGTTGCCACGCCCTGTGGTCACCGTGGCTCCCAAGGGCTTCAAGCGGCTCACCGTTTTACCGCCCTCCTTGAAGAAGGAGAAGAAGCCCGTGGTGGTCGGTAGCCCCTTGATCTGCATGGAACAATTCACCAGCAGGTCCACGGCATCGGGTGTGAACTGCATGCTTCCCACGGGCGTTACATCCATGATGTTGTAGTAGCGGTGGTTGATCGCGCGCACTTCCGCAAGCGGCGCACCACGGCTCACCAAGGAGAAGCTCGAGAACTGGAGCTTGCTCGGGGCCAGTTCGGCAGGACCCTGTACGGTGGCCACTGTGGCGTTTCCACCGGTGAGCGTGCCGTAACGCCATACGCCTGTCTTGCCATCGAGCACATAGCCCGGATCGTAGCCGAAGGTCCATTCCGCGTTGGCTTCCGGGACCAACGGGGCAACGCCACCCAGGCGCACCTCACCCAGGTTCTTCGCCTTCATCTCGATCCCGTTCGGGCGGATCAGGATCTGCGTCATGTCCGCCTTCACCAACTCCATGTCGAGGATCCCTTTCGGTATCACGATCGCGGCCAAGCTGTTGTCGAAGACCCACGGTGCGGTGGACTTGAAGGTCCAGTCGTTCAGCTCGAAGCTGAGCTCCTGCCCACCACCTTGTATGCCTTCGATGGAGGTGGCGTTCACCCGGATGTTGCCTACGTCCAACTGCAACACCTCGGGTGTGATGTCCGGAACATCCTTCACCTCGATGACGGTCGCGATCTTGAACACGTCGGGTTCCACCACGGAGCGGCTGCGGTCACTGTGCGCCTCAAAACCACGGAGCGAGAAGCGTGCGTTGGCGGGTGCCCACTGGTTGCCCGTGTAGTTCAGGGTCATCAGGTTGAAGCTGCGCTGCGGATAGAGCGCGGTGCTCCGGAACACATCGAACAGCGGTTGGTCGGCACTGGCTCCGAGATAGAATCGCCCGCTGAAATCGTAGGAGAAGTTGAACGAGGAAAGCTCCGTGCTCACCGTTCCGAGCACCTCGCCGCCCCCTGGTGTGCCTTGCACTTTCACTCGCCCCGGGAAGAGCCTGCCTGGCATACCGCACAGGGTCACGTCCAGGTCGGTGTACAGCTTCAGGGACACATGCGTCATGTCGGTGGTTACCCGATCGTTGGCGGGAAAGGCGATGGGCTTGCCTTGTTCATTGGGCGTGCCGGGTGTCACCTTCACATTGGCGAAGGGTATGCGCTGCGCAGGATCCTCCAGCCGGAAGTTGGCGTTGCCCGGCAGTTGCACGAAGGCACCGCCGATGGTGGAGCTGCCATCGTTGTTCTTCACCAGTGTGGTCACTTCCACCGGGAAGCCGAGCAGGTGGGTGATGTCCATGTCATCCAAGCGTTGCAAAGTGAGCTCGGCGTAGGGCAGCGCGGGGATCATCTTGAACGACGGCGGCGGCCCCGGCACCATGCCGTATGTGATCGCCTGCGAGGTGCCGATGTAAGTGGTCTGTGGATCGGCCTTGGCCGCGAACACCGTGAAGGGACCCATCGGCACGCCGTGGAGGATGAATTCGCCGTTCTCGTCGCTGAAGACCTGGTTGAGCTGCGGACCGTACTGGTCCGATCCGATCTGCATCCAAACGCGGGCATTGGCCACCGGTGCATCGCCCGGCATGGAACGCACGCGACCGGTGAGCTTGGTGCCCGTCTCGATCATCTGCTCCAACACTACCGGCTCCGGCGATACCTGGTTCACGATGATCCGGTCCACGGGCATCATGTCGCCGGGCGGATCCACCTTCAAGCGGAACTCGGTCTCGGGGGAAAGGAATTCGAAGAAGGCGATGCCCGCTTGATCGGAGGTACGTTGCAGGTCATCCACTTTCACGATCGCTCCCGCCACCGGTCCATCGAACGAGC
>JAGPDT010000018.1 GCA_018057455.1 Flavobacteriales bacterium | reverse complement strand
TATCTTCAGGCCGGGAGAAAATACACCTCTGCAATGGCCATCAACAACATCCTTGTCCCGTACGATTTCTCGGATTGCGCCACCCATGCCCTGCGCGCAGCGGCCAAGTTGGCCAAGCTCACCGGTGCAACGCTGCACTTGGTCCATGTCTATGAGGACATGACCGATTTCCATTCCAGCAACCATTGGAAGCGGGAAGACCTGGAGCGGCGGCTGGACCATGTACCTGAGTTGGCCTTCCTCAAGGGCATCCCCATGAAGCGGTTCATGCTGCGCCAATTCGGCATCACGGAAATGTTCCGCAACCAGCAGCTTCGCGGCATGGACTTGATCGTGATGGGCAGCAACGGGGCCCGTGGCTTGGGCGGCATGGTGGGCTCCAATACCCAGCGGGTGGTGCGCATCGCCCCCATGCCCATCCTGGTGATCAAGCACAATGTGGAGGACTTCGACGTGAAGGACATGGTGTATGCCTCCAACTTCACGCCCCTGGACATTGAGAAATTCGATGCCTTCCGGCCCATCGTCAACCTGTTCAACCCCAAGATCCACCTGCTGAAGGTGAACACCCCGGGCAGTTTTGAGCGCAGTGCCGACACCTACAAGGCCATCGACCGCTTCCTTCAGCGGTACGAACTGCGCAAGTTCAGCACCACCATCTACAACGACCTCAGCATCGAGGAAGGCATCCTCAACTTCGCCCGGGGCATCGATGCGGACCTGATCACCATGGCCACCCATGGCCGCAAAGGGTTTTTCCATGTCGTGAACGGCAGCGTGACGGAGGACATCGTGAACCGCACCAACTTCCCCGTGCTGAGCATTAAACTGTAAGCCTTTGGGCACCATGGCACACGTCGCTTAACTTAGCCCTGCCAACCCCCGACACATGAAGTTCCTCTACAGGAAATACCCGGCCAAGCGGCATGAAGTGATCGAAGTGGAATTGAACGCACCGGCCAAGGTGAAGTTCATGACCGCCAAGGAATTCAAGCATTACGGCGCAGGGCGCACACACACGTATTTCAAAGGGAAGGAAGAGGACAACATGATCCGCTTCGCCTTGCCTTTTGATGGCATTTGGCACGCCGTGGTGGAGAATGGGCCGGGAACGATCCGGGCCACCTGCAAACTGCGCGCACCGCAACCCGGGCTGGAACTGCAGGCCCAGGCCAGCCCCGAGAACATGGAGGCCTAACTGCCGTTTGCCGTGAACCACCGGAACAGCTCCGGTAAACCAGCCCGGAATGGCACGCACCAAGGTGGATGAACTGACCAGCCTGCTCAGGGGCCAAGGGGCTGTCATGCAGGAAACCTACTCCATCCTGGAACAGGAGGAGAAACAGGACCAGTTGGTCCGTGCAGCCATTCATGCCAGCCTGAAGCACCGGCGGAACCAACTCGATGGCTTGGACCCGGAGCGGATGTTCGGCCTTGAGGATATCCGGCGCACCTGCATCAAGTACAGGTTGCGTTTCCTCCCGTCCGGTCGATACAAAGGCCGCCTGCCCGCCCAGGCCGTCCAAGCTGTGCGGCACTTGGAACACGAGATGGGCAAACCCGTTCATGGCTTTATGATGCTGGCACCGGCCCAACGGTTCCAGTTGTGCGATAGTGATGCCGACCCCGTTCTGTTCATCCCATTGAGCAACGGCTCCTACTACCTCCTGCACCGTTGGGGACGCGACATGCACCCCTTGCGTGCGGTGCTGGGCTGGCCCGTGCGCAATTGGGCGCACCTGGTGGGAACGGTGACGGTGTTTGCGGTGGTGTTGGCCGCACTCCTCCCCACCCGTTTGCTGGCCTCCGACCCCATGGCGGATTGGTGGGGACTCCACCGGTTCGGTGCTTTCGTCTGCATCGCCTCATTGGCTGGTGCAGCCACCTCCTTGTGCTGGTTCACCTTCTTCGGGCAGTTCAGCGCGGAGGCTTGGCGCAGCAAGCACTTCAACTGAACTTGTCCCGTTCAGGCTTGCATCCGCGCACTTTCGTCCGATCCTTGCTCCTCCACCCTGCACACGCAGAAGGAACGGTACCATTGCTTCAAGTCTTCCCGCTCCTCGGGAAGCAAACGGCGGAATGCCTTGCGCAATTCCTTGCGGAACACCGCCCGGTCCGCAAAGCTGATCTTCGATAACACCTCTTTGTAATAGTCGATCAATGCTATGGCCATGGTGGTCGTTTCAACGTGATCGGGTGGATGAAGTTGCAGGCCTGGCAAGCCACCGGGCCGTGCCGGGCCCCGGCGGTACCGGGGCCCGGACGCACCTGTTCAGCCTATGCTGATCTGCTTGGTGGCCGGTTTCACGGCGGCCTTCTTGGGGAGGGTGATGCTGAGCACTCCGTCCACATGATCGGCACGGATGCCTTCGCTGTCCACCAGCTCGGGCAAACGGAAGCTGCGGCTGAAGGCTTGGCTGGCAAACTCCCGCCGCGTGTAGCGGCCGCTCTCCTTCTGTGCACGTTGCTCCTTCTCCCCACGGATGGTGAGCACGTCCTGTTCCAGGTTCAATTTCAGGTCCTCCTTGGCAAAACCGGGTGCTTGCACCTCCAGTTGATAGGCCTTTTCATCTTCAATGATGTTCACCCGTGGCGTGATGTGCTTCAGCGTGGTGCCGCCGTTGAAGGGGTCCAGCTCACCCAGAAAACGGTCCAGCACATCGGTAAAGGGCCGGATCGTGGTGGGGAACGCAAGGTCTTTGGTGTAGGTCATTTTGAGTTGGCTTATGGTTGATCAGGGTCTGTGATGCCCCGCCATCCAACCCAATGCCGTTGGGCTTCAACTGCCGGAATGAACCAATCTACACTGTAACATGTGTTATTATGGCAAGCATCCACGCATAGCACATGCCATAATGTCCTATTGCGCTAGGAAAACATAGGTTATGGTACCCCGCTGTGGCTGCGGTGCGGAAGCCAGGTTAGTGAAGCGGGCCTGTGTTGCGGACGCCAATGCATGCTCGGCAATACAGCCTGTGGTGGCCGAGCTGGCAGCCGGGTCCAGTTCCGCCTTGGTCACTACCCCGGACCGGTCCACGGCCACCTGTACAACGATCCTTCCGCTGCCCTTGCACAGATAAGCAGGCACGTCCAACACCAGATGTGATCGGCCCACCAAGTCGTACGCCACGGTGGTCAGCCCTTCCACTTTCACCGGTTTCGGGGCCTGTTTCTGCATGTAATTGCTCTTGTCGAATTTGCTGGGATCCAGGGTAGGCACGGTGATCTCCTTGCCTTCGGCCTTTCGCTGTGCAGCCAGCCGGTCAAACTCCGCCTTCTCCATGTCCAGCAGGTCGCGTTCCACATGTTCGGCCATGCGTTGTTGCGCCCCGCGTGATAGCAGCGGGCTGGTGGTGGCCGTGCTGTTGCTGGCCAAATTGGTGACCGGCTGTGGCGTGGAGGGATCCTGCGCCAGCGGTTGCTGCTCCTCGGCTTGCGCAACAGGAGGCAGCTCGGCCTCCAGCACCAGCTCGATCGGCTCGGCCTTGGCCGGGTAGTTGGTAGCCCGAACGAGGCTGAGGTTGAGCACCATCAGCACCAAGGTGTGCACCATGAGCGTGCCGATGATGCCATACTTGTGGCGGTCGAACAGGACCAGGGATCGATCGAGCATGGACATGGCTGGTGCAAAATAACGGCTGCAAGATCCAAGCCTACCGCATGCGGATCCGCCAGGCCGGATGCCATAAATTGTTCCACCTGTTGCCCGCACCATGGGCCCATCCCAGGCCCAGCGCGTTGTAGCGCACCAAGGCCGTTCCCATGGCCCCCGTAGCCTGTATTGCCTCGCCCTGCAGGTAGCGCCGTGCGTGGTCCAGGTCCAGGTCGAGCCGGGTGAATGCCGCATGGCGCAACAGACCATTGAGCGCCAGTGCGGGATGCGGGAACCAGGCCTCACCCTTGCGCAGGGCCACAGGGATACCAGGTGCCACCAGGGGCACTGTTGCGCCCAGCCCGTGCACCACCTGGTGCCACCGTTTGTTCACCACATGCAGCAGCGCACTATGCGCAATAGCACATTGGTCATCCGGCTCCCGGAACCACGGCACCAGTTCCGGCGGCAGATCAGGGCCATCCTTGCCGGCAGCTTGAGCTGTCTCCGGCCTGTTGTCCGGCATCGGTTTGCGCAAGAGGGAGATGAAGAAACCTTCGCCACGCAGGCGGTGCGGGTAGCAGCGCAGGCCAACCGGTGTGGCAACCACGCCCCAATCCTGCTCCACCGGGATCGGCACCGGGTCCGCCCCGTGCCCCTGCAACCGCTCCACCTGGCCCTCGTTCTCGGCCATCTCCCATGTGCAGGTGCTGTAGATCAGATAGCCGCCCGGTTTCAGCAAGGCCCAAGCGGAATCGAGGATGTTCTGCTGGCGCGCGGCGCAGGTGCGTACCAAGTTGGCCCCCCATTGTGCCCGGGCTTGCGGGTCTTTGCGGAACATGCCTTCGCCGGAGCAGGGTGCATCCACCAGAATGAGGTCGCAGAACGCGCCCATGGGCAGGAATTGCCCGGGTGCCGCCGCCGTGATCACGGTGTTGGGCCTGCCCCACTTCCAAAGGTTCTCGCTGAGGGCCGGGATCCGGCTGCGCACCGGTTCATTGCCGATCAATAAGGCACGTTCGGGCAGCAAGGCGGCCAGATGCGTGGTTTTTCCGCCGGGCGCCGCGCACAGGTCAAGCACCACGGGATCGGCCGGGAGGCCGCAACAGGCGCGATAGGCTTGTTGCACGAGCATACTGGAGGCCTCCTGCACGTAATAGGCACCGGCATGGAGCAGGGGGTCCAAGGTGAACACAGGGCGTTCGCCCAGGTACCTGCCCTGGCCGCACCAAGGCACGCATTCGGCCTCCATGCCCGCGTGCTTCACCGGGTTGAGCCGGATGCTCACCGGAGCGGGTGCATGCAAGGCCTTGAGCAAGTCACCGGCCTCCGTGCCCAATAGCTGCTGCACGGAGGGTGGAAGTACTACCGCTGCACGCGGCGGTCCTTGCCTTCGCGCCCGCTTGCCCGCCATGCTGGAGGGGTCAGTGCGCCATGGCGGAATGGCGCACCATGGTCGCTGCCCGGTCCGGCCCCACGGACACGATGCGCACCGGTACGCCCACGGCCTGTTCAATGAAGGCGATGTACGCTTCCACCTCTTGCGGCAGGGGCCGGTTGGCATCCAGGGCAGCCCAGCCTTTCAAGTCGGCGTAGACCGGTATCACATCATCGGCCAGTTCGAAGGGGAAACTCCCGCGCTCTTGTCCGCCGATCTGATAACCGGTGCAGACCCGCACGGAATCCATGCCGCTGAGCACGTCCGCCTTCATCATGGCCAGCTCAGTGACACCGTTGATCATCACGGCGAAGCGCAGGGCCGGGAGGTCCAGCCAGCCGCAACGGCGCGGCCGCCCCGTAGTGGCCCCGAACTCTTTGCCTGCCACGCGGATCGCCTCGCCGGTATGGTCATGCAGCTCGGTGGGGAACGGACCGCTGCCCACGCGGGTGCTGTAGGCCTTGAAGATGCCGATGACCTTGCCGATACGCGAGGGCCCTACGCCCAATCCGGTACAGGCGCCGGCACTGATGGTGTTGCTTGAGGTCACGAACGGATAAGTGCCGAAATCGATGTCCAGCAAGGTGCCTTGGGCGCCTTCGGCCATCACGGAACGCCCGGCGTTCAGCTGTTCGTGGAGCCATTGCTCGCTATCGACCAGGTTGAAATCCTTCAAGGCCTCAATGGCCTTGAGCCATTCGGCTTCCTTGCTCTTCCATTCGGGCTGGTGGTGATGGATGGCGAAGAGCCGTTCATGCTTGGTTACCAAGGCCTGGTAGCGTTCCCTGAAATCGGGGTGTTCGATATCGCCCACCCGCAGGCCGTTGCGGCCGGTCTTGTCCATGTAGGTGGGCCCGATGCCCTTGAGGGTGCTGCCGATCTTGCCCGCGCCTTTGTCGGCCTCGCTGGCGGCATCCAGGGCCCGGTGCGTGGGGAGGATCAAGTGTGCCCGCCGGCTGATGAGCAGCTTGGCGCGTACATCCACGCCGGCGGCTTCCAACCCTTTCACTTCGGCCATGAAGATCACCGGATCGATCACCACGCCGTTGCCCACCAGGTTCCAAACGCCCGGCCTGAACACCCCGCTGGGGATAGTGTGGAGCACGTGCTTCTTACCGTCGAAAATGAGTGTGTGCCCCGCATTGGGCCCGCCCTGGAAACGGGCGATCACGGCGTAGTCCGGGGCGACCACGTCCACCACCTTGCCCTTTCCCTCATCGCCCCATTGGGCGCCGAGGATAACGTCCACTTGTGCTGCCATGCTTCAGGCGCGCAACTTGGCCAAGGCCAGTTCCACGGTGTCCAATATGGGGAATACGGTATCGAGCTTGGTGACCACGAAGAGTTGGCGGACACCGTGGGAGATGGCGGCCAACACGACCTGGCCTCCGGCGTTGCGGGTGCGGGTGAACACGCTGATCATGATGTTCAGGCCGGTGCTGTTCATGTACACCAGTTCACCCATGTCCAGCACCACGTTCACGCCCTCGTTGCTTTTCAAATGGGTGTCGAGCACCTGCATGAGGTGGTCGGCCTGCTGCTGGTCCATCAGGCGGCCATGGAGATGGAACACCTTGGCGCCCTGCTGGTCGGTGACGTTAAGGCTGAATGCGGGTTTGTCCGTTGCTGTGCTGGTCATGTTTGCGCTTGCGTTCATTGATGCAGTCGGGGCAAAGCCCGTAGATATGCATGGCGTGGTGGCTCACCTCGAAGCCCATGACCTCGGCCACGGTGCTGCGGATGTGCTGGATGCGGGGGTCGCAGAATTCCATCACCTTGCTGCAGTTGGTGCAGATCACATGGTCGTGCTGGCGGAAGCTGTGGGCCCGTTCAAACTGGGCCTGGTTGGAACCGAACTGGTGTTTGCGCACGAGTTTACAATCCAACAACAGGTCCATGGTGTTGTAAAGGGTGGCCCGGCTCACGCGGTACTTCTTCCGCTTCATCGATACGTAGAGCCGTTCGATGTCGAAGTGCCCCGGCTGTGCGTAGATCTCGTTGAGTATGGCGAAACGCTCGGGCGTCTTCCGATGCCCCTGCTGTTCGAGGTAATCGCTGAAGAGGTGGTGCACGTTCTGCTGGATCTCCGGGGCCTTCATGGCGTGGCGAAGGTAGCTCTTGAAATGCAAGGGCGGCCTTGGGCATGGCGGCTGGCATTGCGGGGCGTAACAAGCGGTCCATAGGCCTCCAAGAACCGGGCCCGCCCCATAGGCTGGTGGCCGCCGGTCATCCGCTGTTTGAACTGCGTCTTCCAGGGCGCACCACGTCACATTGCGTCGGTTCGTGCCGCCAACCCATGCAACGATCAACGGGCAACCACCATGCGTGCAGTGCTCCGCCGTCCATCACTTCCGGTCAACACCACTTGGTAAACACCGACCTTCCAATCTTGCACGTTGAGCTCGACCCTACGCTCGCCCACGACGTACTGCGACACCCTTGTTCCCCGTGGGTCAAAGACCGTTGCAACCGCGGGCAACGGCATGGCACCGGGCACCTGCACGGCAGCCCGTTCGAACGCCGGATTGGGGGAAATCAGCAGGTTGTACATGGCCCTGGCATGATCCGCAATTCCCACGGCTGAACTGTCCATCCATTCCGTGTAAGCGAAATTCTGGGTCAGGAAGGGAGAGGACAAGGTATCGGACACAGTGCTCAGCAGCGGGTATTTACCCCACATGGGGTAGTACGCGTGGGTGTTCCGGGTATGGGTGGCGGTGACCAGGAAACCGCTCAGGTTCAATGGGATTGTTTCCGATATCCGGGTTTTCACACGCAGCACCTCCACGGTGTCCGTACCGCCGGGCGTGATCAAATAGCCCCATGCGTCGGCTTCGCCGGTGATGGAGCCGCTGCGGGTGGCGGTGGTGCCGTCCACGGTGAATGTGCCGGAGAAGAGGTCCGTCCAGGGCGCATGGCCATAGGTGACCGGTAGGGCCAGTTCCAGCACGGGATCGCTGAATTCGGTGGTGAAATGGAACTCCTCGCCCAGCAGCAGGAACGAGATGGTCTGGGTATCGCCCAGGCGTTCCATCCCGCTGGCCGTGGCTTGCGTGAAAACCGTGTCCGCCCCGGCATTGGTGAGGGCGAACTGCGCAGCAGGGAAGAGCGCTCCGTTGGGCAGCATGGCGGGATCTTGCCACTGATAGGTGGCCACCGAGGTGGGCGTTGCAGCGCTGAGATCGAACAACAGACCGGCCCCACCGGCCACCGGCGGTACATACGCCCCGCGATGGGCCGGGAATGAAGTGCCGGTCACGGGCAGGTTGTCTTCGGGGGCCAGGGTGATCTGCGCAGTGGCGGCACCAACGATTGAACAGAACAAGACCGACGCTGTATATCGTCCAAGAACCATCTGAAGGCTGCTTTTTTGGGGTTCAAACCTAAGACAGGGGCCGGTGCCGGAACGTTGCCCTGAAGACCCCGTCACGGCGATCGAGCGGATCATCGTCAATTTGCACCTCCAATTGAACAACATGCGATACAGCATCAGTGAGATCACCGGACTCATCCGCGACCGGCGGACCATCCAGCCCAAGGACTTCAGCCCGCGTGAGGTGCAGCGCGACGTGATCGACCAAGTGCTCGGCAACGCGATCTGGGCCCCCACCCATGGCATGACCCAGCCCTGGCGCTTCGTGGTCTTCACCGGCAAGGCACGCGAACGGCTTTCCGGTTTCCTGGGCCGCGAATACCAACGGACTACGCCGGCCGGGCGTTTTTTACAACGCAAGTACGACAACCACGTGCAACGGCCCCTCCAAAGCAGCGTGGTGATCGCATTGGGGATGACCCCTGACCCGAAAGGCAAGATCCCGCTGCAGGAAGAGCTTTTTGCACTGGCTTGTGCCGTCCAGAACATGCACTTGACCTGTGCGGCGTACGGCTTGGGCGCATTTTGGAGCACCGGCGCGGTGCCCACCGGGGAAGCCCTGGTGCAGTTCATCGGGCTGGGCAAGGAGGATCGTTGCCTGGGCCTTTTCTACTTGGGCTATCCGGCCATGGAATGGCCCAAAGGCTATCGCAAGCCTTTGCCGGACATGGTGCGGTACATGGAGGAATGAACCGGCCCGAAGATGCCTCGGTCGTGTTGGGGGGCAAGCGTCCGCGGTGGTGATGCGCGGTCCGGCGGATTGTCGCCGCGGCCTAGGACCCCGGACTATTCGGCCGCGCCCCATGCGGTGGGCGGTGGTGGGGTCCGGCGGAAGATGTCCGCTTGGTCCTGCGGGCGGGCAGCCGCGTTCCATCGGAACCCGTCCAGGCGGAGTTCCTCCACCGGTGCCTTGTCCAAGGGAAAGAGCGTGGCCGCGGGTTGGGTGATGAAACTCACGGTTTGCACCTGCCCGCTGTCCAACCCGATGGAAATGGTGCTGCAATCCACCCGGTTCACACCGGTGACCTGTTCCACGCTGTCCCGCACTTCCCTGGCAAAGTACACGGAACGGCTGTTCCCATCCGCGATCAACCGGTGGAGTTCATTGTGGCGGAAATAGCCGGTGAGCGTAGTGCCGGTGATCTGGTCGAAGTGGAGGCTGTCCGCTTGGGCGGTGAGGAAAGCATGCCCTTCCACATGGAGCTGGTCAGCTTGCCCGTTGCGCAGTTGGATGCGGATGGAATCGCCAGACAGCTGATTCCCCAAGTTCCACAGGAACGGTGCTCCGCGCAAGGTGATCAGGCTATCACCGTGTGCGTAGCGCATCGTATCGCATACGCCCTGCATGTCCTGCTTGAAGAAGCGCACGTTTTCGCGGGCGGTGACCGCCCTCCGCCCAGCGAGGTCTTGGTCGGCAAAGAGCGTATCCCCATGGAGATGGAGGGAATCCGCCCCCATCAGCATCGCCAATTCCGCATGTCCGGTGACCATGGAATGGTCATCGGCTTGGCGGTGAAGGCCTTGGCCACCACGTATCACCAACCTTTGCACGGTGTCCTTGATGACCACATGGCCCCAACCACGGCCTATCCCCTTGGCCCGGTCGTGCACCAAGCTGTCACCGGTGAGTTCTTGCGCCCCGTGCAGGATGCGCCCCTGCTTGGTGAACATCCCCATCCCGCTGCCGGTGGTGTAGCTGCCCCGTTCGCAGTACATGCGGACATCGTCCTGGAGGATCCACGTGGGGCCAATGAAATCAGCTTGTCCGGAGCTGGTGGCATAGCGCACGGTATCGGATCGGATGCTGTAGTCCGTGTGCAGGATCCGCACGCTGTCGGTGAAGTCAAACACATGCCGGCCGGCATCGTACACCCCGTTCCTGCTGGTGAGGGTACTGCCGTCCCGCCGATTCTCGATACGGGCGAAGGTGGTGTACGTCGCCTGATGGGCGCGTACGTCATAGGTCAGGGCGTCCGTGGTGAGTTCCATGCCCGGATCGCTCAACCGCACACGGCCGCTCATGCGCGCCACCCGGTTGGAGCCGGCATATTCCAAGCGGTCGCCATGGATCCGCAGGGTATCTCCTTGGTTGAGCACAACGCGGCTGAATGCCGTTACCCGGTTGTCCTCGTACAGATAGGCGCTGTCGCACGCCATGGTGGCGTCTTCTTGCCGGAAGCGCACGTTGCCCAACAAGCGTTGCGCGCCAGTGGCCACTTCCTTGTCGAACACCCACCGGTCGGCATTGAGGATCTCCACACGGTCATTTCCTTGGGCCCTGCCTTGCAGCACACCCAGCAAGCACAGCCCTACCATGATGGCCCGGCTGCCATGGATCCGCATCCGTTGTTGCGTTTGCCACATGGTAGCCCGCCTACGGCCTTGGCAGCCTACTTGGCGATCCGCGCTTTACGGCTTTGGTGCTTGGCGTTGAGGCCCCGGATCACGTCCGCGGTGATGTCCAGGCCCTTGTTGCCCACCCAGATCTGGCCGGCATCCTGGATGCTGAAGATGTAGTCGAAACCTGCGGTCCTGTTGTATTCATCCAGGAATTCCTGCAGCTGGCCGGCGATTTCCTTGAGCATCTTCACCTGCAGTTCGTCCAGCTGTACCTGCGAGGCCGCTTGCAACTCCTGGATCTTGCCGGCCAACTGCTCCACTTCGGCCTGGTCGGCTTTCAGCTGGGCCTGGGTGCTGTAGGTGTGGTCCTTGCCCATGAGTTCGTTGTAGCGGGCCTGGGCCTTCTGCATTTCGCGTTGCAGGTTGCCCTCCATGCGTTGGCCTTCGCTGCGCACCCGGGCGGCACTCTCCTTCACCAATTCATAGTTGGCTTGCACGGAGTCCATCTGGAAATAGGCGATACGCGCCTGCGGCGGCCGGATGCTGTCCACGTGGCTGCCCGATACCGCTGTTTGGTCCAGCGTGTCCCCGCCATGCTGCAATCCCGTCAACTTTTCCTTCAGGATCCGATCAGGCACCCGTGAACGGCTCAGCGACCACACGACCGCACTGGTCAAAAGGACGTTCCATGCAACGAGCAGGAGGAGCAGAAATCGTTTGGACATACTGGTGTGGGAGAAGGCGCGAAGGTAGCCCGCAGCGGCCGTCAAGAACCGTGCCCTATCACTGCTCCACAATGAACCGCCCGCGCCATACCGTGCCGTCCGCCACGCACCGCACCACGTAGTGGCCACTTGGCAGTGACCGGATGTCCAGCTCCATGCGATGGCCTCCCCCGGGCACCGGGCCGTCCTGCACCACCTGGCCCAAGGCGTCCAACACTTGGTAACGGGCGTTGGCGGCAGGCAGCCCTTCCACCAGGACCACCTGGCTGGCCGGTGAAGGCCACAAGGACAACGCACTGGATGTGATCTCGTGCATGCCCACGAACAGGTCCACGCCCAAGCAGGTGGAATCATTGCCGGCCAACAGATCGGCGGGGGCTGCCGTCCACACGCAAAGGTCACCGGAGCTGTTGGCTTGGGGCACCAACTGCTGGCCGAAGGTGACCAGGGCTGAATTGCCCGGTGCAATGGGGTTGCCCGCGTAGTTCTGTGTGGCCAGGGTCATGTTGTTGAGGCCGTAGTGCACGGGAAAGTTGCTGATGGGGGTATTGCCGAAGTTCTGCACCAAGGCTTGCACGGTGGTGGCCCCGATGATCTGTTGGCCACTGTTGATGCCTACCAGGCCTACCACGCCCACATCCTGGAACGGCGGCAAGGTGATCTGCAAACCGAGGTGGAAATCCGTGGTGGTACGGTCCCTGTAGGCGGCCCATGCTCCACCCAGTACTTCGAAGCATTGCAAGGAGAAGGGTGCCAGGTTGTCCACGGCGATGTTCACGTTGGGCCCCAACATGTACCACACCACATAGTAGCCTCCGCTGGTGGATTGGACCGCGTTGAGCAGCGGGTAGACGTGGTCGCCCGGGCCGCCATTGGCCGCTGTGACCACGGTGCTGTCCAACAAGGTGCCGGGACCGCCGTCGGCGCCGTCATCATCATAGATCATCATGGCGAACCCACTGCCGCTGTTGCTGGTGATGCGTACGGTGGTGCCGGTGATCTGGCAGGGCTGGAACGGTGGGATGATGTACGCGGCGATGCCCCCGTCACCACCATTCCATGCCAGGCCCACGCCGTTGTCCGAAGGACCGGCCCAGCTGACCACGTTGGAGGCGGCCGTAGGCGAATACACCGTGATCTCCCGTTCCAGGGTGTTGTTGGTGGCGATCATTTCATCGTTGATCCCCGAGAGGGAAACCTGGTGGCGGTAGGTGCCGGTGGCAGTGGGAACAAAGTCCTCCGTCATATCGAACCCGACGTTCCCGTCCGGGGAAGTTGCCGGAACGGTGCTGGTCTCAGTGAGCACACTTTGCCCGGAAGGCCCGATCACCGTGCTTGTGAGCGTGAAGGGATCGAGCGGTTGATTGCCCGTATTGTGCACCTGGGTGGCCAACGGCAGGGCTGCACCCACGGCCATGGCGGTCCCGCCGGTTCCTTCCACGCCCACCCAGTCCACGGCAGCGTCTTTCACCTCCAGCAGTGGGTTGGAGGGATTGTAGAAACGGACGGCATAGCCGGCCGCGGGCATCAGGCTTTGGCTGCGCGCCAGGCCGATGCTCCCTGTGATGCTCTCAATGCCGATCACCGGTCCGTTGCTGCCATTGGAGCCCGCCGTGCTTTGGTACTGCATGGTGATGGTGCTGTCCTGTTTGTCCAGGATCAGCTGGAAGGTGTTGCTGCCGGAGTAGCCCGGTGCGTTCACGTTCCAGAACGGCACGTTGATCCAGGAGATGATCAGTTGCGTGGCCTCATCCCGGAGGAAGCACTGGGCCGGGTTGCCCGTCCCCCCGAAGGTGAGGTCCGCCATGAACACCGCCGTGTAGTTGTCCGTGCCGCCAGCTGCGGGGAGCATGGGGAAATTGGCTGCGATATTGCCCCCGCCAAAGGCCACGTAACCGTTGCTGCCGATCCATACTTTCTTCACATCGTACCAGTAGTAGGGCATGTTGCCCGACATGATGAATGGACCGAACGTGTTGTCGTCCGCCAGGCCGGTCACAGGGATCCCGTCCGCGGTGATATCGATCCAGGCATACACCGGACCATCGGGTTCGGCGCTGTCCTTCCAGAGGTAGCCGTACTGGTCAGGGCCGCCGGTGGCCGCCAGGATCCGAAAAACCACACCAAGGAGGATAAACAGGGTACATGCTCTCTTCATGGCCGATGGATTTGTGCAACAAGATACCAAGAAAACATATCCCCGAGCCGCAAGCGGTGGTGGGCGCAGCTGCAGCCGCAACCCGCCCAGGAGGTGCACGAGGCGCCGCTAGAGGCTCATGATCTCCCTGAACCGCAAGGCCTGCCTGCGGCTCACTTCCACTACTTCCCCCGTTGTGAGCGTGCAATTGAGCCCTCCGCTGAACCACGGTTCAATCTTGGCCACCCAGGCCAAATTGATCATCTGTTTGCGGTTGGCCCGGAAGAAGACGTGCGGGTCCAGCTTCTTCTCCAAGCTGTTGAGCGACCGGAGCACCAGCGGTTTGTTCTCACCGAACCGCACCCGCACATAATTTCCTTCGCTTTCCAGCAAACGCACATCCTTCATGGCCACAAACCAGCATTTCTCACCGTCCTTGATGAAGATGCGGTCCGTCGTGGTGAGCAGGCCCCGTTCAGCATCGCCTGGTTTGGGCAGCGCGGCCAACCGGGCCAAGGCCGCCGAGAGCCGCTCCGGGTCGATGGGCTTGAGCAGATAGTCCAAGGCATTGACCTCAAAGGCCTTCACCGCGTGTTCGTCATAGGCAGTGATGAAGATCACGTGCGGCGCGGGGTCCAGCGCTTCGAGCAACTCGAAGCCATCCCTTCCCGGCATGTTGATGTCCAGGAAGAGCAGGTCCGGCTTGAGCTCGGTGGTGAGCTTCTCGGCTTCATCCGCATTGGTGGCCTCGCCCACCACTTCGATTGTGCCGTGGGCTTCCAACAGGCGCATCAATTCCTTGCGGGCCAACCGTTCATCGTCTACGATCAGTGCTTTCATGGTTGTGCTGGTTGTTCTTGCAGTTCGCGGTCGATCAGGGCCGGTGCATGGGGCAGGAAGAGTTCACAGACCACCATGTTGCCGTCGTTGCGCATGTCCAAGGTGGCCTTGCCGGCATACAGGTGGTACAAGCGTTCCCTGGTGTTGCGCAAGCCCAGGCCCAGTTCGCGGGACGACCGCTCCTCGAACCGCCCGGTGTTGCGCACGGTCAGGCGCATGCCTGCCTCGGTGGGCACGGCCTCCACCCGGATCTCACCCCCCTGCTTGCTGCGGGCAATGCCATGCCGCACGGCATTTTCCACCAAGGTCTGCAACATCATGGGGGGCACCGGACTGCGTTCGAGCAGGGGATCGATCTCAAAACGTACGCGCAACCGCTCTTCATACCGCATGGCCTCCAGGGAAAGATAGGTACGCACCGTATCCACTTCTTCACCCAAGGGGACGGTCCTTCGTTTCACCGTGGACATGGCATTGCGCAGCAGTGAGCTCAGTAGCGTGATCGATCGTTTGGCCCGGTCGGGGTCCTCATCGATGAGCGCGCGGATGCTGTTGAGCGCGTTGAACATGAAATGCGGGTTCAACTGGCTGCGCAAGTTGGCCAATTGGCCCTCGCGGTTGGCGGCCTCCAGGCGCAAGGCGCGCAACATTTCCAGCCGGCTGCGCACAATGTAGTGGTAGGCCACATAGGCTATGGACCATACGAAGAGTTGCACCACCCAACTGAGCAACACTTCCGCCAACCGGCGCCCGCCGCCGCCGATCAAGCCTTCCGCTTCAGGAAAAACGGCGTCGTGAACGGCCGCTTGCAACAGGCCCGCCAATACGCCCAACGCCACGGCACCCAGTACCATGCGTAGTACCAAGGCACCCAGCGGCAGGTCCAACCAGCGGAGGTCCTTGAAACAAGTCCGCAGGGCATGGCTGCCCGCAAGGCCGATGCATACCATGGCCAAGGTGACCCACCCAAAACGGGGTACATGGCCACCTTCCAACAAGGTAGGCAGGCCAAGCAGCAGCATATAGCCGGTCCAGGCCACCACTTGGGTGACCCAGTAGAGCACCATGCGGGAGCGTGCCGTGGCCATGGCCGCCAAATTACCCGGGGCGCCACAAATGACCGGTGGATGATCCATGGCCGGATGCATGGGGCGATGGTTGGCCATTCGGTGCATTCGGCCCGCAACGGGCCGGGGTGGACAGCAGAGGAAGGCCGGTCGGCCTACCTTTCCGGTCGCGGATGAACTTTTTGGGCCATCTTCTCGTATCGGGCAACGACCCCTTGGTGATCGTCGGCAATTTCATGGCCGATGCGGTGAAGGGCCGGGACCTTTCCGCTTGGTCGCCGGGGTTGCAAACAGGCATCCGCATGCATCGGCGCATCGATACCTTCACAGATGACCACCCGCTGACCCTGGCAGGCAGGGAGCGGATAAGGGCGCATTGCGGCAAGTACGCCGGTGTGGCCTTGGACCTGTTCTATGACCATGCCATCGCGCGCAACTGGGGGCAATTGAGCGCAGAGCCCCTGCCGGAATTCGCGCAGCGCATGTATGATCTTTTGAAGGCCCACAGCCACCTGATGCCCGCCCGGACCCGGCACATGTTGCCCTACATGGTCGCCAACGATTGGCTCGGTTCCTACGCCCGGCTGGATGGCCTTGCCCGCGCCTTGGGCGGCTTGGCCGACCGAGTGCCGGGCGGAGGCGTTCTACGCGGTGCCGAGGTTGTGCTTTCGGCCCATCGATCCGCCTATGAGCAGGAATGCCTGCTTTTCCTGGAAGACCTGCGCAACCACTTGGACCACGGCCATGCGTAAGGCGGAATTCATCGGCACCGGCCTTTTCACGGCCATGCTGGCCTTACCGCTGGTGGAAGGACCGGGCGGTGTTGCCGGCAATTTGCCGGAAGAAGCCCCATGGGCCCGCCCGCATGTACGGCGCGACTTGGAGCAGATCAAGCACGATACGCTGCGGGTGCTCGTGCTGCCGGACCCATTGACGTGGGAACCGCGGCCCAAAGCCACCACCGGCCTGGAATGGGAACTGCTGGAACGGTTCGCGCGAAGGCACAAACTGGCCATCAAGGCCATCCGGGTAACCGACCAGGACACCATGTTGCTCATGTTGCAGATGGGTGAGGGCGATGTGATCGCGGCCCAGCTATCGGCGCATGGCTGGGCAGCGCCGTACGTGGGGTTCACCCGGCCCTATCGCCATATTGCGCCGGGCTTGGCCCTGATGCGGACCGGTGACCGGCCCAAGGAACATACCGCCCCGCAGGATGCCATCCTCATGAGCTCATGGTCACCGTTCCTGGACAGCCTTCAGCGAATTTCGTTTGGGGATAGCGCGGTACGCTTCCGTATTGCGGATTCGATCCCGGACGATTTGCTGATGGCCACGGCCCTGGGCGGCAAGCAACCCCTGCTGGTCAGCGACGCCACGGCCACCCTGGAGGCCAAGCGGCTTCCCTTGGTCCAATTCGTCCGTTTGCAAGGCGATCAGGTTCCATTGGCTTTTGCCGTCCGCTCCAATGCCACCCATCTCCTGCATGCCATGGATACATGGCTCGCCTCCGCTGGCCATCAGGAAGAACGCAATGCCTTGCTTGCCGCATACAACAACGGACTTGATACCCGTGGCGCCCGCCAGCCCAAAGGGGCATGGGCCTACGGCACGGACAGCATTTCCCGGTTCGACAGTCTTTTTCAAGCGCACGCGGACAGCTCGGCTTGGGACTGGAAACTCCTGGCCGCGGTGGCCTACAAGGAGTCCAGCTTCGACACCACGGCCCGGTCGTACATGGGCGCGCAAGGCTTGATGCAGCTGATGCCCAAGACGGCTGCGTTCATGGGCGTGCCTGAAGGCAGCGGTGTGAATGAGCACATCCAAGGGGCTACACGCTACCTGGCGCGTTTGGACGGGATCTGGCGAAGCCGCATCAAGGCCACCGGGCAGCGGCTGAAATTCGTGCTGGCCTCGTACAATGCCGGCCCGGGCCATGTGAAGGATGCCCAGCGCCTGGCCGTGGAACTGGGCTTGGACCCCGATCGGTGGGACGGCCACGTGGAACGCGCGATCGTGTTGCTGAACAGGCCCCGCTATTTCACCGGGCAGGCGGCCCGCAACGGCTATTGCCGCGGCCAGGACACCTACTGGTATGTACGCGATGTCCTGGGTGTCTATGGCTGGGTAAGCGGCAAGCCCCAACCGGCTGCACGGGGAAGTGCGGCCCTGGCCCAGGAGCATTGAACCAAGAGGCCCCGACTGCACTTGGCAGTCGGGGCCTTTCAGCCTTCGAAGGGGCGGTCTATTTGCCGAGCTTCTCCATTTCCTTGTCGAAAGTCTCCTTGAACTTCTCGTAGTCGTAGTCGATCTTCAGCTTGTCATCCTTGCTGAGGCGCTCGTTGTAAGCGGCCAGCAGGTCCTGTGCGCTGAGCTCGATGGCCACGTAACACTTGTAGTTGCCGGTAGCTTCCACCTTCATGAGCTTTTCGCAGATGGTGCGCGTTCCGGTGAGCTTTTGGTCGACCACTTCACGGGCGAGGCTCTCATAGCGCTCGGCCACTTCCTCCTTGTTGTTCATTTCGCGGCTGTTCACGTAATTGTCGATCACCGCCTTGACCTGCGTGTTGATGGCACTGGCCATGTCCGCCCGTGCGTTGGAGAGTGCCTTCTTCTTGGCCGTGGCCTGGTCCATGCTTTCGCCGAGGTTGTTGGCCCGGAAGTTCTTGTCATCGGTGAAGAACTCCGGCCCTGAGCACAGCACCTTCACTTCGGTCTCACCGCTGGGAGGTGCGGCGGCCTCCGCTGCTTTCTTCTTGCTTTTACAGGCGCTCATTCCGCCTGCGAGCATCAAGGCCATAAGGGCTGCCGATGCCAATTTTGATGTAGTGCTTGCCATGTTCATCTGGTGTTTGAGTTTGCGCTGGTTGATGGTGTGATGTTCCAATGCCGTGCCAAAGTATCCAGGGCCCGTCACCTTTGGAAAAGCGTGTTGAGCAGGGCGGGCACCAGTTGGGTGCGTACATCCAATGCCGCTTTCTTGTAGGCGTCCAGGCCGGCCTTGGAAAAATCCAGTTGGATGCCCTTCACGTCCTGCTTGCCGGCCTCATGCACCGTTTCCCCGGTACGCCGATCGGTGACCTTCAGTGTTTGGTGCAGCACCACGGTGTGGAACCCGTTGCTCTCGCCCACGGTCCGCGTGTCCGCCTCCAGGTCCACGACCAAGTCGGCATCAGCGGCCCGCTCCACGGTCCGGAACCCTCTTGCCGTCAGTTCCTCCTTCATGGCCAACGCGAGCGGTGCGCCGCCCATGGCCTGGCCCAGGTTGTTCTCAGTGCCTTTGAAATACACCTTGGGCATGATGCGGTCAATGGGCACGTGCACTTCGGGCACGGTGAGGCTGCCGAGCAACGGTGCGGTAAAGGCAGGGTCGAGCTCTTTGCTCACCAAGGCCTCGATGTCCAATGCGACGACCACTTCCAGCGCAGGTGCTTGCAGGTCCACCCGCTGGATGGTGGTGCGGGCTCGTCCTTCGGCATCGGTATTCCTGCTTTCCACCACCCTGCCTGCCGCACCTGGGAAGCGGATGGTGATGGGCAACTGGGGCAGGGACCGGCCGCCGTCGGCAAAGGTGGCGGTGATGAGCAGCTCGCGCCGGAAATGGTTGGACCAGTCCAGCGCACAGCGTTCGGGCAAGGCCGCCAAGCGCACGCCACCGGCCATGTGCTGCAGGTCGTTGAACAGCTCATTGGCCAAGGGCACAGTGCGCCCAGCGACCACTACCTGGTCGTTCTCGCCCCAATAGTCCTTCATGGCCACCAATGCCCGGAGGTCCAGATCGAAGGCGGTACGCAGGTCGCCAGTGGCCAACGCGGAGACAGCCCGTTGGTACAGGTCCGTGGCCTGCTCGATCGCTTGCCGCTTTCGTTCGGCCTTGATCCGCGCATGCTCCTCCTTGCCCAGGCGATAGTAGGTCCAGTACTCGTCCGCATTCTCATAGGTATCCACCAGCTCGTAGCCTTCCAGCCGTTCCTGTGTGCTGGTGCGGATGGTGCTGGTAAACTCTTCATCGAACTTGTACTTGCGGTCCAGGGTATGGAGCAGGCTGTTGCCTTCCACCCTTACGCTGATCTCACTGGCAAGGTCGTTCAGCGCGTTCTTCTTGGCTGTTTCCTGATAGTCCGGCCGGCTTTTGGAGGCCAGTCCGATACCGGTGTAAGCCGCGCTGCTCACCGGCCTTGCAGTGACCCAATCAGGTTTGGGCGGTTCCCTAGTGACCGGGACTTCCACGGGTGCGGCAGCTTGCCGGGCCTTGCACGCCGGCAAGCAGGCCATGGCCATGATCAGCAGGTAGCCCGGCCATGTGCGGAACAGACCGTACGGCGCCGGATCGAACAGGTTGCCCATCATGGAAGCCTTTCCATAAGTTCCTTGGATATGCCGCTGGCCAGCAGGGCTGAACTGGAGCGCACCAGCTCGTTGGCCAGTACGGCTGTGGGCTTCACCTCATGGGTTGCGCCCAACAAGGCGGCCAGCTCACGGCGCGCACTGCTCCGGGTGTCCACGTTGCCGTTGAGTTTGGGGTACAGTGCTTGGGCATTGCCTTCATAGCTGGCGTACCGGGCCTGGTCGGAGGCTTCGCGCTCCAGCACCTTGCTGAGCAGGACTTGGCCGGTCTCCAAGGACACCAGTTTGTAGCTGATGGAGAGTTGTGCCCTGTTCATCAAGGCCAGTTCGGTGTAATGCGCCGGCCGGTAGCGGGTGACATACACGTATTGGTTCGTCTCGGCATTGAGCTCCTTCACTTGGTACGCTTCGTACCCTTCCTTGGAGCTGCGTTGGGTGCGGCCAGGGATTTCCTGGAAGGCGATCACGGTGCCCATGAGCACGGCTTGGGCACCCATGAGCTTACCGGCGCTCACGGCGGAAGCCTCATCCACCACACCGCTCATGCCCAGCTTCTGCTCATCCAGGATCTTCTGGATGTTGTCCCGGTCCACCACGCTGATGAATGGATCATTGAGTTCGGTGAGTGCCGCCGTGACATAGGCCTGCATGGTGAGGGCCTGTGCTTTGGACGCGCCACCGGTGGAACTGAAGGGCATGACGGCGATGGGATAGCGTCCCTTTTCCACACAGCGCTGCTTGAGCGAGGTGGCATCCTTGTATTGCCCGTTGCGTTCGGTCACGCGGGCAAGGTCCGCGTAAGCTTTGCGGTATTGCCCGGCTTCCAACGCCGCTTTCCCGGCGAGGTACAACGGTTCCAGGAACGCCACGTCCTGCAGGCTGGTGGCATCCTTGTAGCCGGGCTCCAGCTTGCCGATCTTCGCGAAGGTGGCCTCCGCGGCGTTGTATTCCTTGCGGTCCAACAACTCCTGGCCCCGGGTATAGAGTTGCACCAGGTACTCGCCCTTCACCTGCTTGAAATCGTTGCTGTAGTTCTCGGGCACTTCCAATGAAACGCCTGCGCGCTGCACCAGGTCCTGGTAGTCCTTGGCGGTGAGGAAGGCGTTCACGGCCGCTTCCTTGTCTTCACCCATGGTGAAGGCCTTGAAGAACGAACTGAGCTTGTCGTTGAGCAGCATCTGCCCGGTTCTCCTCAGCCCGATCTTGGCATCCACATTCCGCGGGTTGCGCATGGCACTTTGCAGGTAGAGGTCGGCGGCTTCCGCGTACATGCCGCTCCCGTCCAATTTGGCGGCCTTCTTCGCCAAAGGTTTCGACCCTGTGCAGCTGGTTCCAAGAATGATCGCGGTGGCTGCGATGGAAAGGAAACGTGGACTCATCTGGTGGGTTGAGAAAGGGGAATCGATCACTTCAACGGCTCTGCAGGTACGCATTGAACTCCTCCATGGAGCTTGAAAAACGGAACAACGCACTTACCGTGGAATAGTCGCTGCGATCGGTCACGTGGTCAAGGGCGAATTTGGCGAAGTCCAGTTTGCTGTCCTCGAAATCGAACAGGCCCAGGACGGCTTTCACTTGGGCCGTGGAAAGGCAATGGCTCTGGCCGATCTGCTTGGCCACCATGAGCTTGGCCGCTTCGGCACCCTTGGTCTGGATACCGGCCAAGAAGGCGTCGAAATCCTCGGCTGGCATCGGCGTACCACAACCGGGACCCGTGGCCGGGGGGGGGGCAACGTTGCTTACCGGGGGGCTCGCCAAGGCATGCCGGACCGATGCTGGGGCGGGCGCGGTCCCAAAGGGTGCGGAGCCGCCCTGTACCGGATCACCGGCGCGGGCTTCGCCGGCCACCGGTGCCCTGGTGGGTTCCTTGCGTTGCTTGTTGTGGCCCATGTGCTTGTCGGCAATGGACGACCCTGCCTTGGCCTGTTTATCGGAACCAGTTGGTGCCGCTGCGCCATGTGTAGCGGTACCACCCGCTGGATGCCCCCCGGTGCGCGGGGTGGTAGAAGCAACCGGCACGGGCGCCAAAGTGGCTGCACCCTGCATGCGCAACACCCGCCCACCTTGCCGGTCGGTGGTGATCCGCAGGGTATACTCCTTGCCGGCCTCCAGCCAGCTGTTCTGCTGGATCACAGGCGTGCCGGCATGGGCAAACCGCACCATCAGCAGGGGTGTTTCATTGCGGATGCCCCTGGCCACGACACGCTCCGCAGGTTGCGCGTTCTTTGTATGGCCGTCCACCACCAAGGTGAACTTCTCCCCCGCTTCGGAGTAGATGATGAGGTCGCGGCTTTGGGCGAACACCCCGGCCATGGACAGACCTGCTGCGAGCACGAGGGAGGCGAGGCGTTCCATGTTGATGCACGTTCGGGGGTCCGCGAATGTAACGTGGGCATCAACGGGCAACTGCTGTGCCATGTTCGGTCATGGCCGGGATATCCCCGATGGACCTGCCTTGCAGGTGCCGGGCACACGCGGCTGCAGGCCGGTTTGCGGCGCACACCGCAGGACCCCGCCCGCGACCGTTCATGTAGAGCACCGTACCAGTTCCGGAACGCCCGGTACTTTCGTGCCACCGCGCCCATGATCAGACTGAAGAACATCCGCAAGGCCTACCGCATGGGGGACAACGTCCTCCACGTGCTCAAGGGCCTCGACCTGCACATCCGGCATGGGGAGATGGTGAGCATCATGGGTTCTTCCGGTTCAGGCAAGAGCACCTTGCTCAACATCATCGGATTGTTGGACCATGCGGACAGCGGGGAATACCTGCTTGACGGACTGCCGATGAAAGGCCTGACGGAAACACGGGCTGCGGAGCTGCGCAGCAAGTACATCGGGTTCGTGTTCCAGAGCTTCAACCTGATCTCCTTCAAGAACGCCATGGAGAACGTGGCGCTACCGCTGTACTACCAAGGCATCAGCGGCCGCAAACGCAACGAAATGGCCGCGGAGATGCTGGGCCATGTCGGCCTGCGCGATTGGGCGCGGCACATGCCCAATGAAATGAGCGGCGGGCAGAAACAACGGGTGGCCATCGCCCGCGCACTGATCGCCAAGCCGAAGATGATCCTGGCCGACGAACCCACCGGCGCCCTGGACAGCAGCACCAGCCATGAGGTGATGGACCTGCTCAAAGGCGTGAACCGCGACCTGGGCATGACGCTGGTGATCGTGACGCACGAACCGGAAGTGGCGGCCATGACCCAGCGCATCATCCGGTTGAAGGACGGGGAGATCGAGAGCCACGACGGAGAACCGATAGTTGAGCCCGCGCATGTTCGACGCTGAAAAGTGGGCGGAGATCTTCGACACCATCGGCAAGAACAAATTGCGGACGGTGCTCACCGGCTTCAGCGTGTTCTGGGGCATCTTCATGCTCATCCTGCTCCTGGGTTCAGGCCAGGGCCTGAGCAACGGCTTCAGCTACAACTTCCGCAACACGGCCAAGAACACCATCGATATCTGGGGCGGGCAGACCAGCAAACCCTGGCAGGGCCTGGCCGCTGACCGCGACATCCAGCTGGACATCCGCGACGTGGAGGCGCTGCGCACGGCGATCCCCGGCCTGCGGCACATCACCGGCAACTTGCGCGTGTGGCGGGGCAACAGCCAGCTGAGCCGGGGCAAGCAATACGGCAACTTCACCATCAGCGGGGTAACGCCCGACTTCACCGAACTCCAGCACCAGCAGATCCTGCAGGGGCGGTTCATCAACCAGCTGGACCTTGACCGCACGCGCAAAGTGATCGTGCTGGCCGAGGACTCGCGCGATGCCCTCTTCAAGGGCGAAGACCCCATCGACCAATGGGTGCAAGTGAACAACATCCCGTTCCAGGTGGTGGGCGTGTACCGGTTCGAGAGCGGGGGCCGCGGCATGAACCAGAACAGCCAGGTGTTCATCCCACTGACCGTGGTGCAGCGCGTGTTCAACGAAAAGCAGAACGTGGACAAGATCACCTTCAGCTTCATCGATGGGTCCATCGCGGGATCGGAACAGGCGGAGCAGCGCACCAAGTCGGTCTTGGCCGCCCGCCACCGGTTCGACCCCACGGACGAGCGGGCAATCTATGTGAACAACCACGTGAAGAACGCCATGCTCTTCGGGCAGATCTTCGGCGGCATCAACGCTTTCCTGTGGATCATCGGCATCGGCACCATCGTGGCGGGCATCGTGGGCGTGAGCAACATCATGCTGATCGTCGTGAAGGAGCGCACCAAGGAGATCGGCATCCGCAAGGCCTTGGGGGCCACCCCCGCCAACGTGGTGGGCCAGGTGATCATGGAAGCCATCTTCGCAAGCGCCGTGGCGGGCTACTGCGGCCTGATCTGCGGTGTTGGCCTCCTGGAAGTGATCGCCTCCAAGGTGCCGGGCAGTGAGATGTTCCGAAACCCCACCGTGGACCTGGGGACGGCCCTCACCGCCACCGGCGTGCTGGTGGTGGCCGGCGCGCTGGCCGGGCTGATCCCCGCGCGGAAGGCGGCCGCCATCAGGCCCATTGAAGCGCTGCGGGACGAATGAGCATGGGTCTCAAATACCGTAGTCGGCAGGTGGCAGCGTGCAGCGGGCAGCACGCCCACCGCACGCTGCCATCTGCTTATGCCCAACTTCACACGGCCATTGTCAACTAACCCCCCATGTTTGACAAGGAGCGCTGGAACGAGATCTGGATCACCCTGAGCCGCAACAAGCTGCGCAGCGGGCTCACCATGTTCGGCGTGTTCTGGGGCATCTTCATGCTGGTGATCATGCTGGGCATGGGCAAGGGCCTGAGCAACGGCGTCATGGGCGGCTTCAGTGGCTGGGCCACCAACAGCTTCTTCATTTGGACCCAGAGCACTTCCCTGCCCTATGCGGGGTTCAAACGCGGCCGCAGCTTCGATTTCGACAACGGCGACATCGCCGCCATCAAAGCCGTTGACGGCGTGGACCAAGTGGCGCCACGGCTGCAACTGGGCGGCTACATGGGCGCCAACAACGTAAGCTACAAGGACAAGAACGGCGGCTTCAGCGTGAACGGGGACATGCCCGCCGTGCTGCACTTCCAGTCCGTTACCCTGGACAGGGGCCGCTTCCTCAACCAAAAGGACATCCGGGACGAACGGAAAGTATGCGTACTGGGCCCGGAGGTGGTGAAGACCCTCTTCGGTGCGGAAGAACCGCTGGGGAAATACATACGCATACAAGGCGTGTACTTCCAAGTGGTGGGCAGTTACGAACCCAAGGCCAGCGCCATGGGCGATGATGGGGAGGCCAGCACCATCTACATCCCGTTCACCACGTTCCAAAAGGCCTTCAACAGCCTGAACATGGTGCACTGGTTCAGCGTGAGCGCCAAGCCGGGGGTACCCGCCTCGCAGGTGCAGGAACGCGTGAAACGCATGCTCTCCAAACGCCACAAGGTGGACCCCAACGACCCGTTGGCCTTCGGCGGGTTCAACATGGAAGAGATGTACCAGCAGATGAACATGCTCTTCGAGGCCATCATGGCGCTGAGCTGGTTCGTGGGCACCCTCACCCTCATCGCCGGGGTGATCGGCATCAGCAACATCATGCTGGTGATCGTGAAGGAACGGACCAAGGAGATCGGCATCCGCCGCAGCATCGGCGCACGGCCCGGCAACATCACCGGGCAGATCATGCTGGAGGCCATGACCCTCACGTTCGTGGCGGGCTACTTCGGGCTGGTGGCCGGTGTGGGCACCTTGCAGTTGATCGACGGCATGCAGATCGAATCGGGCTTCTTCAAGAACCCCGAAGTGAGCCTGAACGTGGCGCTGATCGCCTTGGCCGTGCTCATCGCCAGCGGGCTGGTGGCCGGCTGGGTCCCCGCCCGGCGGGCCCTCAACATCAAACCCGTGGACGCCTTGCGCGCCGAATAGCCCAGTAAGAACCTGACGAAAGAACCGGAAACCGCATGAAACGCATCCTCAAGTACGTCATCCTCGTCCTGCTCGCCGTCCTGTTCATCTGGACACTCTGGTTCCTGTACCAGAAAAACGCCACCAAAGCCCCCGAATACGAGGTGGTGAAGCCCCGCAAGAGCACCATTGTGAAGAAGACCGTGGCCAATGGCACCATTGAGCCACGGCAGGAGATCGACATCAAGCCCGTGGTGAGCGGTGTGATCCGCGAACTCTTCGTGGAGGCGGGCCAGAAGGTGCAGAAGGGCGACAAGCTGGCCACCATCCAGATCGTGCCCGACATGCTCTCATTGAACCAGGCGGAAAGCCGGGTGAACAGTGCCGGCATCGCCTTGGCCAATGCCAAGATGAACTTCGACCGCAACAAACCCCTGGCCGACAAAGGCGTGATCTCCGCCAGCGAGATGCAGACCTTCGACATCGCCCTGCGCAACGCCAAGCAGGAACAGGATGCCGCACAGGACGCCTTGCAGCTGGTGCGCGACGGCATCAGCAGAAGCAGCGGCAACGCCACCAACACCATCGTGCGAAGCACCATTGAAGGCATGGTGCTGGACGTGCCGGTGAAGGTGGGCAGCAGCGTGATCGAGCGGAACAACTTCAACGAAGGCACCACCATCGCCACCGTGGCCGACATGAACGACCTGATCTTCAAGGGCAAGGTGGACGAAAGCGAAGTGGGCAAGGTGCGCATCGGCATGCCGGTGGTGATCACCGTGGGGGCCATAGACAGCGCCACCTGGGATGCCAACCTGGAGTACATCGCCCCCAAGGGCGTGGAGGAGAACGGGGCCATCCAGTTCGAGATCCGGGCCGCCGTGGCCGTAAAGGAAGGACAGACGCTGCGGGCAGGGTACAGCGCGAACGCGGACATCGTGCTGGACCGCAGGGACAGCGTGCTGAGCATTCCCGAGAGCGTGATCACCTTCAACAACAAGGGCGACAGCGCATTCGTGGACGTGCGCAACGGGCAGGCGTGGAAGAAGACCTACGTGCACACCGGCCTGAGCGACGGTGTGAACATCCAGGTATTGGGTGGTGTGGTGGACACCACATCGCTGAAGGGAGCCATGAAGATCGTTGAGGACAGTCCGGGCGGGCCCGCGATGTAGGATCCTTCACGCGCTGCTGTTCCTTCCGGCCACCATGCATCTCTTCCATTGTCCCTCCCTGCAGCAAGACCGCTTCGACCTGCCCGAGGAAGAAGCGCACCATGCCCTTCATGTGCTTCGCCTGGCGGTAGGCCAAGTGATCGGCCTGCTGGACGGCAAGGGCGGCTTTGCCGAAGCTGGGATCACGGGCATCACCAAGCGCAACTGCGCGGTACAGGTCCACCACAGGGAGGGATCACCGCCGGAGCGCAAGGCGCGCATCCATTTGGCCGTGGCCCCGACCAAACAGATCGAGCGCTTCGAGTGGTTCCTGGAGAAGGCCACCGAGCTGGGCGTGGACCGTATCACGCCCGTGAAGACCAGCCGCACGGAACGAACCAACTTACGGATGGACCGGCTGGAGCGCGTGCTCATCGGCGCCATGAAGCAGAGCCAACGCCGTTGGCTGCCGCACCTCGATGCCATGACCGGCCTGCAGGACCTGTCCTCCACCGCGCCTTCGCAGCGCTTCTTCGGCTGGTGCGAAGAGGAACATGAGGCATTCTCCGGCGCCTACAACCCCACGCTGAACACCCTGGTCCTGATCGGCCCCGAAGGCGACTTCACTCCGGAAGAGGCCGCGATGCTCTCGGCAAGAGGCTTCCGCGCCGTGGGCTTGGGCCGTTCCCGCCTGCGCACTGAAACGGCCGCCATCGCGGCTTGCACGTGGATGAACTTCGCGCAGCACTGACCGCAGGGGCCACGGACCAATGTCAACTTGCCCGGCGTTCCACCACGCACCATGGGCCCAAAGCTCCCAAGCCCGACCTTTGCCCCATGCGTGCGGTCCTCACCACGGTCCTGGCAAACCTGCTCGTGCTTTCGGCAAGCGCCCAAGGCACCTACCCATTGGCCGTGCTGAAGTACAACGGTGGCGGCGATTGGTACGCCAACCCCACCGCCGTTCCCAACCTGGTGAAGTTCTGCAATGCGCAGCTGGGCATGAACATCTCCGTTGACGTGCCCCAGGTGGAAGTGGGCAGCCCGGATATCTTCAACTACCCATGGCTGGATGCCACCGGCCACGGCAACATCACCTTCAGTCCGCAGGAAGCCCAGAACCTGCGCAACTACCTCATCGGTGGCGGCTTCCTGCATGTGAGTGACAACTACGGCATGGACAAGTTCCTGCGGCCAGCCCTGAAAATGGTGTTCCCCGAACTCGAATTCGTGGAACTGCCCTTCGCGCATCCGGTCTACCACCAGCGGTACGACTTTCCCAAGGGCTTGCCCAAGATCCACGAACACGACGGGCTTCCGGCACAAGGCCTCGGCCTGCTGTGGGAAGGCCGCTTGGTCTGCTTCTACGACTTCCAGTGCGACCTTGGCGACGGGTGGGAGGACCCCGATGTGCACAATGACCCCCCGGAGCTCCACCAAAAAGCGTTGCAGATGGGGGCCAACCTGGTGCAGTTCGTCTTTGGCGGCTCGGAGTGAGACCCCCAAAGTGGCCCGTGCACCAACGGACCCTTCATGCCCGGATCGCCTGCTCAATTGCATGCCCCACTTCCACGGCCCGGGTCAGCACCATGATGTGTTCGCCCCCGCGCACCACATGATCCACCGGAAAGCGCAAGGGGATCACCCGGTCGCCGCTGCCATGGATGCGCACCACGGGGCCGCTCCAACGTGAGCCCTCCCACCGCAACACGGCTTGCACCCCCCTGCGGATCTTGCCTGCGCCTTGCGCCAAGGCCATTTCCCACAGCAACCGGTCCACATCGGCCGGGCGCGGGCCCAAGGCGCGTTTCAGCGGCCATGCGAACCACATGGCGAACGGGCTGATCAACGCCGGCAGATGCAATGTGCTGGCCCAATGCACATATCTTGGCCACTCCCAAGGGCCGGTCCAAGAAGAGATGAGGACCACCTTTTCCGGCTTCGTGAACATGGCCAATTCCTGCGCCACCATGCCGCCCAAGCTCACTCCCGCCAGCACATGCGGGTGCGTGGCATCCACCTGCGGAAGTACAGCCAGCGCCATTTCCCGCAGGCTGCAGCCCGGCGGAAAGGGTGGCCATTCCACGACCTTCACCTTCACTTCATGGAGGTCCAACCGGCTGAACAACCGCCGGTCGCAGCCTACCCCGGGAAGCAGATATACGGTCATGCGCACAAAAATGGGAGGATCCCCGTAGAACGCCCGCATGCATCAGTCACCAACATCACCATCTCGGGTGGTTCGAAGCAACGACGCCGGCAAGGCCGGTCCCCTTTCCGCCATGAAGCACCTTGCATACCATCGCGGCACGGTCATCGGCTTGGCATTCACCATTGCCGCGGGCGTGCAAGGCCAAGCTGAAATGAGCGCGTTCACCAGTACAGGGAATGCCGCAGCCACCACCTTCGTCATGGATTACCAAGCCGTGGGCATCAACCCGGCCAACCTGGGCTGGGCGTGGCGGCATCAGGACAAACATGTGGCCATCGGCCTGTTGGAAGGCAGCTACAGCGTGCATTCCGATGCGATCACCCGCACGGACATCCGGGAGCGCCTGATCAATACGGACTTCCGGTTCACCGAAGCGGAAAAGGAGGAAGCCGGGCGGCAGTTCGCCAATGCCGGTGCCATTGCCAATGTGGACCTGATGCTGTTCGGTGCCGCGGTGACCACGGAGAAGGCCGGGGGATTCGCCTTCCAAGTGCGCGACCGCATACAAGTGTCCTCCCGCTTCGGGCCACTCACGGCCGAACTCGCCTTCACCGGCTTCCGGTCGGACTATTTCGACCTGCTGGTGCTGGTCACCGGAGATACGGTCAGCAACTATGCGAACATGTCCCCGGATTCGATCGCCTTGATCGCACTGGGCATTGCCACCGAACCCCAGCTGCTTTCAAGGGTGCTGGACGGGTCCCACCTGCGCGCCAGTTGGTACCGCGAGTTCAACTTTTCGTACGGTCGCCACTTGGTCCGCAACGACGACTTGGAGATCGACCTCGGCATCGGCCTGAAATACTTGCTGGGCATCGGCGTGGTGGACATCGAGTCGAAGGACGGGACAGCATCGGGCTTCACGGCCATCACGCCCAGCTTGGACTTCGATCCATTGGGTGAGACCAACACGGAAATGCAGCTGCCCGACGGAGGCGCGGGATTTTCACCGAAACCAGCGGGCCAAGGCTTCGGCATGGACGTAGGCCTGAGCATGATCGTGCACAAACGCTGGCGCTTGGGGGCCTCGGTGTGCAACATCGGTTCGATCACCTGGACCGGCAATGTGTACACCGCGAGCGACGGCAGCTTGGTGGACTTGGCCATTTCCGGGCTGGAGAACTACAACCTGATCGACGGGCTGGAGGATTTTGTCACCAACAGCGGCTTCCTGAAGTGGGAAGAGGACCAACGCAGCACGCGCCCCTTGCCCACCAATGCCCGTTTCGGCCTTGGCCTTTCCGTAGGTGAGCGGATCGATGTGGGCGCCGAGGTGGTGGCCCCGTTGAATGACGAGCCCGGCAACCTGCTCAACCCGTCATTCGGAATCGGCGGAAACATCCGGCCGGTGCCTTGGCTACAACTGAGCACGGGCCTGAGCACGGGTGGGGGCTACGCCTTGAAGGTGCCCGTGGGTCTGTGCTTCATCGTGGGCGACGGCACTTGGGAAGCGGGCGTGGCCTCGCGTGATGTGGTCACGTTCTTCGCCCAGTCCAATCCCACGATCTCCTTGAGCATGGGCTTCCTGCGGTTCCGGTTCTGATCCCTCCCCGGTGGCGTCGGCAGCGTTCGTGGAAGGGCCGGAGACGAGGCAGTGGGCCGGGCGGTAACCACGGATCATGTTGCGGGCGGTTCTTCGGCAAGGCGCACGAAAGCCAAGGCTTCCTCCATCAATTCGTGCATCACCACGTCCTGCTTCACGAAAGGCACGCTGGCCCGGAAGGCCGCGTGCATCGCCTCAAGGGGCTTGGACGATCGCAGCGGACGGCGGAAATCCAAGGCCTGCGCGGCGGTGAACAGCTCGATGGCCAGGATGCGCTCCACATCCTGCGCCACCTGCCATGTTTTGATGGCCGCCGCAGCACCCATGCTCACATGGTCTTCCTGTCCGTTGCTGCTGTCGATGGTGTCCACGCTGTTGGGCATGCAGCGCTGCTTGTTGGCGCTCACCAGCGATGCGGCGGTGTATTGCGGGATCATGAAGCCGCTGTTGATGCCCGGTTCGGCCACCAAGTAGGCGGGCAGCCCACGCTGCCCACCGATCAGCTTGTAGGTGCGCCGCTCGCTGATGCTGCCCAGCTCGGCCAAGGCGATGGCCAGGAAATCCAAGGCCAAAGCGAGCGGTTGGCCATGGAAGTTGCCCGCGCTCACCACCAGGTCCTCATCATCGAACACCGTGGGGTTGTCGGTGACCGCTTCAAGTTCCCGCCCCACCACACGTTCCACATAGGCGATGGCATCGCGGCTGGCGCCGTGCACCTGCGGCATGCAGCGGAACGAATAGGGATCTTGTACATGTGCCTTGGGCTGTGCGATGAGTTTGCTGCCCAGCAGCAGCTTGCGCAGGTTGGCGGCCACCACTCCCTGTCCGGGGTGGGGGCGAACGGCATGCACCGAGGCATGGAACGGTTCCGGGCGTCCGTCATAGGCCTCCAGGCTCATGGCACCGATGGCGTCGGCCAAGCCCGCCAACCGGTTGGCCTGAAGCGTGATCAGGGCCGCGTAGGCGTTCATGAACTGGGTGCCGTTCAGCAGGGCCAAGCCTTCCTTGGGGCCCAACTCCAACGGCTGCCAGCCAAACTTCTTCAGGGCCTGTGCGCTTTTCATGCGCTTGCCCCCAACGGTCACCTCGCCCAGGCCGATCAACGGCAAGGCCAAGTGCGCCAAGGGTGCCAGATCGCCGCTGGCCCCAAGGGAGCCCCGTTCATACACCACGGGCAGCACGTCGTTGTTGTACAGGTCGATCATGCGCTGTACGGTGGCCGGGGCCACGGCACTGTGCCCGAATGCCATGTTCTGCACCTTGAGCACCAGCATGGCGCGCACGATCCGTTCCGGCACCGGTACGCCGCTGCCGCAGGCATGGCTCATCACCAGGTTCTTTTGCAGCTCGGCGAGTTTCGCCATGGGCACACGTGTGTTTGCCAACGACCCGAAGCCCGTGTTCACCCCGTAGATCGGGGCGTCGCCCTGCTTCAAGCGTTCACGCAGGTAGGCATGGCTGCGCTTGATGGCGGCCACGGCATCCTTGCCCAGGGTGATGGGGCTGCGGGTGGAAAGGATGTGGTCGAGCTCGGCGAGCTCGAGGCCGATGGTGCCGATGGGGTGGGGTTTCATGCTGTTGGCTTTGTCGGCCCGTTCCGCCTTCACCGGGCTTCGGCGGACGCTGTGGGGCGACGTTACAGGTTTGCTTTGGCTATGGGTTTGCGATCAGCATGTTCAATTCCACAAGTGCTCATCAATTGGTCGGATCATGATCCGCCCGTACGATCGTTGGACAATATCATTCGGCTTCCAAAGAGACGATGCGTTGAAGCTCGTGGTGCAGTTCGGGGATCTCCAGTTGAAGCACGCTCCAACCAATGTCATAGTCAATGCCGGAATAGTGATGGATCAGCACGTCGCGCATGCCTGCCATATCGCCCCATTCCACTTGCGGATATTTGAGGCGGACCTCCGGAGGCAGTCTTTTCACGGCCCCGCCGATCACTTCCAGGTTGCGGACAATGGCCCGGCTGCATGTGGGATCCTCCAGGAGTTCGGCGCGCTCACGACCTTCCTTCAGTTGCATCAAACACTCGCACTCATGCGCGATATGGCGCAAAAAGTCAAGCAGCGAGAGGGACATACGTTACTGCTTCAAGAATGTACTTGCCCGTGAACGGGTTGAGCGACGCCGGTGTGACCAGTTCCACCTTACGGCCCAGGAGTGCTTGGAGATATTGGGACAAGCCCAATAGACTCTTCAACGTCTTACGCTCCGGCACGAACTCAACAAACAGGTCCACATCGCTGTCCGGGGTTGCCGTATCCCGCGCAAACACGTCAAGCTTCAGCACGCCGAAGGCTATGATGTCGCTTGCATGCCCTTGAAGGACCTGCAAAAGTTGAATCCTATTTGCCACTATTGGCATGGAGCGAAGATAGGCAGATGCCGATGGTGTGGTTCATTGGGAAAATGCTTCTCTGGGGCGGACCATGATCCACCTGTACAGCAGTTATGCAGGTGAATTCGATTCAAGTTGTCAGTTGTCAGGCTGCCGACCATCTCCGAAGAACCATTGACCACTGACAACTGACAACCGACAACTTTCAACCTAAACCAACACCGTCAATAGCCCCCTCTCCTCCACCACCCGCTGCTCACCGCTCTTCATCTCCTTCACGGTCACGATGCCCTGCTTCATCTCATTCTCGCCGATGATGGCCACGAAGGGGATGCCCTTGTCGTCGGCGTATTTGAATTGCTTGGCCATTTTGGCGGCATCGGGGTAGAGTTCGGCGGCGATCCCCGCTTCGCGCACTTGGCGCAGGAGCTTCAGGCAGTGCAGGGCCTCGTTCCCGCCGAAGTTGGCGAAGAGCACGCGGGTGCTGCTGCCGAGTTCCGCCGGGAATTTGCCGAGTTCCAGCAGCACGTCGTAGATGCGGTCGGCACCGAAGCTGATGCCCACGCCGCTCATGTCCTTGAGGCCGAAGATGCCCGTGAGGTCGTCGTAGCGCCCACCGCCGCAGATGCTGCTTTGCAGGCTGCCTTCATTGGCCTTCACCTCGAAGATGGCGCCGGTATAGTAATCCAGGCCACGGGCCAAGGTGGGATCGAATTCCAGTGTGGCCCCGCGCAGGTTTCCCGCCATACCGAACATGGTGGAAAGGTTCATCAGGCCTTCCTGCGCAATGGTGGAAGTGCTCAGCCACCGCTGCAATTGCGGCTCTTGTTCGGCCCAAGTTCCCTTCAATTCGAACAACGGCGCGATCCTTCCGATGGCCTCATCGGTGATCCCCTTGGCACGCATCTCCTCCTCCACCTTTTCGCGGCCGATCTTGTCCAGCTTGTCGATGGCCGTTACCATGTCCACCACTTTTTCCGGCTGTCCGCTGATCTCGGCGATGCCGCTGAGCACCTTGCGGTCGTTCACCTTGATCACCACGTGCAGGCCCAGTGCGGCAAACACCTCGGCGGTGAGTTCCACCAGCTCCACTTCGTTCAGCAGGCTCTTGCTGCCGATCACGTCGGCATCGCATTGGTAGAACTCGCGGTAGCGGCCCTTCTGCGGGCGGTCAGCCCTCCATACAGGTTGAATCTGGTAGCGTTTGAAGGGAAAGGCCAGTTCATTGCGGTGCTGCACCACGTACCGCGCAAAGGGCACGGTAAGGTCGTAGCGCAGCGCCTTGTCCGAAAGTTCGCCCGCCAATTTCCCGGGGTGTACCTCCTCTCCTTCCGCCAATAGTTCCTTCACCGCGGGCGACACCGCCCTCCATGCATCGCCGCTGTTGAGCACCTTGAAGATCAAGCGGTCGCCCTCCTCCCCATATTTACCGGTGAGGGTGCTCAGGTTTTCCATGGCAGGTGTTTCCAGCGGCAGGAAGCCGTACTTCTGAAAGACCCTCTCAATGGTGCCGAAGATGTACTTGCGGCGGAGCATCTCCTGCGGGGAGAAATCACGTGTGCCCTTGGGAACGGAAGGCGTGTTGGCCATGGCGCGGCGAAAGTACGGGCCGATCGGATGATGGGTGGTCCGTTTTTGCGGGGTGCGCAGGGCCCTCGCTTCTTAACGCGCCGCCGATCGGGTGATGTAGTGCCCCCCCCGGGGTGGTGCATCATCGTTGGCATGAAAAGCCACGCTCCATGCCCCCTCCGGGGTCAAACCCAATACCAAATGCGCGACCCCGGAGGGTGTGGCGCAGCGTTGAAAAGTCCACCCATCGACGTAAACGACCCCCGAAGGTCCCACGCGAATCGGCCCATGGATCGCGGCAATAGGAGGCGATGGCCCTGGCGGGGTGCGTCGATGAAGGCAGGCCAGATCCTTGATCAAATTGCGGATGGCATGGACCGATCGCGCAGTTTGAGGAAGGGCGCCTCAAAGTAGCGATGTGATGTGGCCGCGACCAAGGTGGTGAGCAGGAAAATGAGCGGGTAGGCCAGCAGGTCCGGGAGCAGGCTGGAACGGGCCAGCAGGCTTAGCACCAGGACGATCAAGGGAGGGTGGAACACGTAGAGCCCGTAGGAGATCCGCCCCAGGTATCGAATCCAGTGCCATTCGAGCACATGCGCGGCTTTCGCATTCGCGGCGAGGTTGAGCACGATCACCCCGAACAGCAGGCACATGGCGCGGAAACCCACGGCCCCAAGGAGGGTGTTGGAGGCCAGCACCACCCCGGTGGCCAGCACTGCGGTGAAGAAGAACCTCAGGTCCAACAGCAGGCGCAGGGCCATGCTGCGCCGGAAGAGCAGCAGGGCCATGCCGGCGCCCACGGCCATGGCGTCGATATTGAAGTTGCGCCAGAACGCAAAGGCCAGGCCGGCCCCACGGATTTCCGCGGCGGTGCCATGGGCGAGCGCGGAGAAGACCAGCGGCCAGCCCAGGAACACCACCATGATGAGCATGGGTCGGAACCGTTTGAAACCGACCATCAAGAACGGCCAAAGGGCGTAGAAGTACTCCTCTGTGCCAATGGACCACAGGTGCGCCGCGTCAGGCACCCCATTGGTCAACTCGGGCACCAAGGTGGGCAGGAAGAACAGGAACAGCAGCAGTTTCACCGGCCAGTGCAGGGCCACTTCCGCAGCAAGCATGCCCGGAGCACGCAACAGCGGAAAGAACGGGATGACGAACAGGGCCAACAGCACCATGAGGAAGTAGAGCGGCCAGATGCGCAACGCACGGCGCACCAGGAACCGGCGCACGTGGATGCGGCCTTGGTGATGCTCTTCCGCCAGCAACAACCAAGTGATGAGGAAGCCGCTGAGCACAAAAAAGAGCAGCACGCCCGCCTGGCCCAGCTGCTCCCAATGCCCAAGCCGGGCACAACGCCCGAGGCCGAGGAAATTCCTGGCCTTCTCCGTATGCCAGATGATCACCAGCCCGGCACCGATGAAGCGCAGTCCGTCCAAGTTGGGGAAACGGGAACCGGCCATGGGGCGAAGCTAGCGGGCGCGGCATTGGCGCTCCCTGCTCTGGATCAAGCCAGCAACTGCCTCACGCGGGGCACCACCTCGGTGGCATAAAGTTCAATGCTGCGCATCAAGGCCACGTGCGGCAACGTGCCTGAACTGTACTTCAGGTCGAAGCGCGACAAGCCCAAGGTCGCTGCCGTTTGCGCGATCTTCTGGGCCACCGTCTCGGGGGACCCCACGCACAGCGCTCCATGGGGCCCGGCCAGCTGGTCGAATCCGGTGCGTGTCAGCGGTGGCCAGCCGCGCTCCTTGCCGATGCGCGCGTGCATGGCGGCATAATGCGGCCAAAGTTCTTCGCGGGCGAGCTCATCGGTCTTGGCCACATGGCCGGGCGAATGCACCCCTACCGGCAAGGACTCCTTGCCGAACCCGGCCAGCGCCCGTTGGTAGAGGTCCACCAAGGGTTTGAAGCCGGACGGTGCCCCGCCGATGATGGCCAGCATGAGCGGCAAGCCGAACTGTGCGGCACGCACCACACTTTGCGGGGTGCCGCCCACCGCCACCCAGGTTTTCAGGCGCCCGCTCCGGGTGGACGGGTATACGCGCTGGTTGTGGAGGGCAGCCCGCGTCTCCCCGCTCCAGGTCACCGGTGCTTCCTTGAGCAGTTCGGCGAACAGCTCCAGTCTTTCTTCAAACAACTGCTCGTAGCGCTCCAGTTCGAAGCCGAACAAAGGAAATGACTCCGTGAAGGAACCGCGCCCCACGATCACTTCGGCACGGCCGTTGGAAAGGGCGTCCAGCGTGGCGAAGCGTTGGAAGACCCGCACGGGGTCGTCCGAGCTGAGCACCGTAACGGCCGTGCCCAGGCGGATACGCTTGGTGCGGGCGGCCATGGCAGCCAACACCACTTCCGGTGCCGATACCGCGAAATCGGGGCGGTGGTGCTCGCCCACCCCGAAGAAATCCAGCCCAAGCTTGTCCGCCAGCTCGGCCTCGGCCACCAGGTTGCGCAGCACTTCCGCATGGTGCAAGGGCTTGCCTTCAGCATCCACGGTGATGTCCCCGAAGGTGTCAAGGCCGAGTTCGATCGTGCCGGGCATGGTGGGTTGGTGTGCGCCCCAAAGGTACCCGTCCCGGCCGCCATGCACGACCGGGCTGGATCACGGCCGCGTCTCCATGCAGGTCGGCCACAAGGCGTTCAGCAGGCTTGCGCAGCGCAATGGGATCCCGCTATATTTACGGGCATTCCAAACGCCCTTTTCGTTTCACCAGCCTCGATCGACACCATGAATCGAACACTACTCGCTGCCGCGGTCTTCAGTCTGTTTCCTGTGGCGTTGATGGCCCAGGATTGCTCCATCTCCTTCGTCAACCCCGATTTCGGCTTCCGGTCGGAACCCGACCTGGTCTACGGTGAAGCCTTGGCCTACAACGGGGATCCGGTGGAACTGGCCTTGACGCTCTTTAAGCCGGTGGGCGACGGCCAACTGGAACGCCCCTTGGCCATTTTGCTCCACGGCGGTTGGTTCGAGAACGGTGAACGGCAGGACATGTACGGCATGTGTGAAACTCTGGCCAAAGCGGGCTGGGCGGCGGCTGCGGTAAGCTACCGCCAGCAGTTTTACAGCGATGGTGTGCATGCGATGCCTTGGGCTTATGATTCCGCGGAGGTGGGCCGCACCATCTATCGGGCCATGCAGGATGTTAAGGGAGCGGTCCGTTTCCTGAAAGGCCGGCATGGCTTGGACAGTACGAGCACCGGAAACATCATTCTGGTGGGCTTCACCGCCGGCGCCTTTGCAGGCCTTGAAGCAGCCTACCTCACCGAAGCCGGACAGAAGCCGGGATACTGTGGGGCGATCAACGATGTGGTCCTCAACGCCGTGAATCATCCACGGCCGGACCTGGGGCCTGTGGAAGGCGACCTGAACCTGGGCGGTTTTGACGCCTCCGTGCTGGGTGTGGTGAGCTTTATGGGAGCGATCACCGAAAAGGCCTGGATCACGGACGGAGGCCCGGCCTTGTACCTCTACCACCAGACCGGCGACCCCATGGTGGCCTGTGACCGCCAACGCCCCTATTGGGCCATTAACCTCAGCATCGCCAACCACTACCCGTTGATGGACGGCTCCTGCTCCATCGACGCCCATGCACAAGGCTTAAGTTTCCCCACGGGTTCCTACGCATTCAACAGTTACAGCGGCAGTGCCCATATCCTGCATGATCCCATGGCCGTGTTCCTGGACGCCGTTTCCTGGGGGCGCAACCTGTTCTGCCCAATGACGGTAGGCCTTGCACAGCCGGAGGAAGTGCACGCTCCCGTCGTGTTCCCCAATCCCACCAGCGGCCTGCTGCAGGTAGAC
Source organism: Flavobacteriales bacterium (assembly GCA_018057455.1). GTDB lineage: Bacteria > Bacteroidota > Bacteroidia > Flavobacteriales_F > PHOS-HE28 > PHOS-HE28. The sequence continues at coordinate 13,525 of JAGPDT010000018.1, read as the reverse complement.
CCGCCCTTGGTGGGAACCGTGCCCTATACCGTGCGGGATGCCATGGGTCGGACAGTGCAAGTGGGGCAGGTCACGGGAAACACCATGGACCTCGGCGCGCTGCCTGATGGCGTGTACTGGTTGCACAACGGTTCCGGTGCGCCCCTCCAAGGCCAGCGTGTGGTGATCGCCCATTGATGCCCGCACCTTGAAATTGCCCGCACGGCCATGGCGGCCGTGCGGGCAATTTGTTCCAGCACTTGGTCGATCGGCCATCCTGCGCATGTCGCTTGGGCGTTTCACAGGCTCCCGGCATCGGCACATGTCATGCGTTCCAGTTCCCCGGTCGCACAGCCCACGAAGTTTGAACCCGATCGGCACGCCCATGGCAGTCCCGTCCAAGACCACTCCCTTTCAGGTCCGTACCTCCACATGGGACAGATGACGGCTCGGGCAAGCCGGATGCCCTACCTACTTCAGGATCTGCGACAGCACGCCACCATCCACGGCCACGTCGGTGCCGGTGATGAAGCCCGCCTCTTCACTGAGCAGGAACTTCACCAGGTTGGCCACGTCCTGCGGCTGTCCGTACCGCCCCACCGGCGTCATGTCCAGCGTTTGTTTCATCACCGCCGGATGTTCCTCCAAGGCCTTCTTTGCCATGGCGGTCATGATCACGCCGGGTGATACGGTGACGATCCGCGCCCCTTGCTTGCCGTAGCGCATGGCGTTGTCCTTGCAAATGAGCATCACACCCCGTTTGGAGAAGTTGTACATCGTGTCCGCACTGCCGCCAATGAACGGTTCGATGGTGGCAAAGGCACCGGCTTGGCACGGGTTACGCAAGGCGTCGTCATAACGTGGGTCCGGCGGGATGCTGTGGCCCATCATGGAGGCGAAGAGCACGAACGCCGAGCCTGTGCAGGCCAGTTCATGAAACGTGTCCACCAGGATCGCCGTGGCTTGCAGGTTGATCGTGAACACCTTCCTGGGGTCTCCCACGGTACCGCTTACCCCGGCGGTGTGCACCAATCCCTTGAACCGGCCCTGCCTGCGGATGAACTCCTTCAACTCCTGCACGGCCTTTTCGTTGGTGAGGTCGCAGGCGAAGCCCACCGCGTCGATGCCTTTCGACATCAATTGGGCCACCACCCGTTCCACCGCCTCGGCGGAATGGTCGGTGATGACCAGTTGGTGGTCCTTCAGTGCGTGGGCGCAGCTGCTCCCCAAACCGCCTGCACCACCGGTGATGGCAATGGTCCCTTTCTCCATGGTTTGCATCTTGGTTTCCAGATTTGTTCCGGCCTTTTCCAAAGATAGCCCACGGCCGAGGACCCCTACCTGAGCATGGTCAGCCAGCTTCAGGCCATGCCGGGTGCCCCGTTGAAAACTACCGTGCCGGACCTGAAGGGAACGATTGCCCACCATGCAACTTGCGCTCCCACTCCATTGCCCATGAGCCCCGCCCTGCTCCTCGCCATCGTCTTCGGTTATTTCCTGGTGCTGTTGGCGATCGCCTGGTACACCTCGCGCGGGGCGGGCGAGCACAGTTTCTACAGTGGCGACCGCAAAAGCCTTTGGTACGTGGTGGCCTTCGGCATGATCGGCACCTCCCTCAGCGGGGTCACGTTCATCAGTGTGCCGGGCTATGTGGAGGCCAAGGCATGGACCTATTTCCAATTGGTGTTCGGCTTTGCCATCGGCTACTGGATCGTGGCGGGGGTGTTGTTGCCACTCTACTACCGCATGCAGCTCACCAGCATCTACGGCTATTTGCGGGAGCGTTTCGGGCTGCTCAGCTACCGCACGGGTGCGTCATTCTTCATCCTCAGCCGTTTGGCCGGGGCCACCATCCGCATCTTCGTGGTGCTCAACGTGATCCAGCTGTTTGTCCTGGATGCCATGGGCGTGCCGTTCGAGCTCACCGCGTTTGCCGTAATGGTGATGATCGTGCTGTATACGCTCAAGGGCGGAGTGAAGACCATCGTATGGACGGACACCTTGCAAACCCTCTTCATGCTCGGCGCGTTGGTCGGCACCATCATCTACATCACCGGCACCCCGGGCATGGATGGATGGTGGGCGGCCTTGCAGGAAAATGGCAGCATGCGCATGTTGGACCTGGACTGGCGCAGCGACAGCTTCTTCTTCAAACAGGTGCTGGCAGGCATGTTCATCACCATCGCCATGACCGGGCTGGACCAGGAGATGATGCAGAAGAACCTGAGCGTGGCCACGGTGGAAGGCAGCCAGAAGAACATGCGCGTGTTCAGCGTGATCCTGCTGGGCGTCAATCTGTTGTTCCTGCTCTTGGGCGCGTTACTCTACCTGTACATCCAGCGCAATGGGGTGCCCCTGCCCACCCACAGCGATGATGTGTTCCCCTCCTTGGCGTTGCAGCAATTCCCGCCGTGGCTGGGGCTGCTCTTCATCATCGGCCTGATCAGCGCGCTCTTCCCCAGTGCGGACGGTGCCCTCACCGCGTTGACCGCCAGCACCTGCATCGACCTGATCGGCATCCGCGACCGCGGATGGGATGAGGCCCGGCAGAAACGAATCCGCCAGCGCGTGCACCTGGGCATGGCCGGGCTGTTCCTGGCCTTCATCCTGTACTTCCACTGGCTGGACACCCCCACGGTGATCAAGACCTTGTTCGACATCGCCGGGTTCACCTATGGCCCGTTGTTGGGCTTGTTCGCCTTCGGCCTTCTGTTCAAGGGCAAGCCCAACGAGGCTTGGGTTCCTTGGGTGTGCGTGGCTGCACCCCTCGCCACGTACTTCCTGCGCCTGTATTCCGAGGTGTTGTTCTTCGGCTACAAAATGGGCTTCGAGGTGCTGCTGGTGGTGGCCGGGGCCACCCTGCTCGGGCTGGCTCTGGCAAGCCCCCGTGCTGGAACCGTAAGGCATTGAACCTGACCGGGCAACGAACGGAAATATTAGGCCGTCTCCTTGTTGGTCCGTCGGCGCATTTTATACATTCGTTCCACCAAGGATGATCGGAAAGAAGGCCGTACTGCTGGTATTAGGCGTCGTTATCGCCGCATTCCTGTCCTGCCGCAAGGATGTGCCGGTGCCGTTGGAACCCGTTACCGTGCCCGCACCGGTATCCCCGGTGGTCTTCAACATGGATTCGGTGCCCTACCCCACCCTCAGCACCTACAACTTCTTCGAAGCGCCCATGGCGGAACTGCGGCCGGTGCACGGGGTGCTGCCGTATGCACCCATCACCCCCGCCTTCGGCGACTACGCCCACAAGGTGCGTTTCGTTTGGATGCCCCCCGGGGCCAAAGCCAATTATGTGGCCGACCACAAGGCCTTGGACTTCCCGGAAGGGACCATCTTGATCAAGAGCCCATACTACGACAAAGTGCTCCCGAACTTGGGCCGGCGCGTGCTGGACACCCGGCTGATGATCAAGAAGAATGGCACGTGGACCTTCGCCATTTACGTGTGGAATGAGGAGCAGACCGAAGCTTATTTGGACATGTCCGGCACCAACATCCCCTTGACCTGGGTGGACGACAACGGCGGTTCGCATGAAGAGGTATTCCGCATCCCATCGGCCGGGGAATGTTTGGCTTGCCACATGGACCACAGCGCTCCAACACCCATCAGCGCCAAGCCGCAGAACCTCAATTCCACCTTCGCCTATGCGGGCGGCCCGATGAACCAACTGGCCAAATGGACGTCGCAAGGCTACTTGGCGGGCGGCTACCCGGCCAACATAGAAACGATCGCCAAATGGGATGACCCCAATGAGACCCTGGACCGCCGGGTAAGGGCCTACTTGGACATGAACTGCTCGCACTGCCATTACGATGGGGGCTTCTGCAGCTACCGGCCCATGCGCTTTGCCTGGCACGACTCCTCCAACCCGGCCAACTTGGGCATCTGCATTCCACCCGATGACCCTTTCGCTCCTGGCGTGGACTACATCGTAAAGGCCGGCTCCGCCAACCGCTCCATGCTGTACTACCGCATGAACTCGGTGGAAGAAGCCGTACGTATGCCCCTGCTGGAGCGCACCGTACGCGACACGGCCGCCCTGGAACTGATCAAGACATGGATCAATGCCATGCCAGACACTTGCTCCTGAACACCACCCCATAACCTGCACGCGATGAAAAGAACGGTACTCGCCCTCACGATCGGCCTCTGCGCATGGCATGCGCACGCCCAGAACACCTGCGCCACCGCCGTACCGGTGGTGCTGGCCACCTATTACATCTCCCAGATTGACGGCAGCGGGGTGCCCGCGCCGGTGTGTACCACCGGTGGCAACAATGCCGACGCCGGGGAGTGGTACAAATACACCGCCGTGGTGGACACCTCCATCACCGTGACCACCGACCTGCCGCAAAACCTGGGTATCGATACCCGCGTAAACATCTACACCGGCACCTGCGGCAACTTGGTCTGTTCCGCCGGTGACGACGACTCCGGGGAAGGCTACCTCTCCGTGGTCACCTTCAACGTTGTGGCCGGCCAGACGTACTACATCGCCTTCGACAACAACTGGTCTTCCAGCGGCTTCACCTTCAAGGTGCTCAAAACACCGCCCCCTGTACCGGTGGCCGGCTTCCTTCCCCAGTACATCCCCACCGATGGCTATGCCTATTGCGTGGTGGACATGAACAGCGACGGATTGGACGATGTGGTTTCGGTGGAACCCAATGCGGTCACCATCAACTACCAAGCGGCCACCGGTGGCTTCACCACCACCACCCACACCACAAGCGCGGCGAGCAACATGCCCTCTTGGAGCCTGTGTGCCGGTGACCTGGATGCCAATGGCTACAACGACCTGGTTTATGCAGGCAGCGGCCTTTCCTTCATGATGGCCAACAGCACGGGCACGGGCTATTCCGTGGTCAACCAGCCGGAATACATCTTCTGCCAGCGCTCCAACATGGTGGACATCAACAACGACGGCCTGCTGGACGTGTTCAGCTGCCATGACGTGGCCCCCAACGTGTACTACCTGAACAACGGCGACGGCACTTGGGACTGGAACCAGGGCGGCTTGGGCAATGAAGCCTATGGCGGCAACTACGGCTCCATCTGGATCGACCACAACAACGACGGACTGGTGGACCTCTTCATCGCCAAATGCCGTGGGGCAAGTTCGCCGGAGAGCATTGACGAGTTGTGGGAGAACAACGGCGACGGCACCTACTCCAACGTGGCCTCCCAGATGGCCAACATGGCGGATTTCCACCAGAGCTGGTCCAGTGCCTGGGCCGATTTCGACAACGACGGTGACCTGGACGTGATGATCGGGGCCAGCTCCATGACCGGGGGCGGGCACAAGCTCCTGCGCAACGACTTGGGTTCCTTCACCAATATCTCCGCCGGTTCAGGCTTCGACTTGTACAACGGCACCAGCATCGAGTTCATCGCACGCGACTTCGACAACGACGGGTACGTGGACGTACTGGGCGGCGGTTCCCTGATGAGGAACAACGGCGACATGACCTTCAGCCCGATGGTGGTGCCGTTCTACAACGGCCCCACCGGCGACCTGAACAACGACGGCTTCGTGGATGTGCAGAACGACAACATCGTGTACCTCAACATCGGAAACGACAACAACTGGATCAAGGTGATCACCCAAGGCACGGAAAGCAATGCCAACGGCATCGGCGCCCGCATCGAGCTCACCACGCCCACCGGGATCCAAGTGCGCGACGTGGTCAGCGGCGACGGTTTCCGGTACATGAGCACCCTCACGGCGCACTTCGGCTTGGGCACCGGCACGGAGATCACCAGCGTGGTGGTCCGTTGGCCATCGGGCGTAGTGGACAGCATCCCTGCACCGCCCATCAATGGAACGCTCACCGTGGTGGAAGGTGAATCCGGCACCACCACCGGCATTGCCCAACTGCCCGCCGCCCAGATCAGCTTGTTCCCATCACCTGCCGTGAACACCTTGCATGTGCAGGTGCCCGGCGGCATCACGGGGCGATGGGCCACCATCACCGATCTGGCAGGCCAAGTGGTGGCAAGGCCCGCACTGCGCCAAGGCAGCATCGATGTGTCCAACCTCTCAACCGGCCTGTACCTGTTGAATGTGGAGACTTCCACCGGCAACCGCACCGTCCGCTTCACCAAGCAATAACCAGGTTCTACGCACCATGGGAAGGCCGTTCCTGCCGGAACGGCCTTCTTCGTGGCCGTTCGTCCGCTCATCGGCGTCCTTCACGCGCGCTTGGGGAAGGTCCCGCCCCCCCAATAGCATGCACCAGCAGCCGCGGATCCGTGAAAGACGATGACCAAGAGGAACCCGTGTTCATTCCTCCACGCGCACCCCTGCCGCCCGGTTTCCACCACTTGGTGACCACACGCGGCCTCCGCCAATTGCATGCGGATCTCGACGTATTGGCTCCGGCACGTCCACGGTGGGCCTGCCCGATAGCGCGCCCCGGCGGGGGGAGTTCGCCGAGATCAACGGACGGCTGGCGTTGCTGAGGAGTGTATCCACAACGCACGACCCGTGCGGCAGGAGCTCCAAACAGCGTCCTATGTACCCTTCGGCGCCACGGTCACCTTCCGGCTCATGGCAGGCCGCAACAGGATGTTGAACACACCTTCACCTTGGTGGGCGTGGGCGAAGCCAAAGTAGCCGAAGGCCGGATGGCCTGCACCGCACCGCTGGCCCAAGCCCTTGGGGGCAAACGGGCAAGCGACTGCGTGGTCCTCCAGCCCGCTGACTGCCCACAGGGCATCTTGGCCATTGAGGTGGAATAGCCCAACAGCGCTGCGCACGAACCGGCCGGGCAACCCCGATCGGCCATGAAGCATTAGCTTGGCATCCCGTTTCACCGACCCTTCCCAGGATGTACGCGTTGGCTTCGCCCACCATTTTGGCACGGCACCTGGCCTCGTTGCTGGCCTGGCTGCTCCTTACCGCCCACCTCCTACCTGCGGCAGCGCAACCCTGTAGCGCCTATGCAGGTACCCTTGAGGTGGCCTTCGGCCCCCACTGTTTGGTCCAAGGGGAAGCCCTGCTCACCGGTGCACCTTCATCCGATGCCGTCATTCCGGCCGGCTTCTCAAGCACCTACCTGCTCACACGCACCAACGGCCTGATCATAGAGCAATTGGGGTCCATGCCAGCCTTCCTCGTGGGCAGTGTGGACGTCTGGCGCATCCATCGCCTCGTCTTTGACCCGACCACCTTGGACTTGGGCCTGGTACAACTGGGGCAAACCAGCGCCTACGAACTTCAAAACCTGATCATCCAAGGAGGCGGTGAGGCCTGCGGCAGCCTGAGCATGACCGGTGCGGCGGCAAAAACCATGGAATGCGGGGAACCGTGCACGGCATTCGCCGCGGGCATGGCCGCCGACAGCACCGCCGTTTGCTTGGTCGATGGACAAGCCACCTTGTTCGCGACAGTCGTGGGTCCCGGCATCGTGCCAGCTGGATTCGAGCAGCGCTTCCTGCTCTCCCGCACCAACGGGCTCATCATCGAACAGATCTCGGGCATGCCTTCATTCACGGTCTCGGGCGTGGATAGTTGGCGGATCCACAACCTGGTGTACCACCCGGCAACGCTTGATCCGGGTACCATGGCCTTGGGCACAACTACGGTGATCGAACTGCAAAGCCTGCTGCTCCAGGGTGGTGGAAGCATCTGCGCCAGCCTGGACATCAGCGGCGCACCGATGACCACGGTCCAATGCAACATGGAATGCACGGCCGGTACGGACAGCACCATCACCGTGTGCCTGAACGATCCGCCGTTCACCATGATCGACTATTTGGGTGGTGAGCCTTGCCCGGGCGGTGCTTGGGCCAACCCCGCCAACCCGCAGGTCAGCGGCACCTTCAATCCGGGCAGCGATGCCGCCGGCATCTACACGTACACCGTACTCGACCCGGACGGCCAACTGCATATGGCCACGCTGACCATTTACGTGTATGAGTGTCCGGGCATCGGCGACCTCCACTTCCTTGGAAAATCCCCCTCAGATACCAACCTGGAAGATTTGGCCACAGCCCTTTCCTGCCCCGCGGACATTCAGCTCCATAAAGCCATCCACGTCTGGCCGAATCCCGTGGTGGGCATGGCGCACCTGGCGCTGCCGTTTTCCACGGAAGCTTCCGTGTTGGCGGTGGAATTGACCGATGCCCTGGGGCGCCGAGCCACGGCGATGACACATGTGAGCGGAAATGAACTGCTGCTGGATGCCTCCACCTTGGCCTCCGGCCTTTGGACTGTGCGTGTGGCACGGGGCAACAGCATATACCACGGGCGATTTGTACGGTAAGCACCAACGATCCAGCGGAAAGGATACCTTTGTGCCGGGGCAAGTCTTGTACGTCCAGCTCCTGCTGAACCCCCCAGGGCCGGAAGGCAGCAAGGGTAGGCGGTTGTAGCGGAGCGATACGAGGAGCTTGCCCCACTTTTTTTGCCTATGCCCGAGCAAAACCGCCAACAAGTCGTGCTGGTCACCGGTGGGTCCAGCGGCATTGGTCAAGCAATCTGCACCTATTTGGCCGCTGAGGGCCATACCGTATTCGGCACGTCACGCAAGGCCGAACTTCAGCCGGGGAACTACCGGATGCTTGCCATGGACCTGGGTGACGACGGGTCGGTGCAACGCGCTGTTGCGGAAGTGGTACACACAACGGGAAGGATCGACGTGCTGGTGAACAATGCAGGGCAAGGCATCCAAGGAGCTCTTGAGGACCTGCTTCCCGAACAAGCGACGGCCATCTTCGACACCAATGTGATCGGCGCCCACCGCATGGTGCGTAGCGTGCTTCCACACATGCGGAAACAGGGCTCCGGGCTGATCATCAATGTCACCAGCCTGGCCGCGAATTTCGGGCTTCCCTACCGGGGTTTCTACAGCGCCAGCAAAGCCGCCCTGGAGCGGTACACGGAGACCTTGGGCATGGAGGTGAAAGCCTTCGGCATCCGGGTGGCCAGCCTGCAACCGGGCGAGTACAACACCAACATCGGGGCCAGCCGCCTAAGGCCGGCCATCACCAGCGAAGCCTACAAGGCCGGCTATGAGCGCGCGATGGAACTGCTGGGCAGCAGTCTCCATTATAGCCGCGACCCCAACGAAGTGGCGCGCCTAGTGGAGGGCATCATGGCCGACCCAAGGCCGCGCACGGTGTATTTCGCCGCTCATGGCAAGCAAAGGTTGGCCGTTTTGTTGAAGAAGTTCCTGCCGGGCCGCTTCTTCCAGCGGCTGATGATGCAGGAGTACCGGTAAGCCCTGCACGCCCCACGGAAATTCGTGGACTGTGAAACAGATCAAACGCAGGGGCTGAGCGCGGTGGAGGGGTCCTACCTTGTCCGTTCAACATGCAAGACCGATGAAATTCTTTACGCCCGTCCTCTTCCTGTCTCTGGCCAGCACCGTACAAGCCCAATGGACCAGCGATGTTTCCGTGAACACCACCGTGCGTGCGGTAACCTCCGGTGAAGCCGCCGTGCCCCTCACCACCGAAGGCCCTGATGGCAGCACCTATGTGTGCTGGTTCGAGAATGGAAGCGGGGAATACCAGCTGCGCATGCAACGCTTGGATGCCGGTGGAAACCGGCTATGGGACATTGCCGGCCTGGTGGTGAGCGACCACCCGCAAAACAGCGCCATCTTCCGCTATGACCTGCAAAGCGACGGGGACGGCAAAGCCATCGTGGCCTTTCAGGATGAGCGCACCGGCGTGTTGGACATCGTGGCGTACAAGATCGCACCCGACGGAACCTTCATTTGGGGGCCGGATGGCGTGGAACTGCCTACCACGGGCAGTACCGGCCTAAGCCCACGTGTGGCCGCCTTGGAAAATGGCAATACCGTGGTCACATGGAGCACCGACCATGATCCCGGCCGTGTGGCCTACCAGCTCATTACACCCAATGGAAGCCTGCTGCTCCCCGAGGCAGCGACATTGTCCGCCAGCACACGATTGTCGCGGCCGGTACCCATTGCCACCGATGATGGTGGATTCATCCTCCAATACGCATTGGAAGGCAGCAGCTTCCTTGCGCCGGCCACCATGAAGGCTCAGCGTTTCAACGCCGCAGGCACTGCGGTTTGGGCCGATCCGGTGACCGTTTCCTCCAAGACCATTTCCGGCTTCTTCTTCCCGCAACCGGTTTCCGATGAAGAGGATGGTCTCTACGTGGCCTTCAACACCGGCAACCCGGACAACGCCAGCTACACCGACGTGTATGTGCAACGTGTGCGGGCCAACGGCACGCTTTGGTCTGCCGAAGGGACCCGGCTGGACAACAGCGCAACCACCCAGAAATTCACGGCAGGAAAGGGCTTGGTGCTGATGGAGAACGATGGACAGGACGGCCTGATGGTGCCCATGCAGGTGACGGACGGAAGCCAAGGCCAATCCGGCGTGGCGGTGCAGCGCGTGGATACCGCCGGTGTGCGGCAGTTGGGCAATGGAGCCGTGACAGTGATCCCCGTCAGTGCCCAGTATGTGCAACCTTGGGACATTGCCGCCACCCATGACGGGGCGGTGATCGCGCACCAGTCCGGGGCCTTCGGCCAAGTGCACCTCGCAGCTACCCGTGTAGACCTGAGCGGGGCCACGGTGTGGGTACCGGCACAAATGGACCTCTGCACGGCGAACAGCAACAAGGATGACCTCCAGCTCACCGAGGAGGAAGATGGCCAGGTAGTGGCCGTGTGGAAGGATGACCGCAGCCCGGAAGGCATCTATGCGCAGCACATCACCGGCCTGGAACTCGGTACTGCAATATTCGGACACGACCAGGGGATGGACTTCCACCTGGAGGAGAACCCGGCCTCCTCACCTGTGCTCCTGCTCCCCCCCGATCTCAAAAGTGGTGCAGTTGTGCAGGTGCTTGATGCCCAAGGGCGATTGGTCTACTCCGCGCCACTTCCACCGGCCTACCGCGTTCGGCTGCCGTTGGAACATCTGCCGGAAGGTCTGTTCACCATCCGGATCGGTATGGATGGGAAGGCCGCCGCGGTCCGCTGGTTAAAGTAAGGAGCTCTCCGAAGTGCCCCGGATGGGTGGCAAACATGCCTTTCAATTTTCCCGACAAGGCGTGGCGCAAGGAGGATGCGGGGCGAAGTATCCGACTGGGGAGCAACGAACCAGGGGCGAATGAGAGGCCTGTGTCCTATGGGCCGATGCAAAGCGACGATGATGCCGGCGCGAAGTTCTTCGTGGTACCCTGAAAGGTACCAAGCCCTGCACAAGGACTTGGTCACCCGTTGGCGATGATCGCCCCGGAAAAGAAGGGCTTGTGTTCTTGTGGAAGATCTTGCGCCTCCCCTGGCTTGGTCAGTCTCTCCGGGGTCCGGTCATTGGGTCATTACCAAACGCCGGTGACAAACCACGGGGCCTGAGGTCACCTGCACGAGGTAAACCCCAGCACCTATGCCCTGAAGGTCCATAAGGGTGGTCAGGCCACCCTCCACAACTGGCAGCACCTGTGTCCTTATCAGGTGGCCAAGTGCGTCCCGGACCGTGATTTGCGCTGTTTCCACATCATCGGCCAGCCCATCCACCGAGAGATGTACCAGCCCTTCCTTGTTCGGGTTGGGCCAGATCTCGATCCGCTCTGCGCCGGCGCCGGCGTCGCTGGTCGCAAGTTTCTGAATGCCGTAGTCGCCGCTTTCGATGATGGTGATGGTACAGGTTGGCCCGTAACCGGTGGACCAACCAGGGCCCGTTGCGCTTACGCGGACGTTCAGCTCAAGGTTCTTCGGAAGCGTGGCCATGCCGCCGGACCCCAAGATGCCGTTGGCCCTGAAGAAGCTCCGCTTGTAGCTGCCATGTGGATCAAAGAACAAGAACCGGTACTGTGTCGCCCCGGCCACGGTACTCGAAGTGAGGGCATCACCATCGGTAAGCACTTGGTCGCAATCCTCCTCGATCAGGTGCGGTGCGCCAAGGGGCAGGCAGAATTCCGTTCTGGCAAAGCTGAGGGCGCTGAATGCCCCGTTGGCATCAATGATGTGCTCACCCCTGCCGTCGGTGAGCAGATAGCCACCAGCACTGAGGCCATCTCCGTTGGAATCGAACACCTTGAACTTGTAGCAGCCTGCCGGAACACAGATGGTATCAGCGACCAAGGTGTCTCCATCGGCATAAGGCCCACCAGCGTGCACAACCCCATCTGAGCTGAACAACTTCCACGTGGTTTGTGAGCCGAAAGGATCCAGATTGATGTTCAGCAGCAGAGCCTCATCCGGGCCTGCTGGGCATAGGTCAAGGGCATCACAAATTCCGTCGGCATCGCTGTCCGCGAACAAACCTGTGCAGTTGCAATTGGCATCATAGCGGTCGCCGGTGGTGCAGGGATCACTGTCATTGCAGAAGGTCCCCACGTTGGCCGTCCCACCGGGAACACCGAGGCAGTCGGTCTGTGCGTGTTCACCTTCCACGATGGTCAGGATCGCATTCACCCCCTGGTCATGAAGGACATCCACCACGCCACTGGGCCAGTACACGGTGATCAGGTCCACCGAGTCCGCCGTACCCAGCCCGACATGCAACCGGGCATCATCCTGGGAGACCAGATGAATGCCGCCAGTCCTGTCGCGCACCTGTTCGACACCGTTGGCTTGAACGATCACCCGGGCCCCGAACCCGTCGGCATTGCTTTGCACCCCTTTGAGGTCCAGCTTGATCCAATTGTTCCCATTGCCCAGGTTCCGGTAGAGGTCCACGCCGGCACTGTCCAGGAAGCTGTTGGTTGAGCCATTGGTCACGAACAGGTCCAGGAACCCGTCATTGTCATAGTCCGTGGTGGTGACCGCATCCCCTATGCCGGCCACATCCCCCTTGGTACCCCAGCCGTTCTCATGAAACTGGAAATCGCCGTTGCCCATGTTTTCATAGAGATGGGTCTTTCGGTTCTTGGCACGGCCGGTGGTCACCACAAAGATGTCGATGTCCATGTCGTTGTCCAAGTCACCGGAGGTGACGTTGGCGGAATACTCGTCCTGCATAAAGGCGGGGCTGGTGGATGCGCTGAACTGGAAACCGCCTTGGTTCAACAAAAGGAGATCACGTACGGCGGAATCCGGCTGAGGCATGCCCGTGGATTGGAGTCCGGTGATCGGGAAACCACTGTTGATCTCCAGAAGGACCGACTCCTTGCCTGTACCGGTATGGGCGAGTTCTATGCGCCATGTGCTGTCCGGGAGGAAACCGACAGAACACTGCACACCTCCGGGAAAGGCCGATGGGTCCTGAAAGCCTTGCGCCTGGTCCGGGTATAGGGTAAAGATCCGCCGTTCTCCGGGATCTACGAAGCCCGAATCGCTTCCTACATGCACGCTGTAAGGCGCATACTTCTCGGTTGAAACACGGACCTCAATGGGGCCTTGCGTACGAAAGCCGAACATGGCCGGAGGAATGCCCATGGCCAGGTTGATGGAAGCGTGGACGGCAGAATCATTGAAGAGCTGGATATCCGTTTCATGCATGAGCCCGCGGGATACGAACAGGTCGGGAAGAAGGTCCCCATTGAAGTCCGCGATGCTGACATCCGTGATGTTGGACAGATCGATCCGCGCTTCTTGTTGGAACT
>JAGPDT010000073.1 GCA_018057455.1 Flavobacteriales bacterium | reverse complement strand
ACTTCAGGCAGCGTTTCACTTTGCACCCCCGTCTTCCTTGCATAGCCTTGCACCATGCTTCGAACTATCCTTCCCTTGCTCTCCGTATGCTTTACTTCCATGGTACTTGCACAAAGCTGGTGCCCGCCCGGCGCCACATGGACCTATACCTACACCAACGGTTGGACTGTGAACGGCGTAGCGCGGTTCACTTATGTTGCTGACACGGTGATCGCCGGTACGCCGTCGCAAAAGATCACGTGGCACGTGGATGGCACCCAGATGGGTAGCCCGATCTCGGTTGACAAGCCGCCCATTTTCACCTCCGTGAATGGCGACAACGTGAACATCCTTACCGATGCCGGGTTCGATACACTCTACTACTTTGGCGCAGTGCCCGGGGACGGCTGGGGCATTGCCACGGTTGATGGATCACCCTCCTTCGGCGAGGTTGTAGTGACCGACACCGGGACCGTGGTGATCGATGGTGTGTCCTTGCGACGGTTGATCACCGGATCCGACACGATCACTGAACGGGTGGGCGCATCCTTCGCCTTCATGCTACCCTGGAACCAGTACATCCTGGATGAGGCGGGAGGTCCGCTGCGCTGTTACACGGACGATCAGGTGAGCTATCAAGCTGGATGGTGGGGCTTCGCATGCGACAGTTGGCTGGGCATGAACGACCCTAAAAAGACCATAGGGCCACAACCAACGGTGCATTCAACAGGAAGCCAGGTACAGGTGTACACATTCCAAGCCGCAACGCTGCTGATCTGCGATGCCACGGGGCGCGTCGTGCTGCACACCACCGTCCCGCCAGGGGAATCCACATTCAATGCCTCACTGTGGGGCTTCGGAGTTTATCAAGCCGTTTTTTCAATGCCGCAGGCAGCAACCATGGTCCGGTTCGTCCGGATAGGTAACTGAGTGACGGTGCTCTCACAGGTTCCGCACCGCTTCCCGCTCGCTCAACGGACTCAGTTTTCGGCTGCGCACAAAGTCCAGCACGGCACCTGGATCGGTCTTTCCCAATTCCCGCAACGCCCAGCCAATCGCCTTGCGGATGAAGAAGTCCTTGTGCCCCGCATGCCGGTCGATGTTGGCGAAGAGCAGCGCCTGGTCCGTGTCCTTCTTCCATCGGTTCTGGAACAGGATCGACGTGCGGTTCAGCCACAGATCTTCACTCTCCACCCAACGTGCATTCCATTCCTCTATCGCAGCCGGATGGCTCTTCAGGACCGTGCCCGCCATGTGCACGGCCAATGGATCCACACTGTCCCACCAGCTTTGGGTGGTGACCAGCTCCTCCAGCAAAGGCAACTGTTCCGGCCCCAGCTTCTTCGCTTGCTTCACCAAGAGGTCGATGGCCACTTGGTGCATTTCCCGTTCCGGCTGCGCGAAGGCGGATCTTGCAATGGCAGGAAGCTCATCGATGGCCGGCGTGCCATGCACGGCCAGATGCGCCTTCATCAGCGCTCGCCGCTCAGGAACTTTGATGCCGAAGAACGGGAAGTGGTCCTTCATGTAGGCGCGCATGCCGGCGGCGTTTGCGGTGTTGGCATGGCGCCGGAAGTCGGCATTCAACGGAACAAGGAAGGGGTGCATGGGGCGAAGATCGGCCCGGCAGGTTGATCCTACACGAACGGACGGTTTGGACACCCCGTGGTATCCTCCAACGCCGATCGGGGAACCGCGTCCTATCCCACGATCCCGCTGTGCTGCGGAGGCAACAAGATGGCACGCACCGGTCACCGCCTCATGAACCCCGCTAGCGCAGCACGTTCAACCGCTGCACGGTGCTTTCGTCGTTGATGGTGATGTACACCAGGTACACCCCTTCGGCCATGCCACCGGGCAATTCGAGCAGGGTGGTGAAGCGGTCACCGCTATTGCTGAACTCCCTGCCCAGGACTTGCTTGCCGTAGATATCCTGGATGTCCAGGCGGATGTGCTGGTCCGCACCCCGCAGCCCGGTGAGGTCCACGTTCAGCCGTCCATCCTCAACGGGGTTGGGCCAAAGCCTTCGTTCGGCATCCACGAATTGTTCGGATGCGCCAGGCCCGCCCCCCAATTGCATGCCCGGCGGGTCGGCCAATACCAGGACACAGGCAGGCCCATACTCGGACCACGCCGCGGCCACCTGGGCCCGCACGCGCACGTTCATCCAACGGCCATCGGGCAGGTTCATCCCCGGGGGCACCGTGAACACGGTTCCCGGCCTGGTGATCTTCTTCTGCAGGCCTCCGTGGGGATCGAAGAACCAGAACTGGTACGACGTGGCACCGGGCACGGCATCCACTACCACACTGCTGCCGTTGGTGAAGGCCATGTTGTCGCACGAGGAGGCGTTCACCGTTACGCTGCTTGCCGGCAGGCAGAAGCTTGCTCCGATGGCGCTGGTGGCGGTGAAGCCGCCATCGGCATCGATCAGGCGGTTGCCTTGCCCGTCGCGTACCTGGTAGCCGCCGCCCGGTATGCCGTCGCCACCGGCGTCGGTAAGGGTGAACTTGTAGCAGCCCGCCGAGAGGCACACCTGTTCATGGAGCACCACGCCGGATGTGGCAGAGGGATAAGGACCACCCGTGGCGACCGGTGTGCCGTTGGCCCGGGTGAGCGCCCAGGTGATCTCATCCCCGTTGGCATCGGGGGTGATGTCCAACTTGAAGGCCTCCTGGTCACAGGTGCCCGAACATTGGCAGTTGGTGCCGTACACGTCGTTGGAGGAGTTGGGGTCGCCATCATCACAAGGAGTGCCTGGCAACGCCGGCCCGCCGGGAACCCCCAGGCAATCGTATGCACAGCCACCACCGGCGGTCACCGCACCGCCCACGATGTTGCCGGTAACATCCACCCCGTTCATGGAGATGTAGTAGTTCCGGTTGTTGGCCTGGGTATATCCGTCGTTGCCCAACGTGAACGAGGTACAGGCGGTTCCGCCCACGGTGATGGTGGAGATGGTGAACCAGGTTTCCTGCGGGATCGTCACGGCACAGCCACCGCCCCCGGCAGCTTGGTCCAGCCGGCTCAACCCGAACCCATTGTACGTCCGGTAGGCATTGCCCATGTTGGTGACCACCCCCGATGGCGCAAAGGAGCTCCACGCCGTGCAGAAACTGGATCCGGCACCCAAGGTGGAGCCGGAAGCATCGTTGTACCGGATGCTGGCGGTGATCGCGCTGAGCACCCCTGTGAACGGGGCGGTGGAGTGCGCCATGAGCTGCACTTGGACCTGATCACCCGCGGGACCTTGTGCCAAACGGATGTCCACCGAGGAGGGGATCACATCTTGCGCACGGCCTGAAGATGCCAGCAACGCACCGGTGGCAAGAAAGAGCATGGTCCTTGACCCCATGGACCGTTGTATCCTCTGATTCATGATCGCAGGTGTTGTTTCCGGGCTACCGGTGGCTGAAATTACACTATTCAGACCAAGGATCCCAGCTTGGCACTGCTCCGTTCGCCGAAAAACGGGAGGGAATTTCCTTGTTCCGATGAAGCGCCGGCCAGCAATCGATATCCGGCGGCAGCGGCACTTGCAACCAATCGGCCCTGTTGACCGGACCTTCCATGCAGGCCCCGGCCGTTCAGCGCCCGGTCCAAGGCTCCTGGAAGCGCTCCTTGAATTCGTGCCGGCCCGGTCCGCCCAGGGGGTCCTTGTGGAAAATGTACTTGGGGAAGGCCACGTTGTGCAGATACAGCGCCAACGCCCCGATGGCCAAGGAGATCACACTGCCCGCTTCGCCCAGGGTGAGCCTGTTTCCCTCCACCACCAGCCCGGTCAAGATGCGCAGCGCGCCCACGGCCCCAACGAGGTTCATCCAGGTTACCCACTGGATGTGCCGACCGTCCCAACGGTACAAGGCATACGCCATGAACAGTGTGGCAACAGGCACCAGCCCGATGATCCTCCACGGCTGTTCCGTATCAACGGGCTTACCAAGATAAAGGGTCATGAGGCGCATCAATACACTGCCCGCCACCAAGGCAAGTAGTGCCCGATGCGGGTGGCGGTAGCGCTCTTTGGCGGCGAGGGAGGGTCTGTGTTGCAGCAGGCCTGCAATGCGCCTGGGCTTTGCATCGGGGTGCTGCAGCACCAGCTGGTCGAACACTTGCTGGTGGCTGAAGCCCAAGTCCAACAGTTCGTTCACTTCTTCCTTCAGGGTCCGGAGGGCCATGGTGCGGCAAAGGTCGCTGGCGCGCAGGCACGGCGGGCACCACCGGCGTAGCGCCATCACCGCTCATACCGACGGCGTCCGGAGGCTCATGGGCCGGTGTGCACGTATCTGCGGCGCACCGGTGCGCCGCCTTCGGGGGCCCATTCCACGAGGTAGGCGGCATGTGCCGCATGGCCGATGTCCAGCACCCATGTTGACGTACCCTGGGCCATGGGCCACTGGCCGATCATGCGGCCGTCCATGGCGATCAAGCGCACGGTGGCGCCGGTTTGCGCGGGGGTGCCGAACAACAGTTGCATTTGGCCCTGGCCGGGCCCGGGTGCCACTACGAAGCCCTGGTTGGGTGCGGAGATGGGGGCCACGCCCACGCTTATGCATTCGATGGGCACATCAAAGGCCTCGTTCTGGTCGGTGGTGGAGAACGAGCTGCCCTGATCGGCGCTGAGGCCCAGGCCGCGGCGCGCGAAGGCGTGCCAGATGAGGCAGCTGTGGGCGCCGCCATAATTCACGTCGTCGGCTGCCAGGATCGCGTCGCGGCCGTCCACGAAGCCGGGTGAACAGGGCTGCAGCTTCATGCCGTCCATCACCAATTGCATGGCGGTGTTGTTGCCACCGGTGCCGGTGTACAGGTCCGGGTCGAATCCTTCTTCATCCACCAGGGCCCAGGTGAGGTCCCACAGCATGGTGGCCCACACCGAGCCCAAGGCATGGGTTTCCTGGAAGGCCCCGGTGTTGGTGGAGGCGTAGGTCACCTCGTTGAGTTCCATGTCGGTGGTATAAGGCATCAGGCGGATGCCTCCACCGTCAGGGCCTTCCGCCGTGACGAAGTTGCCCACGCCGCGCGGCGTTTCCGGCAGGTCGCCGGGGCGCATGCTCAACACCAGGCCCATCCAATCGCCCCAGCCCTCCCCCATCTGCTCGTCGTTCCACAGGCAGTCCACGTTGCCCGGCCCGCCGGTGAGCCGGTTGGAGATGCCATGGCCGTATTCATGGGCGATGATGCCGTTGTCGAAGTCGCAGTCCATCATGCTTTCCAGTCCGGCGCCCTGCAGGGTGGCGTTCACGGGGCCATTGAGCATGGCATCCTTGATCAACTGCCCGTCGTTCTGGGAGACCATGACGGCAGGAATGGTGATGTCGCCGGGATCGTCACCGCCCATGGTAATGGGCCCACCCGCCACGTTGTTCACCACCACCACGGCCAGCGCACCTTCCGACTGGATGGCCTGCACCTTGGAGACGAAAGTGCACAAGCCGCGGTCCACCACGGCGATTTTGCCCGCGAGGCCGGCGCCATTGAGCAGGGCATCACACGCGTCGCTGACCGGTGCGAGCGCATCCTGCACCAACGCCAGGTCGGCGGTGATGCCATCACCGGGCAACAGGGGCCCGAAGCCGGCCACCTCAATGCCATAGGTGCCGGCCAGGCCAATGGGGCTGTTCACGCGGAAGGTGTCGGCCTCGCTGGTTCGCCACAGGTACATCTGCATCACGCCCGGTGAACCGTCCGGAGGCGTGCCGAAGTTGGCGTTGTTGGTGCCGCCACCGTCCTGGGCTTGTGCGATCACCGCATCGTCCGCGCCCGGCGATCCGCCGTAATTGAACGATTGGAAGTTGCCGCTCTCCTCATCGAAGCCGTAGCGGTACCACACGTCGTGCAGCACATTGCAGGTGTAGAAGAGGTTGGTGATGGCCGCATCGAGGTAGCTGGCCGGGCCTTGCTCTTGCACGTAAGGGAAGTCGAAGAGCAGTCCGCCCCCGCCGTCGGGGCTGTAGCCCATGATGTCCTGGTCCGCGAGGTCTTCCGCGGCATAGGCGTTGTTGCCCCGGGTGATGGTGTGCTCGGCGCCGGGCATTCCGTCGGTATCATGCCAACCGAAGGGCGAAGCCACCGGATCGGCCGGGGAGAACACCAGCTGATGTGCGCCGTAAACGGGGCTTTCCGTGGGAAAAGGAAAAACCCGGTAACCGGCCGCACCACCACCCGCAGCGGCCTCCCCCGCAAGGGCGCCCTCGGGGCCAAGGTCGGCCATGGCATTGTATGCGCGGCTCAAGGACCCCGGCGCCTTGGCGCATTCCACCATGCGGTCGTTGCGGTGCAACAGCTCACCGCTGTGGGCATCCAGGGCCATGTGCCACCAGTGCTTGCCGCCACGGTCGCGGACCACCAGTTCCCAAGCCAGCGGTATGGGGCGCTGCCCTGGTACGGGTTGGTACACCAAGGCCGCCGGAACGGGATCGAGCGAGATGCCGCAAGTGCCCAACAGCAGCCGGGAGGCGGAGGTGCGCTCCTGCACGTGGACATCGTGCGGCACCAGGCCCAAGTGGCGGGCCGCGGCGCGCAAGGCCTCCTCGGCGGTGATGCCCGGTGTGTCCGTTCCCACCCGCCGGGCCACGTCGGGCTGCATGCGGTTGCCGGCGTGCACCACTTGCCCGCCCTTCACGGCGAAGTTGGCCACGGCGCCGGCGACCGGCAGGCCCTGGGCCGTTTGCCCGATGTGGATGAACGTGATGCCGCGTTTGTCGGCGACGCGGTCAGTGACCTCCCAACCTGTGGCATCCTGGAGGGTGATGCCCCATTGTGCCCGGTGGTCCTGCAGCCATGTGCGCACCACGTCTTCCGGGTCTTGGGCATGGGCATGGATGAACAGGCCTGGGCAGCTCAGCAGCCAGGCGTAGGCACGTAAGGAACACTTCATCCGGATGGGGCCAAGGGGTGAGGAGCAGCACAAAACCAGAGCAATGTACAGATGACGGACCAAGCGGGCACGCGGTGGCCCCGGGGTCGCCTACACGGACATGCCTTTGCGCAGCCCCTCGACCACGCCGGGAGGCACCTTGGAGAGGTCGAGCACCACCAGGCCGTCCAACGCGTCATTGAAACGCGGATCGCGGTTGAAGCCGATGATCTTGGCGTTGAGCAGCAGGTAGCGCTTGAGGAGCACCGGCACGGTCATGCCGCTGACCTCCACATCGGCGATCACCTGGTCGAGTTTTTTCAGGTCTTCACCGGAGGCTTCCAGCAAGGCCGAGCCGTCGGTCTTATCGATGCCGATGTGGAAGCGGTTGCGTGGTTTCACGTGCTGGGCGAGTTCCTCGTCGTAGTGGTGCTTCTGCACGAATTCGATGATCAAGCGGCGGGAGAGCTTGCTGTAGGCACCGCTGATGCTCACCGGCCCGATGAGGAAGCGGTGACCGGGATGGGAGATCACGTGCAGGAGCAGCCCGCGCCACAGCATGTACAACGGCAGGCGGTGGCGCTGATACTCGGTGGCAACGAAAGAACGGCCCAGCTCAAAGCTGGCCGAGAGGACCCGCTTCATGGGGCTGCCCATGCGGAAGAGGGTGTTGAGGTAGAACCCGCGCTTGCCATAGCGGTCCATGATCACGCGGCCGTCGCCCACCCGGTAGGCGCCGGCCAGCTTCTTCTTCTCGCGGTCCCACACGAAAAGGTGGTCGTAGTAGTGATCGAACTCGTCGAGGTCCACGGCTTTGTTGGTGCCTTCCTCCACGGCGCGGAAGGTCACCTCGCGCAAGCGCCCGATTTCGCGCAGCATGTGGGGGATACGCCCGCTGGGCGCCAGGTACAGGTCGAATTCACCTTGGGTGTTCAGGCGCTTGTCGGCAAGTGCTCCAAGTTCCTGTTCGAGCACGTCGGTGGCGATGGGCGCAATGATGGGCTTGGGTGTGCGGGGGAACAGGAGGGGTTTGAAATGCTCGCGCCGCACGCTCACGCCGCTGCCGATGGAGTACGTCTTGGCACGCAGGAAACGCGCCAGGTCGTCCACGGAAGAGAAGCGGGCGAGTTCCTTCTCGGTGAGCGGGTTTCCGATGCGCAAGCGCACGCTGCGCCCGTGCATCCGCAGCAGTTCGCGGGGCAGCTGCAAGGTGCGCAGGCCGGGGTGCACCATGCCCAGGATCTGGAACACCAGGCTGTTGGCACCATCGAACCAGAGCGGGACCACGGGCACGCCCGCATGGCGGATCAGCTTGATCACGGGCGTCTTCCAGCGCGGGTCGGCCACGGCGTCAAGGTCCTTGCGGTAGCTGCTCACCTCGCCGGCGGGGAATACGCCCAAGGCCCCGCCGTCCGCCAGGTGCTGGGCGGCCTGCCGCATGCCCTGGAAGCTGCTGCGCGCAGTGAGCTGTTCAAAAGGGTTCACGCCGATGAAGCGGTCGCGCAGGGGCTCCAGCTGCTGCAGCATGAAGTTGGCCATCACTTTCAGGTCGGGCCGCCGCTCGCGCAGCACGTGCAGCATGGCCAGCCCGTCGATGGCGCCGTAGGGGTGGTTGGCCACGATGGCGATGCCGCCTTCCCGGGGCACGCGTTCCAGCTCGGCGGGGTCCACCTCCAGCCGAAGGTCCAAGTGGGCGAACAAGGCGCCGATGAAGTCCATGCCGGGCTTCCACTCGATCTCGTTGTAGAAGCGTTCCAGCCGCTTGAGCCCGCTGACCTCGGACAAGACCGCAATGCGCGGGTCGCCCGGCCGCATGTGGCTGGCCTTGGCCAATTCCGCCGGGTTCATCAGTTTGCGCTCCTCGGACATCCGGTCAAATGTAGCAAGGGCACCATGGCCTGGTCACACATGGAGGATCCCGATGATCTTCTCGTTCATCACCGGCCCGCCGGGGTAGCGCCGCGTATAGTCCAGGTTGATCCAGCAATCCCCGTTGGCATCGGTGTGGTAGTGGAGGTCGGCGTAGCGCGCCTCCTCCGGGAAGAGCACGTTGCGGATGAGGTATGCCGCGCGCTGCATGGCTTTTGCGTTGCCCACGCACAGCTCGGGGTAGATGTGGCCGGTGGTGCGCACCAGCCGCACCTTGCCCCCGATGGCCTTGATCGAGGCGGCCATCAGCACGGCGTGGTCGTCGCAATCACCGGCCAACAGGGCGATGCTCTCGCGGGCCGTGGCGAAGTATTCCGCGTCGGTGGGGTCGCTCACGTAGGTCCATGCCCCGTTGATCACCTTGAAGATGGAAAAGGTCTGGATCAGGCTGCGGTCGCCTTCCTTGGCATCAGGCGCGAACCAGGTGGTGGCGGCGCGCACGGCGAAGGTGCGCACCACGGGGTCGCGGTAGTCCATGGCTGCGCGCAGCTCCTCGGCACCCTTGAAGGGGATCAACTCCGAGGCATCGGGCATGCCCTGCGTGGTGCGCGTCAACGCCGGCAACGAGCTTCTGAACCGGGCCACCAGCGTTTGGAAAGGATCCTCCCCGCGGAAACTTCTCACGGTGAACACCACCAGGGCCAGGATGATCGCGCCATAGACGGGGACGGGGAAGCGCTTGAGCAGGAAGTAAAGCACGGAAGCCACCACCATGAACATCACCAGCCGGTCCGATCCAAGGCCCCCTACGGTGGGCACCTTCAGCATGGGCAAGTAGGGCCAGGCCCAAAGGCAGGCCGCCAGCGAAACGGCCAAGGCCGCCAGCAAGCGGAAAGCACCTTGCAGGAGGCCGCTTCCAGCCTCTTTGGTGGTTGGCCCGTTGAGTTCCCCGCCCATGGTCCGTGAGGCGTTGTCAGTGTGCGGCACCCAGGCCCAGTGCGCCCAAGCCCTGTTCAAACACCAGGTCCACGGGGATGTCCGCCTGCTTCAAACGGTCCAGGTCGGCCTGCAGTTCCTTGCCCAGGGCGCCTTGCTCGCGCATCAGCTCCTGCACGCCTTCCAGGTCGCCATCGCCCTGCAGTTGCAGGATCAACGCACTGAGGTCGTTGATGGCCTGGTGCATCTTCCGGGCATCCACGCGGTAGGTGCCAGTGGCCGCATCACGCATGAAGGCCCCGGCCCGCATGAAGAAGTTGAAGCGGACCATGTTGGCACGGCCGTGCGCCGAGCTGGCGCCGAAGCGCACCGACCGGAACACGCTGGCCATGAAGGTGACGTAGTTGTCCATCAGTTCCCCCTCGCCGATCTCGCCCTTGCGGCGCAGCTCCTCCACCATGTACAGCCCGAGGATGTCCGCCTTGCCTTCCTCGAGTGCACCCGCCTCTTCCAACAGGGCCTCACGCACGGTGCCTTTGCCGTTGATGGTGTTCTTGATGCCCAGCCCGTGGGCCACTTCGTGGAACATCACGTTCTGGAAGAAGGCATCAAAGGTGACGTGCTTGCGTTGGTCTTCGGCCACGAGCTGTTCGGCGATGGGCACCACGATCCGGTCAAACTTGGCCTTCATCGCGTTCTTCAATTGCAGCCGGCGCGTGCCCTTCTGCAACTGGATGCCTTCGTCGTTGGGCAGGTTCACGGCGATGGTCTTGCCGCCGGCGTTGCAGGCCCCGGCGTAGTAGATCACGTCATAGGCGCCCAACTGGCCGTCGCTGCCGGGCGTTTCCTTTTTATAGGCAGCGCCTACGGGCAAGCCGCGTTGCAACGCGGGCAGCAGTTTGGCGAAGCGTTCCAGGCGCCGGGTCCATCCGGTGTCCTTCACCAGCACATAGGCTTCATGCGAGGCCTTGAGGCCGAAGAGCTGGTCCTCATAGGTTTCAATGGGACCGATGATGAGGTCCACCGCATTGGTGCGCATGTCCATCCAGGCGATGTCGCTGGCGTGGTAATGGTCCGTCCGCAAGGCCGCGGCCCGCGCCGTCAAGTACCGTTCCAGGCCCTGGTCCTTGGCCAGCGCGGCGGCCTGGTCCAGCAATGCCGCCGCGCGTTGGACCTGTGCGCCGAAGTAGTGGTGGTAAGGAACGGCCCTGAGCCGGCCACGGGCATCGCGGCGCACCATGGTGTAGAGGCTCTGCTTCGCGCTGTCGTCCCAGGCCTCGAACTCCGCGGGGGCCATGTCCGCCGGATAGAAGCGCGCCCCTTTGGGCTTCTCCCCTACGCCGTCCAAGAAGGCCTTGTCGCCGTCCAAGCGGTCCCAAGGGCCGTAGTTCATGCGGAAGAATGCACGCTGTTCCGGTGTGGGATGTTCCAGCGGAATGCTGTCCGGTGCGCCCCATGCTTCCTGCCAAAAGAGGCTGTCCATGATCTGCGCCGCGCCGATCAACAAGGGCAGTAGCTGCCGGTCTTCCGCGCTCAACACCCCGAGGTCCGTGGTGAGCTTCACCGGCACATAGATCTGCGGACGCACACGGTCATCCATCGTGGCCTTGTCCACGTCCAGGCGATCGGTCTGCGGAGCTTCCTGCGGCGCATCGCATGCCACAAGGAGCAGCGGCACCAACAGGAACGAATAACGGACGATGTTCATGATTAACGATCCTTAACCGGCGGGCGCAAAGATGGGGGCCGTGCCGGAATGGCGCGCTGAGCAAGGCTTTCTTCACAATTGCGGGCGATCCACAACCCGCTGTGGGTGAATGGCCCCGCCACATGGGTTGCAGGGGCCGTGGTGCCGGATAGTTTTGCGCGCCATGCAACTCGGACCTTCCTTCCTCATCCTGCCCCTGGCACTGTGGGCAACGATGTCGTCGGCGGCATTCGGCCAGGAGGAAGGCGTGGGCGGCTTGGTGGACAGCAGCGGTTACGAAGCCACCGGTGACGGCCTGATCGTGGATGAGACCATGGCACCGGAGCTCTGGACCTCGGTTGATTCCGCACTGCACTTCCCCGCGTTCGGGACTTACGGCGATTGGAACACCGACCAGATCTTCGAGCGGCGCCCCGCGATCACCGATACGATCAACCTGTTACTGGGCTGGGCGGACTGCGACCACGCCATGCCCATCCACGGCCGGATCACATCGCCGTTCGGCATGCGCCATGGGCGCCACCATTACGGCACGGACCTCAAACTACAAACGGGCGACACGGTGCTCAGCGCTTTTGAAGGCAAGGTGCGCATCTCCCGTTACCACCGTGAATTCGGGCACGTGGTGGTGGTGCGCCATCCGAACGGCCTGGAAACGCTGTACGGCCACCTGAGCAAGCGCTTGGCCGAAGTGGGCGATGACGTACAGGCGGGGGATGTGCTCGGGCTGGGCGGCTCCACGGGGCGCTCCACGGGCAGCCATCTTCATTTCGAGACGCGCTACATGGGGCATCCGATCGACCCGGCGAAGGTGTTCGACCTGGAGGCGGGCAAATTGCGCCACAACACCTTCGTGGTGACCCCGCGTGCGTTCCAGATCCCGGCCACCAGCCCATCGCGCTACCGGGTGCGCAAGGGCGATACGCTCTACGCGATCTCGCGCCGTTCAGGGGTGTCCGTATCCCGGTTGTGCAAGATCAACCGCATCAAGGCCAGCAGCACGTTGCGGGTGGGCCAGTCGTTGCGGCTGCGTTGAGCGGGTCCACCGCTCCGCTCAAGGGGAATTGATCGCCTTGCTGATGGCTGAGGCCATGCCGTGGCAGTGCTTGGGCGACAACAACAGCAGGCGGCCGTCACGGATCCGCAGCAGCACCATGGAGCGCCTGGAGCCCAGGCTGCCCGCGCCCGGCAGTCCCTGGCCCAGCAAGGGCACCTCTTGCAAGGGCACCGAGCAGTACCGCGTCAGCGAGGCGCGTTCAGGAATGGACACCGAAGCGTCCGTTCCGGTATTCACTTTGGCATAGCCCCTGGCCGTATCCATGTCCACCACGTTGGCGTCCAGCAACAGCTCCAGGGGCAGCTCCTCCCGCACCTCTCCCCGCCGCAGCAACAGTCCGTCAGGGCCCAGCACGTATTCCACGCCCTGCAAGTACTGCACCACCGCGGCCGCCGCAAAGGCCACCGCCACCAAGGCCAAGCCCGCCAACCTGAATGTATCCGAACCGGTGAGGTCCGTGGCCAGCAGGCCCGCCAAGCCCAGGCACATTCCGCCGGCACCCAGCAGGAGGAAGTAGCGATAGGATCGTCGGCTATGGAATCGTCGGCCCGTCATGCCAGCTGATCAAATATAGGATCGGCCGGCCTTGGCGTCCAAGGCCCAAGGTCCGTAAAAAGCAAAGCGGCTTTCGCCGCTTTGCCTGTACCGGAGAAGGGACTCGAACCCTTACAACCTTACGGTCACACGCCCCTGAAACGTGCGCGTCTACCAATTCCGCCACTCCGGTGGTTCCACATCCGTTGCCGAACGGGGGCGCAAATATAGCCTTACCCCCGTGACACCGGCCAGGGCGGATCCAAATTTTTCTTGCTACCGGCTGCGTTGGTGGCCTTAAGGCAGGAAGCTGAAGGACCGGCCGTATTCGAGCATCTGGCCGAGGAAGTCCGCCGGGTATTCCACCTTGATGTCGGTGATCTCGCCATTGGCACCGGTCACCGGCACCAAGCGCGGCTGGATGAAGCCCGCATACGGGGCTGTCTTGATGTGCTCGGCCCGCTTGAGCACTTCGGCATGCAGGGCGGGGTCCACCTTTACGCCGTAGTTCTCCACCAGGTCGTGGCCGGCTTGGTGGTCGCCCTGGCTCTTGATCCGCTGCACCTCGCGCAAGAGCTGGCCGAAGAGCTCGCGCAGCTTGTTGTAGTCGCGCACGTGGAAGTAGGTCTTGCCGTTGCGCGTTTCCTTCACCACCACGCTGTCGGGGGCTCCTTTTTCCAGCACCCAGGCGCTCACCCATTGGCGGTTGCGCATGTGTGCCTCCTCCACCTGGTCGCCGAGCTTCAAGCGGCGCAGCTGGAGCATCATGCCGTTGCGGATGTAGCTGTCGTACTCGGCCTTGCCCACGTCCAAGGAGGGCATCAGGCCCAGTTCCACCAGCTTGGGGTCCATCATGTAGTAGAGGGCCACCAGGTCCGCGCGTCCTTCTTCGAGCGTGCTGGCATAGGTCCTCAACGTGGCGTCGGGGCCGCCCACACCGGGCTCCAACTGGCCGCTGGCATGGCCCACCACCTCGTGCAGGGCCGTATGCAGGCTGCTGGCGAGCGATCCGTATTTCACCGCGCGGTCGATCTCGGCCTGGTCGTGGCAGAACTCCTCCAGGCTGCTTTGGCCGGTGCTCTTCTCATAGGCGTCGATGATGTTGCCCAGGCTGATGCTCTTGCTCCCATGGTCCTTGCGGATCCAATCGGCGTTGGGCAAATTCACGCCGATGGGCGTGCTGGGCGCGGCATCACCGGCCTCGCCCACGGCGTTGATGAAGCGGTAGGTGATGCCCACCACGTTCTTCTTCTTGTGCTGGGGCAGCAAGGGGGAATGATCTTCGAACCACTGGGCGTTCTTCTGTACTTCCACCATGCGCTTGGTGGCCACCGGGTCGGTCACCTCCACGATGGCCTCGAAGGAGCCGCGTTTGCCCAAGGGGTCGTTGTACACTTCCACGAAGCCGTGTATGAAGTCCACCGTACCGGTGGTGTCCTGCACCCAGGCCACGTTGAAGTCGTCCCAGGTCTTCAGGTCGCCGGTGCGGTAGTAGGCGATGAGCAGGTTGATGGCCTTGCGTTGTTGTTCGTTCTCGGCCACCTCGGCAGCCTTCACCAACCACTTCACGCATTCGGTCAAGGCGGGCCCGTACAGGCCGCCCACTTTCCACACCTCCTCCTGGAGCGTGCCGTCCGGTCCGCGCACCAGCTTGCTGTTGAGGCCGTAGCTGATGGGCGTGGTATCGCCCTTCACGTCCATGGCTTTGTAGAACGCCTCGACTTCCTTGGCGTTGATGTCCTCTCCGTAGAAGTTCACGGCCGAGGCCAGCACCGCGTCCTTGTCCTTGTCCAGGCTCACCTTCTTGGCATCGATGGCGGGGTCGAAGAGGATGTCCACCACGTCCGTGGGCAATTGCGCACCGCTGGCGGCGATCAAGGTGTCCATGTAGCTGCGCGGGAATCCCGGGGCGAACTTCTGCTGGCTGTAGTGGTGGTGGATGCCGTTGGCGAAGAAGACTTGTTTGGCATAGGCCAGGAAGGCGTCCCAGGGGGCGCCACTGCGTTCACCTTTGAAGTCGGTGAGGATTTTCTCCAGGGCCTTGCGCACCTTCAGGTTGTGGCGGTAGTTCTGGTCCCACATGATGTCGCGCCCGCTGAGCGAGGCCATGGTGAGGAAGTAGGCCAGCTTCTTCTGCTGGAGGGAGAGCTGCTCCCACCCCGGCACTTGGTAACGGATCACGCGCACATCGGCGAACTGGTCCACCTGCCACTGGAAGGTGTCCACGGCGGCCGTGTCGGCAGCTTGGGCTTTTTCGGGCGTTGTTCCACCGCCGCCACAGGCCATCAGCAGGGGTAGTGCGAAGAGGGAGCTCAACAAACGTTGCATGTTCGGCTGGTT